>NZ_JBNCMT010000001.1:0-289956 GCF_049846925.1 Brevibacillus nigriterrae
TCAGGTAAGGTGGGATTATAGTGGGTTATATTTTACAGTTTATTATAGGTGGAACAATTTTGGTATGCGCCTCGCTTCTAAGCAAATCGAAATACTTATTTTTGTCTGGTGTTGTGACTTTACTGCCCATCATGACGTTGATCAATATTAACTTGCAAATGCAAAATATGAGTATTGCAGACTTTCGAATCACACAGAAAAATGCTATTTTTGGCGCTTTTGGGGCAGTGATTTTAATTAGCTGTATTTTTATACTGACAAAATGGTACAAGCCTTCTTATGCTGTAGTAGCCGCATTTATCATTTATGTTCTATATATGATCGGTTGTAAGTACTTTTTTTCATGAACACTCCCTCCACCTTGGCTTACGCCGTAGAGGTGGGGTTTTTGTTCTTTCTTACTAGAAGCAGGATTGTCTAAGGCAAAGTATCTGGCCGATAATTACATGACTCGATATTGTGCCTCGCACCATGATTTGTTCATCCGCCTACTCCCTCAATCCACCTCGACTCTTCTCGAAATTTCCCTTAATTTTATACAGCCGCTTTCACTTTCAAGTGACGTCCTTCTTGCAAATAATTAGAAATGGGCTTATTCCTTTCGTAATTTATGGGCAAAAGCCCATTTCAACAATATGGGTAAACACATAGATATACATCATGTTCATGACTACAGAGGCTAATACATTGCATACTGGAGGTTCTCTATATGGCAGACCCGTTTGTTAATAGGTCATTAGACGAGATTCGCTTTTGGTCACGCATCATGAAGGAACATTCTCTTTTCTTAAGACTAGGGTTTAATTGTGAGGATAAAACACTAATCAATGAAGCTAATCAGTTTTACAGCATTTTTGAAGATATTGAAAATCAAGCACTCTCTTTTTCACCTGATGTAGATCCACAAGTAATTTTCGAATTTAACAACATTGTTTACAAAGCCGTTTGCCACATTTGGGCGTTTAAACGGAAAGTACTGGGTCTAATCATCCATTGCCAAATTGGCGGTAACAACTTTCCGTTGTTGGTCGATCATGTGAGCAGAGAGGCAGCCTATTTCATGAAACGACTTGAACAATTAAACACAGGAACCCTCGATTCATTGCCGGATGCTGTTATAAATGAGAACGTCTTCTTTCTGAGAATAATGGCCGACCACGCAAAGTTTATTAACCATCTACTAGATCCATCGGAGAGAAAACTCACAGAGCAAGCAAGAGAATTTAGCCATGATTTTGATCAACTTTTATTCCAGGCAATCGATCTCGACTCAATGAGTCCCCAATCTCAAACTCAACCTCTTCTCGATCAGTTTGTCGATCAAAATCGTATCTCGGTGCGACAATTACGCGACTTCAAGAAAACTGCACGTGATCTGATTGAAGCGTGTCGAATAAAGAGCATTATCCCCCCACTCCTGGCAGATCACGTCTTTAGAGAAGCCTCTCGTTTCCTAGAAATTTTGGATTCATTTGAAGCTGTACTGTCACCTACAATATAACAATGATTTCTTGACGTCCCCCTAAAGTGGGGATTTTTTTCTGTGATGGGTAAATGATTTATAAATGTTGTAAAATATTTACGGTGATGAGAAGTGCCACAACAATTACTGTTGCAATCAATTCCATTTCTTAGTAATATCCTGATAATAAATCTTATAACAATTGGACTGATTCATATGAGAATGTATTGTTCAAATTGTGATTTGCATACAAAAACGAAAGTTATTCATGGTCTGTCTGCATGGGTAAAGGGTAAATTTTCTATTCATTGTTGCCCTTATTGCGGAAATGAGCGTTTATTAAAACTAGTTGATGTGAAAATGAATTTTCCACTAGATCGCATCCCTTGTTCCATGGACGCTCAGCTTCGAGAACATGAGCAGAGTGTAAAAAATCTAACTGAGTAAAAAGCTCTCTCTGCGAAAAAGAATTGTGCCATACATACAACATATTTGTTAGATGTCCATTGTTATTTCTACCTCTATGTTATCATCTTATTTGATTATTTCGGTCAAGGCGGTGAATTCTCATTCTTATCAGAAAAGCGTTAATTAGCGATTCCATTGAAATTTCCAGACTTTCAAGTCAACTGGGCTATCCAGTAGAACCCTCTCAAATTGTTGAAAGATTTCAATTGATCTCTAGCCGCACAGATCATGTTGTTTACGTCGCTGAATCCAATCAAAAATTGGTAGGTTGGATACATGCCAATGTACGTTTATTAATCGAATCCTCCCCATTTGTGGAGATTTGTGGTCTTGTCATCGATAGTGCAAATCGAGGAGAAGGCATTGGGAAACAGTTAGTTAAAACTTGCGAACAATGGGCTGCAAATTCAGGGTTCACAAAAATTAGAGTACGGACGAACCAAACGAGATCAGATGCCGTTCATTTCTACACCCGGATTGGTTTTACACATAAGAAATCACAATACATACTTGATAAAGAGATAGATTGCATTTCTATTTAACTAATCGTGTGTATTGAATATCCAAGTATTAAAAGCACAAAATATCCTTACTGGTTCACTCCCAGTATCCCACTTCCACCAAATGGACTACTTTTTGATGGATGATTTGTCTGGTAAGAAGCCATAATATTTACTGGCTTTCATCCCAGAGCCTAAAAAAGTATCTCGACTTTTGAGATGCTTTTCTTTTTTGTCAGAACAATTTTTTCTGATTTTGCATTTGGAGCGTCCGGAACTACCGTTTAAGGAATCCCATAATAAATTTCAAACTCCCGGTAAAACCTAATTCTTGGGTTAATTCATTAAAAGTGAGTTAGGAGAACCCAAATGGATTTTAGAACTCTAATAAAAAGTGGGAGGACATTTATGGGAATACTAAGTGGTAATCCTCAGAACGAACCAATGCATTACGGAGAAGTCTTTAGTACTTGGAGTTACCTTTCATCAACCAAAGGATTGTTAGTTGGATTTCAAACATTTATTAATCATACTGGCGATCATGACCTACGAAGATTTTTGGAAGATCTGACTGGCTCTATGAAACAAGAAATTGAGCAAGTTGAAAGCTTACTGAAAGTAAACGGTGTTGGGTTGCCTCCCTCCCCTCCAGAACGTCCTACTGCATCCTTAGAAAGCATCCCAGTTGGTGCAAGATTTAATGATCCTGAAATTGCTGCTGGAGTATCCAGAGACATTTCAGTTGGACTAGTGGCTTGTAGCCAAGTTATTGGTCAATGTGTTCGCGAGGACATAAGTATGATGTTTAGTCAATTCCATATGACAAAAGTTCAACTTGGAGCAAGGTTGTTACGCATTAATAAAGAAAAAGGTTGGTTAGTACCACCACCACTTCATTTATTGACCCCTGAACCCGCACATGTCTAAATTTTTCCAAAAACACTGCCTACGGTGGTGTTTTTTCATTTTTTATCTGATCCGTCTTTGATCCACTGTGACACCAAATAAGTTGTATCTCGCTACTGATTTCACCCCTTGTTTTACAATTATCGTTTGTTTTGTAACTACTTTGTCTCCATCCAGACAATTGTCCATTTCGTGATGACTAATGCTTGCATATGATGCGGAGAATGATCTCTAGGAGGTGTACCGAGTGTATAAGGATAAAATGGAATATCACTTTAAGAAAGCCTCAGAGTATCAAATGCTAGCAAGTTTTTACGAACACAAAGATCCACAGAAACATATCTACTATTACAAAAAGCACTTTTATCACGAAAATAAGTTTGTGCATTATGCTGAGATGATGAAACATCGGCATGATATTCATTGGACTGATAGTAGTTGCTAAAAAAAGTGAGTATTTGAATACTCGCTCCCTACTTAGTAGGGAGTTTTTTCAATTACCATTGCGGTAAGCGTCGTCCCCACATTGAAAAATTATATAAAATGATGTAACTGAACCAATTATTTTGTCCCTTTCAAAAACGTTCTATCTGTCATCTACTGTAGGAACCGTTTGAAAGGAGGAATAACAATTGGCCACAAGAGATTTTTCCACCGGTCCGCTTGAGAATTTCGTCACTAACAATTCTCAGAGGGTTAGAGTAAAAATATTAAACAATAGCAGCAGCACGATCACAGCAAGGGTTAGAGTTTTTAGACTTAACGGCACAAAAACTCGCACCTTTTCAGAAACAGTCACGGTTCCATCAAACTCTTCTGAATTTGTAGAAGTCTCTGTTAGTTCACTTCCTCAATTTGAAGTTCAAATTAGAGTAAGTAACGGTGATTCTGATCTGGATAAAGTCTTGGTTAGCGTGTTCGGTATTACTTTAGCGGACGAGCTTAATCCAAGCCATCGCGTCTTGCATAAAGAACTCAAACGTATCTAGGTTAGAGATTAGTAGAGCAAGCTTTTTATAACTAAAACCCCTTCATCCTCTAAATGAAGGGGTTTTTGAATTCTATTTTTTCTCTTTCATAACCAATAAAACGCCAATGAGAATTAAGATGGAACCAATCCAAAACGTTACACCTATGTTCTCTTCGTCAGTTGAGAGATGTTAATTGCGTGTAATCGCGGCAGTACAAAAGGGGTCAACACAATTAGGGCTATCAGTATGGAATAAGTCGTTACTACACTAAGGGCGTAAAAGTGCTACTGGTACATCGTTTTCAAATAATGGAGAAAAATACATTTTGATTCACCTCTTGTTTTTACGTCCATTTTCGGTACATGAGAACACTTGCTCAGTCAAAGAGAAATGCTGTTAATACACTATCATAGATCGTAATACGGAGGTGATTTCACTTGAAAAAGAAAAAATCTAAGTCTAAGCGATTCAAGAAAGTAAATGGTCACTTGGTTGAATTTCGTCAACCTCCTAATAACTTTGACGAATGTTTGATTGAGTGTAGACGTGTAAGTCCTCCTAATGAAGATTGTGAAACGTTATGTCTCCCGTATATACAACCAAGAGTACGATTGGATGAAGAGTGTTACCAACGTTGCCGTCATTTCGGTGGATCTCACGGTTTTTGTGATCACAATTGTTTGGTGCCCTATTACTGAGCATTCAGTTAGGCTCAAGTTCGTTCTCGGTAGTAGACTTCGTGGTATAATTCTCCTAAAAATAGTAAAGGAGACACTGTTGTGACCCTTACCCTAAAGGAAGTAACTTCTGAAAACTGGGAAGAATGTATTGAGTTAGAGCCCCGTGAAGATCAAAAACAATTTATCGCCTCAAATCTATATTCCCTAGCACAGTCAAAATTTTTACCGAATTTCGAAACACTTGCCGTTTACAAGGATCAAATAATGGTTGGATTTGTGATGTACGGTAAAGATCCTGATGATTCACAATACTGGATATATAGACTTATGATTGCTGCAAATAACCAAGGAAACGGTTACGGGGCAGAGACTATGAGACAGGTTATCGAAAGAATAAAATCAAAACCTGATACCACAGATATTATGGTAGCCTATCACCCAGACAATCGATCTGCTGCCAGCCTTTATGAAAAATTAGGATTTACAGTTATCGGCAAAGCTCCATGGGGTGAAATCATGACACGTCTTTCGAAAGACTGTAAAAGTGCTCCCCGATATAAGCACACTCAGCCACCATTGTAGGCTCTTCCATTAACACTAATTACTGATTTTTGTTAAATTCACCTAAAATACCCCTAATTGCAATATGTTAGAATAGTTATATAACAAATCAGTTATTCTTTAGGAGGGGTATTTTGAGCTACGATCTACATATAACACGAGCTTCGTTTTGGTTTGAAAGTGAAAAGGATCCCATTACAGAACAAGAGTGGAATCAATATATCATTACAGACCCACAATTTCATGCAGGCAATGAAATTAGTGTTACTCCACCATCTGGAAGTAAGATATCTATTCATGGTGGTTTTGCCCTTTGGAATTATGAAGAAGAAGGAATTGAAGTTCCATTTCGATATAGCAGAGGTCGCATCAGTGTTTCAGGTGCTGGTGATGACGAGAATGTTGTAAATAAAATGAAGGAAATTGCTACTATTCTTTCAGCAAAAGTGATCGGTGATGAGGGAGAAACATACTAAGGCGGCTGGATGTTTCATTCATTACAAAAAACGCAAGATACCTCTCAAGAGGCATCCTGCGTTTTTTTACTCTGGTGATGTGAGCAAAAGTCGGAACGTAACCGTTGTGCCAAATCCTTCCTCGGAATAAATCGTTATATTGCCATCCATTTCGTCGAGAAGCTTTTTGCAAACGGATAAGCCAATTCCGGTTCCTTTTTCTTTTGTAGTATAAAAGGGTTCGAATAAATGTTTCATTCGCTCTGCAGGAATACCCGAGCCGTTGTCCTGAATCGAGATGATCGCCTGATCCAACCGTTGATCGATACTCGTACGCAGCGAAACCTTTCCACCTGCTGGAACAGCATCAATGGCATTTTTTACGAGATTCAAGGCGATTTGTTCGATATGTGTACCTACCCCATTGACCCAAGAGTTTTCGTCGTCGTAACGGAATGTGAGGAAGACGTCTTTTTCAATCACAAAATGCTTGGACAATTCATGGACCCGATTAAGTACCGTCTGCAAATGAACGGGCCGGATTTCAATAGTTGCCTCTTCATTTTTCCGAGCCAAAATCAAGAAATTCGCTACCAAATTCTCAATCGCCTTGATTTCTTCCTGACAAATATTGAGATATTGCAGGAAAGTCTCCGGCTCCATGCTCCCTTCTTCGATCCCTTTTTTCATAAACTGGGTGAAACCGTGGATCGATGTAAGCGGATTACGAATCTCATGAGCCATTCCTGCGGCCATCTGGCCCATGACGCTAATTTTTTGTTGATGCATATTACGAGTGATCTGGTTAAATGTATTCCCAATATCAAGCAAGTCTTCTTTCATTGAAAGAGATGTTGTCATTGGCAGATTTCCGCTCACAATGGCAAGTGATTTGCTTTTTATATTGCGTACTGTCTCAGTCACCGACAGGTAAAAAGCAATAAACCCGTACATAGTAAACACGAGGATAAAAACAGAAATACCAATTAGGAAATACCATTGATCCATCAACTTTTCAACCCGATCAGAGTAAATCTCCTGAAGCATGGTAGTTTCACTGTCATACAGCGAAAAACAGACTTCAATAGTATCCGTTAGAAGCTGGTAATACTCCCAGCGACTGAGGAAGTTGATATGCTGATCAATTTTATCGATTATGTTTTTACTTTTCTCTTGCAACAGTTGATGTTTTGTAATAATGCTCAGATGTTTACTGGTAAGGTTACGATCAATGATTTTTACTTCATGTTCCAAGTCATTCAGTTTTGATCGCAAGAGGGATTGCATGGAGATGAGTTGATAACTAAGTTGATGATTCGAGTCTTTATTGGTAATTAATCCGATCGCTCTAATTTGCCCCAATGTTTCGGACAGTTCAGGCACCGTTTTAATTATTCCGTTTACCAGATAAAAACTGACATATTCAGAGTCTAGTGAAAGCCCTGATGCATCTCCAAGAAACGTCATATACTCAAGGACATCATGGTAATAGTCGGTGAGCGATAGGTAATTTTGATAAGGATCCTCACTCTTATCGATTGACTGAAGATCATACCATCTGTATTTTATTTCTTGCCACTTGGCCGTTGTTTGCAATTGATTGCCAAACCGTTGATCGTAGTGATCAATTTGCATGATATCCTGGATAATATCGGCTTTCTTTTCCTGTAATTTGTGTCCAAATGATCGATCTCCGCTCAGATAAGTAACCGACATGGCCCGATATTGCTGCAAATCTTCCAGGTATTCTTGTAACAACTGATTATAACCAATCCCGATGATCCCTTTCTTTGCTTCAACAATTTCGTTTTGAACGTGAGCAAGATAAAATGAAAATGCAACCATAGCAGGAATGGTCAAGATACTTCCCAGCAAGGTAATCAATTGTATGTATTTAAAGCGATTAAATAGTTTGATAGCTGGTAAAAAGAGTGCACGTAACATGACTTATACGCTCCTGATCCTTACAGTAATCTTTCAGAAAATTACCCCTATTCCCGTTAGTATATCATTTCTAAATTAGGAAGTGTTAGTAAGTCATTTATTCAGAAGGCACACAAAACGAACTGACAAGCCGTATATCCTGCAGTTGCTTAGCCGGCTCATAACTGACATAGTAGGTTAAATCTTGCTGGATATGGTAGACAATTCCATCAAATCCCCGCTCCAGCAAGTATTCTCTGATTTGTTCACCAGACCACCGCAACCAATCCTTTGGGCGAAGAATCGATGCGACGGTCACCATTTCTTCCCGTGAGTATTTCCAGTGAATCGCTTCGTCCCGAAGTTCGTTTTCACCAAAAGCGTGATGAAGGATTCGAGGGCGTGATAAGCGAAGCTGTTGTTCGAGAATTGCTGCTTGCCCCCAAGACATCTCCGCATGACAAAATGCATAGTCTGCAGCCACTTGCGGATTGCTCACCAGATACACACCTGACCCAAAAACAGCCTTGGCCCCAAGTCCGCCAACAAAGCTGCGACGCTCGTCTCTCTTGTATTGCTGGCGCTCGACTACCTCCACAGCTTCCTGATATTCAATTCCCCTGTATGCCGTAACGATCATGATGAATCCCTTCTTCCCCTATTTTGTGACTAATTCGATCTATTGTAAAAAGAAAACAAGGCAGCGGGTGATTGATACCTGCTACCTGTTTTCTTTTCTTCTCCTGCTTTACTTATGGAAGCAAACGCACCATATTGTCATAGGTTTCTGGACGGCGATCACGGTAGAATTGCCATTGGTCACGTACCTCATGGATCAAGTTTTTGTCCATTTCAGCGACGATGACTTCATCCTGATCTCTTGACGCTACAGCTACGAATTGACCACGGGGATCGACAAGGTAAGATTGTCCATAGAATTCTCCCATATTCCAGGGTGCTTCATAGCCCACACGATTGATCGCTCCGACATAGTAACCGTTTGCCACTGCATGGGCAGGTTGTTCCAACTTCCACAGATATTCAGACAGGCCAGCAACTGTTGCCGATGGGTTAAAAATAATTTCTGCACCGTTCAGACCAAGTAAGCGGGCTCCTTCTGGGAAATGACGATCATAACAAATATAGACTCCGACCTTTGCAAAAGCGGTATCAAATACGGGGTAACCGAGATTGCCTGGTTTAAAGTAGTATTTTTCCCAGAACCCGCACCCCTTCTCTGGATCACCTGCTGCTACATGCGGAATGTGCTGTTTGCGGTATTTGCCCAGATAGGTTCCGTCTGCGTCAATTACTGCTGCAGTATTGTAGTAAATACCGATTCCTGCCAGTTCATACACAGGGAGGACGATGACCGTACCAAGCTCACGGGCCAAGTCCTGGAATAATCGTGTAGTTGGTCCATTCGGTACTTCTTCAGCTGATTCGTACCACTTGGTTTTCTGCTCCGTACAAAAATAAGGGCCATAGAAGATTTCCTGCAAGCAGATAATCTGTGCGCCTTTGGCTGCAGCTTCTCGAACGAGTTGTATGTGTTTTTCAATTGCTTTTTCCTTATGCACCGAGACGGGTTCATCACCATGGACATCGTGCTTTGCCTGAATCAAACCAATCTTCACTTTATTCGGCACGTGGCATACTTCCTTTCATATTCAATCGTTCATGTAATTATGGTCTGGCAAATTTCGCCCGTTTGACATACTGGCCAGCACCAGTCTGACCTACGAATTGCTCATCCTTGATGACATAGGAGCCACGGGAAAATACATCTCTTACTCGTCCATGAACTTCAATTCCCTCAAATGGATTGTAGTCTACGTTCATATGATGTGTTGCCTGCGAGATCGTTCTTGTACCATTAGGGTTGAAAATGACAATGTCGGCGTCCGTTCCTACCGCAATTGTTCCTTTTTTCGGATAGAGGCCAAACAGTTTAGCCACTTTCGTGGAGATGATATCAACGAATTGATTTAAGCTGATTCTGCCTTTATGAACACCTTCGGAATAGACAATGCTGAAGCGATCTTCAATAATCGGTCCGCCATTGGGAATCTTCGTGAAATCTCCTTTGCCCAGATCTTTTTGACCTTCGAAGTTAAATGAGCATTGATCGGAACCAATGGTTTGAAGAATGCCGCTTTTCAGTGCGTTCCAAAGCACTTCCTGATTCCATTTTTCACGCAGCGGCGGTGACCAGACGTATTTTGCTCCTTCAAAATATGGTTTTTCCAGATAGCTTACGTCCAAAGCCAAGTATTGCGGGCAGGTTTCCCCGTACACATTCCAGCCTTTTTCTCGAGCTTCCGCAATGCGGGCTACCGCATCTGCACAGGAGACGTGTACGACATACAGTTGTGAATCGGCCAGAGCAGCGAGTGCGGCTGCACGTCCTGTCGCTTCCCCTTCTGCTTCGGGCGGTCTCGTGAGTGCATGGTAAATCGGGTCTGTATTACCCTGTGCCAAGGCATTTTTTGTCAGGTAATCGATGACATCTCCGTTTTCGGCATGTACCTGTACGAGTGCTCCCAATTCCTTGGCACGGATTAATGTTTTGAACAGTGTTTCGTCATCTGCCTGAAACACATTTTTATAAGCCATGAAAACCTTCAATGAGGTAATTCCTTCTTCTCGTACTACTTCTTCCAAATCATGCAGCACTTGTTCATTCGCTTCGGCAACCATCAGGTGGAAACCGTAGTCAATGACCGCTTTTCCATTCGCCTTTTCATGCCAGATAGCAATCGCTTGCTGCAGAGATTGACCCTTGGATGTCAAGCAAAAATCAATGATTGAAGTGGTTCCCCCAAAAGCTGCCGCTTTGGTCCCTGATTCGAAATCATCTGCGGTAACGGTTCCGCCGAACGGCATGTCTAGATGGGTATGCGGATCAATTCCCCCAGGAAATACATAACAGCCGGTTGCATCAATGATTTCCGCACCTTCAAACTCCAAGTCTTGACCAATCGCCACAATCGTTTCATTGTGAATGGCAACATCAGCAAAAAACGTGTCTGAGGCCGTAACAACTGTACCACCACGTATTACTTTGTACATTTTCCATCACCCGCTTTTGTCGTTAGTACAAGTACAAGCTTTCTATTCTCAATTTATTCGTGTTCTGCGATTAACATGACTCCGAGTTATTGCTTCCTCCCCCTGCTGCAAGAGCGGCTTGACGCTGGTTCCAACTAAGCGGCAGTTCGTTTGACGGAATCTCAATCATTTCGATTGTCCCCTCTACAGGACAGACGATAGAACAGAGATTACAGCCAACACAATCTTCTTCACGAACGACCAAACGTTCACGACCAGTAATGTCATCCTTTACGATATCAATACATTGGTGCGACGTATCTTCACAGGCGATATGGCATTTATTGCAGTTAATACAGGTTTCTTCATGAATGCGTGCGACAATCTTGTAATTCAAATTGAGATTGCCCCAGTCGGAGTAGGTGTTCACGGCCTTGCCAACCAAATCCATGGCTGAAGCAATTCCCCGCTGATCCAGGTAGTTATTCAAGCCGTCGATCATATCTTCTACAATGCGGAAGCCATGGTGCATCGCAGCAGTGCAAACTTGTACTCCTGACGCACCCATTAGCATGAATTCAACAGCATCCTGCCAGGTGGAGATGCCCCCAATACCAGAGATCGGGATACCCACTAATGGGTCTCTCGCACATTCTGCCACCATGTTTAACGCAATAGGCTTGACTGCCGGACCACAATAGCCACCATGGGCACCCTTTCCATCTACATGGGGGATCGGCAGCCATCTTTCCAGATCGACACCCATTAAACTGTTGATGGTATTAATCATACTAACTGCATCGGCACCCCCTGCCCTTGCTGCTCGGGCTGTGAAACGGATGTCAGTGATATTGGGAGTAAGCTTGACGATGACAGGCGTCTGGGCTACTTCTTTAACCCATTCCGTCTGCTGTCTGACTAAATCGGGTTGTTGACCGACAGCAGAACCCATGCCCCGTTCTGCCATCCCGTGCGGACAGCCAAAATTCAATTCAAGTCCGTCTACCCCGACAGCTTCCACCTGTTTGACGATCTCATGCCACTTTTCCTGCTTGGGTTCTACCATGAGTGATGCAATTAACGTGTGCTTGGGAAACATTTTCTTGGTCTCGTAGATTTCCTTGAGATTTTCTTCGAGTGGTCGATCCGTTATTAGCTCAATATTGTTAAACCCAAGTACACGCTGATTTCCCCGATGAAATGCAGCGAAACGTGATGTTACGTTGATAATGGGATCGCCAAGCGTCTTCCACACCGCACCTCCCCATCCTGCATCAAATGCTCTCTGTACCTGATAACCGGAATTCGTCGGTGGTGCGGAAGCCAGCCAAAAAGGATTGGGTGACTCAATACCTGCCAAATTGATACGAAGATCAGCCATGTTCAGTCCTCCTCTATTCCGTTGGTCGGGTAAAATCTTTATAATTTCGTTGCGAAGCGTTCGTGAATAGCATAGGCTGCCTTCTTGCCCTGCTGTGCTGCATCAACGACCATTGCGTCTGTTTTGCCTCCACCAAAAACAAAATCTCCTGCTGCGTACACACCGTCTCTTGTTGTTTGGAAGTGGTCATCAACTGTGACTACTCCGTTCGTATGCTGGAGTTCGAAGGCATCTATCAGCCCCAGACGACGTTTTTGCCCAATCGCCTTCACAACGTAGTCCACTTCAATTTGGTATTCGCTTCCCGGGATAGGAACGGGCCTTCTCCGTCCTTTGGCATCCGGCTCTCCCAACTCCATGCGAATCAGTTCGAGTCCCGTCACTTTACCGTCCTTGCCAAGTATTCGTACAGGCGCTACCAACCAACGAAATTCCACCCCGTCCTGTTTTGCAAATTCGTACTCAAACTCATAAGCTGTCATCTCTTTCTGTGTACGGCGGTACAAAATTTGTACGAGATCTGCTCCCAGTCGCCTCGAACAGGTGGCTGCATCGATCGCTGTATTACCTGCTCCGATCACCGCTACCTTTTTGCCGATCATCTGATTTGTAAGCGTTTTCGTTTTTGTGTCTTCTACCAAATTGATCGCATCCAACACACCATCGAATTCCTCACCCTCGATTCCCAGTTGTGGAACGGCGCCCATGCCAACCGCCAACAGAACAGAGTCATACTGCTCCAACAGCTCGTTTGGTTGAATATCTACACCGATCTTTGTGTTGTAATGGAATGTCACGCCTAGGGATTCTACCTGCTCTACTTCCCACAGAGCGATTTCCTGCGGAAGACGGAAAGAGACAATCCCATACGTACCCAGTCCTCCTGCTTTTTCCTTCGCCTCGAAGACCTCCACCTGATAACCCAATCGGGCAAGTTCCCTCGCTGCGGATAGCCCAGCAGGTCCGCCACCTACGATTGCTACTTTTCGACCATTCGGTTCTGATGCATGAAACAGATTCGCTTTCGCGCGAATCGCCCAGTCCGTTGCATGCCGCTGCAAAAGACCGATCATGATGGGTTTTGAAGCATGATTTAGGACACAGGCGCCCTCACACAATTCTTCAGTTGGACATACCCGAGCACAGCTTGCACCCACTGGATTGGCTTCCATAATCGTTCGAGCAGAGCCTAGCAGGTTGCCTGTCGCAATTTTCTGAATAAAAGACGGAATATTAATTCCTGTCGGACATGCTTTAATACAGGGTGCATCGTAACAGTACAAGCAGCGATTCGCTTCATCCACTGCATCTTTCGGCCTCAGTGCTGGTACCACTTCACTAAAATTCTTGCGTAACTCTTCTCCTGGTATAAACGCACCTTGATTCAAGGTCATGGCTGTACCCCCTCACAATAGGCAGGAATAACACCTGTTTCTATTAACAAATGAAGGGCATCCGTGTTTTATGATTTTTGATTTCAAATTTCATGTAGTTTTTGCTGAAATCATTTGGAGAAATCCTTCATGTTTGATTTCATCTTCACATACTTTGGTAGTATAAGCGGTCGGAAAGGATTTGTTGCGGATGAAGTGGGTGGAACGAATCAGCCAGTTGCGCAGACAAATCATGCAGGATACACAGGAACTTGCACAGCTCGAAGAACAATATAAGAATTACCTCAAACAGCTTGAGCTGCGAAAAACGTATATGTCTTCACGAGAAATTATTGAGCTTGTTGCAAGCTATCAGGGGATAACCAAGAATATGACAGCTATCAAACGGTGGGCTGATGAGGGGTTACTAGGGGAGAAAATCGATGAGCGGGAATACTTCCCCTTACTGGTGAAAAAACAAGGGAACAAGCGATTTCTTTTCCCGAGGTCAGCAGTTTATGCGTTCCTTGCATCAAATAATTACATCTTTCCCCGTTTCGAGATAATCGATCAGGTCAAATACACAAGGTTAAATGATGGGAAGAAGATACCAGCCGTCATTATTTCTGTCCACTTACACAAGGATCAGTTCGAGTACACGATCCAAGAAGAGAGCACGGGGGAACTGATCCATGCTGTTCGGGAAGTCGATCTTGAGCTTGTTGAGGAGGACGCATGACAACGGTATCCATACTTTTTCCCAATACGCCTGACAATCAAAAGATTGCCCGTCAAATACGCAAATATCATAAACAACAGCAACAACCTTTATCGGTCTTTTTTTCAGAAGATGCTTCCCAGCTTGTGCTAGAATCAGCCTGTCTTTTTATTCCCGATAAAAGCTTGTTGCCAACCGAAGCAATCATCAATGGTCTCGTCAACAAAACGGAATCTCACTACGAGATCCATCCCCGCACCAGAGGCAAAACGATTAACCTCCACCTCGACTCCGAGCTTGTAGCAGAGTTGGAGGAAATTCGCAAACATGTCCAAAGCAAGACGCAGCATGATGTGATTCTCGAGATGTTTATCAGGGGGATTCGGGCCTATCGGGAGGAGCAGGATGAAAGCTAACGTTCTACTCCAACTTTTTCTCCAGTTGTTCAATTCGCCGCTCGAGCTCTAAGAGTTTGTCTGAATGGCTATGATGTTTTGCTCTGATTGTTTTTACCAGCCCTATTAAAGATAGCAGAATAATTAAGAATGGGATTATCAAAAGTAACAATTGAATAATTATTGTTTTCCATTCAATAGAGACTGTGCCGAATTCAAGCATAATTTGTAAGATTCCTTTCATTTTCAAACGACTTGTAAAAAGCAAAGACTCATACGGTCACCGAAAAACGGCAACTTCGCAGGAGTCTTTGGAAGAAATAATGCACATGATGTTCTATTTACGTAAAAGCGCCAAATCAAATTCCGGAACTAATCCTTCCTTCATCGCCCGACTGAGAAGTGCGGTAACCGCAGAGTATCCATCTTCTCCCAAGTCAGCCGTAAACTTGTTCACATACAAGTCAATATGTGCTTTTGCAACTTCTGGTGACATTTCCTGTGCATGGCTTAGTACGTATTCTTGTGATTCCTGAGGATTTGCCCAAGCATGTTCGACGGAAGAGCGGATCCAGCGGGCAATGGCTTCCCGATCCAAGGAACGACGGACAATGATGGCACCCAACGGGATGGGAAGTTTTGTGTCTTGCTCCCACCAACTGCCCATGTCAGCCAAAAGACTGAGCCCATAGGAAGGATATGTGAAGCGTGCTTCATGGATAACCAATCCCGCATCGATCTTGCCATCTCTTACGGCAGGCATGATTTCGTGAAATGGCATGATGACCACTTCTCCGACTCCCCCTGGTACGTTTTGGGCAGCCCATAACCGGAACAGCAAATAAGCGGTAGACCGTTCACTAGGCACAGCAACCCGCTTGCCAGACAGTGCGGTCGGGTCTTGAATTCCACTCAAAGACGCATTCGATAATACCAATGGGCCACACCCTCTGCCCAAAGCACCCCCACAAGGCAATAGTGCATACTCTGACAGCACCCACGGGAGGGCAGCATATGAAATCTTCAGTACATCCGGGCCATCTGGTCTGGTTGCAAGGCTGTTCGTTATATCGATATCAGCATAAGTGACATCCAGTTCAGGTGCAGCGGGAACCAACCCGTGAACCCATGCATGAAATACGAAGGTATCGTTGGGACAAGGTGAAAAAGCAATTCTCATGATAGGACCTCCAATAGTACTCGGCTTGCCAATTCTAATTGTTGTAACGCTTCTGGTATGCGCCATGCCGCCCTGTCTCTTGGTCCGACTGGATTCGAAACCGCACGAATTTCCAAAACAGGCACGTTATGAAAATGGGCAGCGGTAGCAACTCCGTACCCTTCCATCGATTCAATCGAAGCACCGGGGATTCTTGCTACCAATTCAGCAGCCGTCTCAGCCGTTCCTGTCACCGTGGATACTGTCAGGACTGGCCCTGTCTTCACTGATAAGCCAGCCGATACCAGTGCTTCAGAAATCCGTGACACCAGATTGGCGTCTACTGAAAATCTCGTCGTTCCAAAACCAAGCTCGTCCAGACTGCAAAATCCCTCAGATGTCTGGGCACCCAAATCAGCAGCAATAATCTCACTTGCCACGACAAGTGACCCCACTTCTGCCTGACCGACAAAGCCGCCGCCAATTCCCATGTTTACAACCAGATGATAATCGCCTTTTGCCAGTGCGGTCGCTGTACTTGCAGCAGCTGCTGCCGGACCGACACCTGCCAATTTTACGTCGAACCGATCTGAGCCACGTAGACCACGTAACACAGCTTCCTGTTCGACAGAGACTGACGTCATAACTAGTGCTTTCGTTTTTTTCACGTAAAAATCTCCTCTACTCTACCATTCCAAGCTGTATGCTATCTCTATTTCACACTAGTAGCCAACTTCAACCGAAGCAATTACCACGTAGGCAAGATCATTAACATCCTCTTTATCTGCCAGAACAACTCCGCTTGATGTAAGCATTCCGCCATCGATGACTTCAAAAGAAACCTCTCCATAAGGCAACTCCGCTCGCACAACAGCTAAATCCAGCTTTTCCTTATCAGTTGGTACTGCCAGTCTCACATTTACTTTCATTTGGTTAATATCGTTATTAGGCAGAACAGAGCGTAATCCAGGCATGGAATTGTGATGGATGGCGTTCTGAACTGCTCTTACTGCTGCTTTTGTCACGTTTTGTCCATGCAAGTCAATTCCCATGCCAATTTCAATAAACATGATTTTTTCCATTTCCAACTCACTCCTATCATTGTGGAACTCTTTATGTAAGCTTTGCCATAAACCATTATATCAAAATCTATTGAGATTCGTTGTAATCTCTCTTTACGATTGCAAATAGAAGCGCATCAACAAACCGATTTTTCTCGTAAAAACACTCTCTCAATAATCCTTCTTCACGAAGTCCGACCTTTTCTAGCAGTTTTTTGGAACTGATATTAGCGGGATCGATAAATGCTTCGATTCGATTCAAACCTAGTTCTTGAAAACCGTAGGATAAAATATAGGTTATCACTTCTGTCATGATGCCCTTTTGCCAAAACTCGGGGTGCAATTCGTAGCCGATTTCAGCTTTATAATGCTCCTTTGCCCAATTATGGAATCCACAGGTTCCGATGACCCGGTCTTCTTCTTTCCACGTGATACCCCAACGAATGCCTTGCTGTTGTTGGAAACGACTATTCCAGGTATGAATCAAATCCGTTGCTTGACTAACCTCCGAAAAGCTTTCCAAATCGTAATATTTCGTAACTTCATCTTTGGAAAAGTAAGAGAACAGGTTATAGGAATCTTCCTCTCGCAATTGCCTCAAGATGAATCGGTTGGTTTCGAGTACAGGAAAAGTGTTCACGTTAACCTCCACAAAAAATGAGATTTTCTCCCATCATACATGAATTAATCTGCTACTATAATGGGAAATTGCATTTTTCAGTAAAAGGAGTGTTTTGGGGTGCAAAAGGTCAACGTATTTCCTGATTCCTGCGAAGAAGCTGGACAGCTTCCAAAGGAAGAAACCAGACAATGCGTTGTTCCCATCTGTACTAGGCTCTATGCCCAAAGCATCTGTGCACCCATTTTGCTTGGAGACCTATGATCCGAATGCTCAAATGCATGGAAGACATTTCTCATCACCCTTCTCGGGAACTGTAGAACAGGGGCAAGAAATTGATCGAGATGGGCAAGTTTTTGTTGATGTTACAAAAAAAATAACCAATTGGAAGTATGTATAACGGGAACAGCAGTCCTCGTTGATACAGTGAAAATAGAAGGGCTGGATTAATCGTAGCTATTTCGATGTGATGTGGGCGTCGGGTGCTTTATCCGCCACAAGACGTAAGACAATCCCATGCTCAAGGTACGCCTTTAGCCCACAGAGCACCATCGTGTACCCACCCATCGAGTCAATGGCTTGATTTACGATTTCATCTCCACTACCAGAAAAACCTGAGTTCGTAATCGTGACAAAGGTTTCGTTATCTGTTCGTGGTGTAAAAATCCACTCGACCTGGGTGCCGTCGGACGATTCAACCAGGATTCGTTTGTTTTGCTCGATGTCTTTTACAAACACATTATCCCAGACTCCGTACATCTCCCAATCCCACCGGACATGCCTTCCTGCCTCTAATCGTCCGCTGCTTTTGGTGAACCAAAATTTTGTTGTAATGGCTGGGTCAATAAAAGCTGTAAACACTTCTTCAGCCGGTTTTCTAATCAGCATTTCAGCCTTTACGACTGGTTGTTGATGCAGAGTGATCATCGTTTAAAGCTCCTTTCGTTGTCTTGCGATTCTTATCCTGTAACATTGTCTCAGATATTATGGGACGTTAGCAAATTGCTCGTACAGCTCAAGTAGTGAAAAAAGGAGCATCTCACGGTAAGATGCCCCCTTTTGCCATTATTCAGTTACTTGCTGATTCAGCTTCTTTAGTTCTTCATCACGGAAGGTTCGTTTCAAAAGCTTTCCAACCGCTGACTTTGGCAATTGCTGTCTGAATTCAACAAAGCGCGGTACCTTGTAAGCAGCCAATTGCTGTTTGCAATAGCTGATAATCTCATCCTCAGTCACTTGTGAACCTGCCCGAGGAGCAATGTAGGCTTTTACTGTTTCTCCACGATATTCGTCAGGAATACCGATGACAACAACCTCCTGAACAGCCGGATGCTGATAGATCACTTCTTCTACTTCCCGTGGGTAAACATTGAATCCGCTTGCGATGATCATATCCTTTTTGCGATCGACAATATAGAAGTAGCCGTCTTCTGTCATCTTCGCCAAATCCCCCGTATACAGCCAGCCATCTTTGATGACGGCAGCCGTATCTTCCGGCTTGTTCCAATACCCCTTCATGACTTGTGGGCCTTTGATAATCAACTCTCCTACTTCACCGTAAGGAACTTCTTCCCCATCGGCCAGGCTGACCACTTTTGCATCCGTACGTGGTAAAGGAAGCCCGATACTCCCCGCTTTACGTTCCAAATGAATCGGGTTAAAGTGTGTAACCGGCGCCGCTTCCGACAAGCCGTATCCCTCATTGAGGTTGCGACCTGTTCGATTTTCAAGCATGTAGAGTTGTTCCAATGGCATTGCGGCTCCACCAGAATTGTAATAACGGATGGAATCAAGCCCGTGCTCTTCCAAATTGGGAACGCTGTTCAGTGCAATGAACATGGTCGGCACCCCGGAAAACTGGAATGGTTGCTCCCGCTTAATGGTCTCTAGCACCTCGGGAATATCAAAGCGAGGCAGGATGATTTGATTGCAGCCTGCCCTGTAGCTTAACAGTGTGATGCAGGATAAGCCCAAAATATGAAACATCGGCGCAATATTTAATACTTTCATATTGGCTGGGCGATCGTTCATGTTTTTTAGCATAAACTCGAAGATTTGTTCCATGTTGGCAACGATATTCGTATGAGTCAGCATGACACCCTTGGATAAGCCTGTGGTTCCACCCGTGTATTGCAACACAGCCGTATCCTCTTCTGGTTCAATATGAACCTCTGGTGCAGGGGATGAATGCGCTTTCATAAATGAATCAAAAAGCTCGTCGCCTTCTTCAATCCGAACATTGGATGGCCCCAGACTTACCACAATAATTTTTTTGAGTGGTGTCAGATGCTGGATATTTTTGACTCGTTGGTAGAATGCATCGTAAACGACCATATACTCAGCACCAGAGTCTTGCAGAATATACTCCAGTTCACGCTCGACGTACATCGGATTAACCTGAGTTATAATACCGCCTAGCCGCAGTCCCCCGAAGAACGAAAAGATATAATGGGGAGTATTAGGGAGCATGATGGCAAGACGATCTCCTTGACGGAACCCGGCCTGATACAAACTGCCAGCAAAATGTTCGCTAATGCCATACACCTGCTTGAAGGACCACTTCTTCTGATAGAATGTGATAGACGTGTCATCTCCAAAGTGAATGGCTGCATTTTGCAATACTTGAGGCAAAGAGATCGGTGGAATCGGTACATTTTCATTGACAAAGCCTTCAAAGTACTTGATCCAAGGTCTGCCTTTTAACGTCATTTTCACTGCTCCCCCTAACATATCTTCTGGATATTATTGTATTGTTATATAATTCTAAATATTTATGTAAATCCCTTTCTCAGCCAAATGAAAAAAATCCCCTATTCCTGACCATTCGGAATAGGGGTTGGAAATGTTATTCGTGTAATGTTGCCAGTGCTTCTTGCAGCACTCGAATAATGAAGTCAATATCTTCACTCGTTGTAGAGAACGGTGGAGAAAGGGTCAATATATTATTGTATCCAGGGACAGTATCCCCGTTTCGCCCGATGATCAGTCCCCGCTTTTTGCTCTCAACAATAACTTTCAAAAGCTTGTCAGGAGATGCGGGTTCCTTTGTTTGGCGATTCTCAACCAGCTCAATTCCCGCAAGGAAGCCGAAACTTCTGATATCTCCAACATGGGGATAATCTTCAATCGCCGACAGCTTCTGGCGTAATTCCGTTCCCAGTTGTTCTGCTCGCTCAATTAAGCCTTCTTCCTCGAGGATCGACATGTTTTTCAAGGCAAGCGCACAGGATGCCGGGCTGCCACCGAATGTATTCACATGGCGGAAATGGATGTCGGTCCCTTTTTCATTAAAGAGGTCGGCAATCTCTGCCCGTACCGCTGTAGCGGACAGCGGGAGATACGCACTGGTAATTCCTTTTGCCATGGTCACAATATCGGGCTTTACACCGAAGTTCTGATGACCAAACTTGCGACCCGAACGTCCAAATCCACAGATGACTTCATCCACGATCATTAGAACTCCATATTTATCACAGATTTCCCGCACTTTTGGCATGTATTCAGGTGGCGGAACAATTACCCCTCCACCGGTAATGGTTGGCTCCATGATGACGGCAGCAACGCTTTGCGGCCCTTCCCAGTTAATCACTTCATCATACACCTGGGCACATTCCAGATTACAGCTTCCATAGGACTTGCCGAATGGACATCGGTAGCAATAAGGCGGCGACACATGCAGAAAGCCTGGTGCCAATGGCTCGTATTTCGTTTTGCGAATGGATTGACCAGTCGCAGCAAGGGCACCCATCGTGTTGCCGTGGTACGCACGATGTCTCGAGATAAACTTGTATCGTCCGGGTTCACCGTTCTGATGATGGTATTGTCGTGCTACCTTGAATGCTACCTCGTTTGCTTCCGAACCGCTGTTGGAGAAGAAAACCCGGTAGTCTCCTCCCAGCCACTCACTCACTTTTTCGGATAGTTCAATTGCAGGCACGTGACTTTGAGTAAGCGGGAAATAGGCCATTGCCTTCAGTTGTTCATAGGCAGCCTCCGCTAATTCTTGACGACCATAGCCCACATTCACACACCACAACCCTGACATGCCATCCAGGTAACGGTTGCCATCGATATCCGTAACCCAAGAGCCCTCCCCACCAGTCACAATCATTGGATTTGGATTGTAGGGTGACATGTGGTGCCACATATGGGCTCTGTCTTTTTCGAGAAGCTGTTCTTTTTCCATCTTATCTCCTCCGCTTTTACGACTTATCCGAAAAATGCTACTATTTATTTAACAAAAACTTTTTGAGAACCAATACTGAAATCACCGTCATCGAACCAACGAGAAGTGATTGTCTTTTTCTTTGTGAAGAACTCTACACCATCTTTGCCGTTCGCATGCAAATCACCATAGAAGGATTGTTTCCAGCCGCTAAATGCGAAGAAGCCCATTGGTGCTGGAACACCTACGTTGACGCCAACCATGCCTGCTTCGACTCGCATAGAGAATTCACGTCCCAATCGTCCACTGTTGGTATAGATACAAGCTCCATTGCCGTAGCGGGATTTGCTGATCGTCTCCAGTCCTTCCTCAAAGTCCCGGACACGTACTACGCTTAATACAGGAGCAAAAATTTCGTCTCTCACCACGATCATTTCCGGTTTGGTATGATCGAGTATTGTTGCACCGAGGAAAAATCCAGCATCACACTCTTTTGCATCTTCACGACCATCTCGGACAAGTGCTGCCCCTTCTTCCACACCCCGTTCGATATAGGAGTGGACTTTTTCCAGATGGGACGAGCGAATAACTGGGCCAAGATCAATGCCTGGTTCCAAACCATTGCCCATGCGAAGTGCATTGGATTCTTCTACAAGGTGAGCGACGAATTCGTCTGCCGCATCTTCTACGACAACAGCAACAGACGCTGCCATACAGCGTTCACCTGCACAACCAAAGGCAGAACTGATGACGGTTTTTGCTGCTCGCTTCAGGTCAGTGTCGGCCATGATGAGGTGATGATTTTTGGCTCCTGCCAATGCCTGAACTCGTTTGCCATTAGCAGATGCGGTCTTGTAGATATATTCTGCAACCGGTTGTGATCCAACAAAAGAAATCGCCTTCACATCAGGATGTTCCAATAAGCCATTGACCACATCATGTGCACCGTTGACGACGTTGATTACCCCATCTGGGAGTCCTGCTTGTTTCAGCAGTTCAACAACTCGTACGGTCGATAAAGGTGTTCGCTCTGAAGGTTTCAGTACAAACGTATTTCCGGCTGCGATGGCGATCGGGAACATCCACATTGGAACCATTAATGGAAAGTTAAATGGAACGATACCTGCAACTACTCCCAGTGGAAGGCGAACGGTGTGGCAATCAATGCCTTTTGCAATATTAGGAAGCGAATCGCCCATGAGCAAGGTTGGCATTCCACAAGCAAATTCCACCATTTCGATGGATCGCAGAACTTCTGCCTGTGCTTCAGCGGTATTTTTACCGTTTTCCAAAGTGATCATCTTCGCTAGTTCATCTTGATTTTCTATCAGCAGTTGTTGGAATTTAAACAGGATGCGTGCCCGATCTACCACAGGTGTCGCACTCCATGAGGTGAAGGCTTCCTGAGCAGATTGGACAGCGAGAGCTACATCATCTTTTGTTGAAAGGGGAACATGGGACAAGATTTCTCCTGTTGCCGGATTCGGTATCTCATCATAAATGTCTGTTTGCGAGGCTACCCACTTTCCTCCTATGTAATTCTTAAGCCTGTTTCCTATCGTAGTCATAAAATGAAATCAACTCCTTTTCAACTGGACTTTCCCTTATTTTATCAGAAGATTTTGCCATCATTCATTAGACGGAATGTCGATTCCTCTATTTGAAGATTTGTACATAATGTCAAATAAAAAGGACGAATGTATATGCAGACAGACTACGACCTAACCGTTGTCGATATATTGAAGAGACCGTTGTTCCAACACGCACAACTCGTGGCTGGTTCACGTGGGATCAATCGCCCCATTCGGTGGGTGCACATCTTGGAGCGGCCTGATTTCGTGAATTTTTTGAATGGTGGAGAGCTGATATTATCAACTGGGGTTGGATTTGGTGAGGATACACAAAAACGTCTTACCTACCTGCAGGACCTGATCTCACGTAAAGCGGTCGGGCTTTGTATCGAACTCGGCAACCACTTCCCGATGATGCCCGGTGATATGATCGAGCTTGCCGATCACTTGGGGTTCCCATTGATCGTTTTTCACCAACCTGTCCGATTCGTCGATCTGACACTCGAATTACATGAAGCATTGATTAATCAGCATATGTTCGCATTGCGCAAACTGGAATCATACTCTCGAGACATACAAAAAGTAACCTTGCAAGGCCAAGGAATTCCGAAATTGTTGCAGCATTTGCAGAGTGAAGTGCAGACACAGGTATTTTTCATGAGCTTGGACGGCCCTTCACTCTTTGTCCCTTCCATGCCGCAAACCGTTCAAAACGAACTGATTGAGCTTTTTTCATCGCTTCGACAAAGTGGCGCCATCTCAGAGGAACAAAGCGGGATCGCACCGATTGCAGAAAAAAAGCAAATCTTGTATCAACCGATTACAGCGATGGGCCATGTACTGGGTTTCCTAGGAATTGTTTTATATGAGAAGGAATCCAATGATCTGTTGCAACTGACAGCCGACTATACGGCAACAGCCATGGCGCAAATTTTTCTACGGAGGATGTTCGCCGAAGAACGGGCATTTGATGAACAAAGCCGGCTGATTGACGATTTGTTACAGGAACGCTATACCGATGAAGATTATATTCGTTCCATGCTGGGGATCAAAAGTAAACAAGGAACACCTCGCTTTGTCGCCGTCATTATGAATTTGCAGGCATCCAGCTTGTCGTACGAAGATGAGCGAGGAATTCCTTTTTATGATTTGTTTGGGATATTCCGTTCGATCATGGCCGGCAACGGATTTCGCGTGTTGATGCGAAGCAAGGGCAACCGACTCTTTCTCTTTTTAATTGAAGCAAAACCAGCCCCTGCGCTCCGCAAACAGGTGGAAAAAATCCTGAAGGAGCTGGAAAACAGTACAAAGCGAACTCTGGGTCAGGATGTAGAAATATCTTTTGGTGTTAGCCGTCCTTCGTCTCGTTATGTAGAAGCAAAACGCTATTTCCGTGAAGCTGAGAACATACTGGAGAACCAGCATACGTTTATGAGCCCTTTTTACGATGACTTAGGGATTCATCGACTTCTTTTAACCATTCAGGATGGCTTCGTACTTGAATCGTTTATCGACGATTATTTGGGTCCCCTGCTTACACACGACAAGAACTATAACAGCCAATTGCTGCATACCTTGCGAGTGTTGTTGGCGCATCACGGTTCCAAGCAGGAAGCTGCCGATGAGCTGTTTATTCATCGTCAGACGTTATACCATCGGCTGGGCAAAATTAGTGAATGCATCGGAGATACCTACCTCCAGCCTGAACATCGGCTGTGTCTGGAAGTAGCTCTGGTTGCCCATGATTGGCTGCTTCAGCAACACGGGGGATCGGCACGATAATGGGGAGCCTGTAAATATTTGTAAAACAAAAAAAGCTTGGCAGTTGATTGCCAAGCTTTTCCTAATCATTCAAGAGATTCTTTCTTATTTTCCGGGATAACTCACTTTTAACGTGAATTTGCCTGTACCCTTTTCTGCATGGACTCTAACTTTGTACGTTCCTGTCGTCGTTGCATCAAATTCAAATGTTTCTGGCTTATCTTTGGTAGCTGATTTTGCTACGTCCTTACCCTTACTGTTCTTAAGGAAGAGATTCAGGTCAGCATCGCCCTCCCATTCGAGGGTAGCAGTAACCTTGCCTTTTTTCTTCACAGAGATGGAGTATTCAACGTAAGGCTTTTGGCTTGTACTTTTTACTGTGCCAGTCTTCGTGATCTCCGTCAGCTCCGGTGTGGTACCTGCTCCTGCAATCTTGCCATTGCTTGAGAGCGCGTATGGCTGCGGGCCGTACACTACATTCTTACCAGTTACTTTTACCGTCCATTTGCCTTTTTCACTTTTTGCATAGACCTGTTCCACGTTATTCAAGTTGTCCACTTCATCGCCAGGCTTTTCATCAAAATCGTTTCCGTTGTACACTTTGCCGCTTGGAGATGTGACGACGAGATTCAAGTCGTTGACCAGTGTCCGTTGTGCAATCATCGATGCCGGATAGTCCGTCCAGGCAATCGTTGCAGAAAATGGCTTCGAAGTATCGGTGACTTCCACTGAGTAACTGGCATTGCCTCCCGTTTGTAACCCTTTTGTCTCATCTACAAAAGTTGTTTGGATAGAGGCCAGCAAGTTTGCACGGCCGTAGCCTTGGTCTTTTAACGGTAATTTCAAATCATCTGCTCCGGTCAAGAGCATGGATTTAAGCAAAGCACCACTCGGGTTTTTTACACCCTTTTCTTGCAAGAACTGTCTTACCTGTGCAGTTCCCCCGGCAAGGACTGGTGTTGCCATGCTCGTACCACCCATAAAGGCGTAGTAGTCATCGAAGAGTCCCCAGAAACTATCGTCCGGTGCAAAAGCAGAACGGGTTGATAAAATCATGGTTCCAGGGGCTACGATATCCGGCTTGAGTCGGCCATCTTCGGTTGGCCCTCGGCTGCTGAATATGGCAACCTCATTAGGGTCATCTGAAATCGTAAACTCCGGTCGGTAACTTTCCGAAGCGCCCACTGCGATTACATTCTTGGCTGTAGCAGGACTGCCTACGGTGTAATCTCCTTCTTCACCGGAGTTGCCCGCAGCAATTAAAGCAACCATATCTTTATTTTCCCACAAGAACGCATCTGCTTGATAAGAAAGATCACCGTATTGCCCGAAGTCGTCTACACCCCATGAGTCTGAATGAATACGTGCCCCTAGCTCGTAAGCTTCACTCCACATTTCATTCAGATCACCCATCAGGTTCTGTTCTTCATCGTCCATGGAGTGGAAAACCAGTTTCGCCTCTGGTGCCAATCCTTTAATCTCACCATTTGCTGAGGCAGCTCCGGTACCAACAATGGAGCCTGCAACATGTGTTCCATGTCCGCCTTGATCACTCGCATCTCCGGAATCGGCGCGACCCACAGCAATAATCTCCTTGATTCTGCCCACAAAATCGGGGTGGATATCGTTCGGATCTCCTGTATCAAGCCCAGAATCAGCAACACCAACGATTTGGTTTTTGCCGGTATATCCTGTACTCGTCAATTTATCAGATTTGATAATTTGCGCTGCCACATCATTTCGTAATTTCTTTTCGTAGACAGGTAATATGGCAATCACATCATCTGACGCTAACAGCTTCTCAATTTCATTTCCGGAAGCAGAAAGGGTTGCAATATGTTTGGATGGGGTGCTTTTGACATCGTCAATTTTGGAAGATAGTTTCTTCGCATTTCGAGCGACATCTTCCTTTTTATCGAATCCCACGACAACAACCTTCTGCTGTTTCTTGCTGTCCAAATCTTTTGCCAGTTCGGGTGCCAGCTTATAAGCTGCCTGGAAAGGGGAAACACGCTTTACGAATGAAAGCTCGGCAATTTGCTTCCTGTCTTTTTTGTCAGCGACTTTCGCCACGAACGCATAATCAGGGATATAATCACCTAACTCTGCTCCCGCATCCTCTAATTGTTCCTTCCACTCTTCTTGTATCGGGCCATC
Organism: Brevibacillus nigriterrae; assembly: GCF_049846925.1. Classification (NCBI taxonomy): domain Bacteria; kingdom Bacillati; phylum Bacillota; class Bacilli; order Caryophanales; family Paenibacillaceae; genus Brevibacillus; species Brevibacillus nigriterrae. The sequence goes on from NZ_JBNCMT010000001.1 coordinate 27,338, forward strand.
CAATTGGATAATTACCAGTTTTGAGGAAGTTTCTAACTGAGAGAGCTTTTTTACCAAAGTTGCAGAACGTAAGGATAAGCCCTCTTTTGACTCAATTTTCAGATCACTGTCATCACGTGAGATTGTTTGCTCTTTTGCCAAAACTGGCAAGCTGCTGAATACAAGTGAGAGTGAAAAGATTGTAAGCATTGCCGATTTTACGACTTTTTTCAAGTGTAGCACCCCTTCGAACACCTAGTAAAATAAGACTATTCCATTATATACCGCCTTTTCCAGAAGTAAAGAGAGAAGGTACCCCTTTTTATGCAAAGAAAAATGCGCCCCCTATTGTATTCATCGGAAAACACAAGGTTTTTTTCCAATGATTATTGAAAGGGGGCGCTTCATATGGTTTATAGAATTTTGGTAACGTTCCTGTTATTTCAAATTATTTTTTCGGATAGCTTACCTTCAAAGTAAATTTGCCAGTACCTTTTTGTGCATAGACACGAACCTTGTATGTCCCTGTCGTCGTCGCATCGAATTCAATGGTTTCCGGATTATCCTTGGTAGCTGATTTTGCTACTTCTTTCCCCTTACTGTTTTTAAGGAAGAGATTCAGGTCAGCATCGCCTTCCCAATCAAGGGTTGCGGTGATCTTCCCTTTTTTCTTGACGGAAATGGAATATTCTTGGTAACGTTTTTTGCCTGCACCCGTCGTTGTCGTTACTGTTCCCGTTTTGGTTATCTCGGTCATATCTGGGGTTGTTCCCGTATTTTCAAGCTTTCCATTTGTTGAGAGTGCGTATGGTTGAGGTCCATGCACAATGTTTTTTCCAATTATTTGGACTGTCCACTTGCCTTTTTCACTTTCAGGATAAACCTGTTCTACGTTGTTCAGGTTGTCAAATTCATCACTCGTGTCTTCATCATAATCATTACCGTGATATACTTTACCGCTTGGAGAAGTGACTATCATATTGATATCATTGACTAACGTGCGCTCTGCAACCAGCGAGGCAGGATAATCCGTCCAGGCAACGGTCGCAGCAAACGGCTTCGAGGTATCCGTTACATCCACTGTATATGTTGCCGTATTCCCTGTTTGTAAGCCTTTTGTCTCATCTACAAAAGTAGTTTCAATCGTTGCTTGCAGGTTTGCTCGACCAAAGCCTTGTTCTTCCATGTAGCCTGTCGTTAGATCAGCAGCAGTTAACAGCATGGATTTCAGTAAGGCTCCACTCGGGTTGGATACTCCTTTTTCCTGCAAAAATTGTCTTACCTGTGCCACACCACCCGCAAGGACTGGCGTGGCCATACTGGTTCCGCCCATGAATGCGTAATCGTCATTAAAAAGTTCCCAAAAATTTCCGTCTGGCGCCAAGGACGAGCGGGTGGACAAAATATAAGTGCCCGGCGCTACAATATCAGGTTTGATCCTTCCATCTACAGTGGGCCCACGACTGCTGAAAGAAGCAATTTCATCGATATTATCAGCGTTCCAATAATTCGGCCGATAGTTTTCAGAGGCACCTACTGTAATGACATTCTTGGCTGTACCCGGACTGCCAATCGTTTTATACCCGTTATCTCCTTCATTACCAGCAGCGAACAGAACGGTCATATCTTTATGTTCCCATAAGAATTCATCGGTATATGCAGCACTCTCAGTATATTCTCCCTCAACGGGTGCTCCCCATGAATCGGAGTGGATTCGGGCTCCATCTTTATAAGCATCATTTAATATCGTTTCAAGGTCGGTATTTAGTTTACCGTCTTCTGTCAAAAATGAGTGGAAAACTAACTTGGCATCAGGAGCCATTCCTTTGTAATCACCACCTGAGGCTTTGCCTGATCCTAAAATAGAACCCGCCACATGAGTACCGTGACCATGTGGATCGCTTGGATCTCCAGGGCGACCGATTCCATATAATTTTTTAATTCTGCCTGTAAAATCTTGATGAATATTACTTGTATCGCCCGTATCAAGACCGGAATCGGCAACACCAACGATTTGATTTTTACCTGTATACCCGATACCCTCTAGTTTGTCAGAATGAATGATTTTTGCTGCCACATCGTTGAAAAGCTTATTTTCATATACAGGTACTACAGCGATCACATCATCTGATTCCAACAGCTTCTCTATTTCTTTCCCTGAAGCGGAGAGCGTGGCGATATGCTTGGAAGCTGATCGCTCAACATCGTCAATTTTGGAAGAAATTTTCTTGACGGTTTTGGCAACATCGTCTTGTTTATTGAACCCAACCACGGTGATTTTTTGCTGTTTCTTGCTGTCCAAATCGTTTGCCAGTTCTGGGGCTATTTTATAGGCCGCATGGAATGGAGAGATCCGTTTGACAAATGGCAAATCAGTGATCTGTTTTCGGTCTTTTTTATCTGCGACTTTTGCAATAAAAGCATAATCCGGGATGTAGTCACCCAACTCTGCTCCTGCTTCCTCCAATTGTTCTTTCCACTCCTCCTGAATGGGCCCCTCTAATTGAACGATCACCAGTTTCGAGGAAGACTCCAAGTGAGAAAGTTTTTTTACTAATGATGATGAACGTAAGGATAATCCCTCTTTTGCTTCAATATTTACTTCCCTTTTACCATTTGAATTACTATGCTCTTTTGCCAAAGCTGGTAAACTGCTGAATACTAGTGACAATGAGAAGATTGTCAGCATTGCCGATTTTGCAACTTTTTTCAATGATAGCACCCCTTTGATTTCCTTGTATTGCAAGAATATCCGAAAACAAATGCCATTTTCTGTAATCAAAACTACATTTTGTTTTTCTTTATTTTTGCAAGTGACAGCTCTACATGGTATGAAAAAAGTCGAATCGATTTTCATAAAACAAAATAAAAAAACTGTTAGGATATCCTAACAGTTTTTCGTTTGAGTGCTGTCTTATAATTTGATGTGCCCTAAATCAACTTCTGCCTGAAATTGGGCAACGGCAGATTCAAGAGCATCCGTTTCTTGCTCTCCTGCTACCTTTAACATCGTAATGAGTTTATCACCACTTCGAACCTGGACGTTGTACTGCGCATCTCCATCGTAGGTTGTGGCAAAATTGAGCTCACGCCCACGAACATGAAAATTACGTTCCATCACGTTCACCTCCGAGTATAGTTTTTCCCAATTGAAAAATTTAACCCGCGAGAAACTAAACTCTTCGACAAACGATGATGTATCACACGCCAAAAATAGCGAAATTTGCGCTTGCCTAGGAAATAACTAAATCGCAGAAAATAATGATAGGTCCGTTTCTTGTTTCAATTCTTCTGAGGAAGGCAACGTTACGATAACGGTTCCTTTCTTTTGTGCCTCATCCGTCCATTCGAAGCGGAAGGAATAGGGGCGTTTGTCTGTTGGACTCTCTTCATTTCCATGTCCCAACATAACACGCAAAGTATCAGACAAGAGAGGAACTGCAACCGCTCCACTCTCACTTGGTAACGAAATCAATTTCGGCGCTTCCTCAAAATAACTGACAGTATCAAGCAAAAGTGAGAGCTGTAAAAAGTTCAGATCCGTCGCAAATGGCTCAAATGGCTTTGACATCTTAGGACTCCTTCTTATCAATTCCGTCGTCAAACAGACTGACCTGCTCAACTGGTGCTTCATCCAAAGGGGAAACAGGTAAAGCTCCCTCCGGCTTTTCTGCTGTTTGTTTCTGTGCCTCATCCGTTGGCAATGCTGCCTCAAACAGAATGTCAACAACTTTGCCTTCTATTACTACTCGACCAATCCCACCCTGCTCATTTACCGAGACCTTGTCAACGTCTACTAGGTGAAGTTCACTAGACTCGTTTTGGACATACAGCTTGATACGGTTTGACTCTTCCAGGTAGGAAGCGATGATGACATGCGGTGTTGTTTTTCGCTTGCGAATCATCTGCACACCTTTCCCTGCACGTCCTTGAACAGGGATGTCTTTCAGGTTGGTTCGCTTGATAATTCCCTCTTTCGTAAAGATCGAAATGACTCGTTCATCTTCAGCCAACCCGACAACTCCTGCGATGACATGATCGGTTTTTGACAACTGAATCGCTTTTACACCAGAAGAAGCTCGACCTGTTGCAGAGACTTCCTGAAGTGCAAAGCGAATGCCCATTCCTTCCTGCGTCGCAACCGTAATCGTTCCCTGATCACCTGCGAGGAAGCACGTTACGAACTCATCGTCGTCTGTCTTGCGCTTGGCAGCAAGGATTGCTCCTGAGCGGTTCGTCTCGTATTCGGAGAGAACTGTCTTTTTAATCAAACCGGAAGACGTCAAATGATAAACAAATAGCGGCTGCTTAAAGTTCTCGACGATCGCAAAGCCTACGATTCGCTGTTGCTTTTCCAGTGGGATGACGTTAACCAGTGCGGTTCCAATATCCTTCCACTTCGCATCAGGAATGTCATTTACCAGCATAGCAAAGTATTTACCGTCCTGTGTGAAGAACAGAGCCGTATGGGACGTGTTGGTTTCGATGAAAGACTTCACTTTGTCCCGCTCTTTTACTCCGCACGTTTCAATCGTTCCTCCCATTGATTTAAAGGAACGAGGACTCGTCCGCTTAATATATCCGCCATTGGTTAGCGTCACAATGCAATCTTCCGCATTGATTTGCATCGCAATGTCGATCTTGATATCCTCGATTTCCCCTTGAATTTCGGAACGGCGAGGTTCTGCGTACTTCTCTTTGATCTCAGTCAATTCCTTTTGGATGACTTGGATCAGTTTTTTCTCACTGCCAAGAATTGATTGCAGTTCCTTGATTTCCTTTGCTAATGCAGCCAACTCTTTTTCCAGCTTTACAATGTCGATTCGAGTCAGTGAAGCAAGCTGGATATTCAGGATTGCATCGGCCTGGATGTCTGTAAAACCGTATTTCTCCATGATGTTGCGCTTGGCGTCGGCACGATCTTCAGAAGCCATAATTGTGTCTACGATTTCTCGTAAGATCGACTTGGCACGAATCAAACCTTCGACGATGTGCTCTCGGTTTTGCTTTTTGTTCAGATCAAATTGAGAGCGTCTGGTGACTACTTCTTTTTGATGCGTAATATAGGCAGCCAACAAATCTTTGAGGCCCATCTGCTTGATTGTGCCTTCATGGATGGCATTCATATTGTAGTTGTAGTAAATCTGTAAATCCGTGTTCTTATACAGATATTGAATAATAGGCGCAGCATCGGCTTCTTTTTTGATGTCGATGACAATGCGAACCTTTTTCTGTTCGGCTTCCTTGCGTCCTGTCTCATCACGAACAGTGAGGGCCCCTTCAATCTTGCGTTCCATGACCAGTTCGTCAATCTGGGCAACAAGACGAGATTTAACCACATCGTAAGGAATTTCGGAAATAACGATTTTTTTCACTTTGCTTCCTTTTGGTTCCTCTACCTCTGTACGTCCACGGATAATAAACTGCCCTCGTCCTGTCTCGAACGCCTTGCGGATGCCTGAAGTGCCCTGCACGATTCCACCTGTTGGGAAATCTGGCCCTTTGACATGCTGCAACAGCTCATCCAGTGTAATTTCGGGATGATTCATTTGCGCAATGGTTGCGTCGATAACTTCACTCAGGTTATGTGTCGGGATGTCTGTCGCAAAACCTACCGCAATCCCGGACGCTCCGTTTACGAGTAGATTAGGGAATCTTGCCGGAAGCACGGCAGGCTGTTCAGTGGAGTTGTCATAGTTCGGGATGAACGTGACTGTATCTTTTTCAATATCACGAAGCATCTCATTGGCAAGCGCTGACAGACGTGATTCGGTATAACGCATCGCTGCTGGCGGATCGGCATCCAGACTACCAAAGTTCCCGTGACCTTGAATCAATACCTGACGCATTTTCCACCATTGAGCCATACGCACCATCGTTTCGTAAATCGCAGCGTCTCCATGTGGATGGTACGTACCCATTACGTAACCGACTGTTTTTGCAGATTTACGATATGGTTTGTCATTGGTGTTGCCTTCCTGATACATTGCATACAAAATTCGGCGCTGTACCGGCTTCAATCCATCACGAGCATCAGGAATCGCTCGGGAAAGAATAACCAGGTTGGCATAGTCACCGAATCGTTTTCCCATGATCTCGGTAAAGCTTTGTTCAATGATTCGATTGGATAACATCCTTATTCATCCTCTCCCACTTCGAAGGTGACATGGCTTTCAATCCATTCACGGCGAGGTGGAACTTTATCACCCATGAGAACCGTTACGAGCTTCTCACTATGAGCCAAATCTTCTAATGATACCTGAATCAATTTGCGTGTTTCAGGGTTCATCGTCGTATCCCAGAGCTGGTCAGGATTCATTTCACCTAATCCTTTATAGCGCTGGATCGTAACACCACGGCCAAGCTTCTTCAGTGCACGCTCCAGCTCATAGTCATCCCAGCAGTAGATCGCTTCCGGTTTCTTCCCTTCTTTTAATGCCTGATACAAAGGTGGTTGAGCAATGTACAATTTCCCTGCTGCAATTAACGGTTGCATGTAGCGGAAGAAGAAGGTGAGCAGCAATGCCTGAATATGCGATCCATCGACGTCGGCATCGGACATGATAATGATTTTATCGAAAGCACAGTTTTCCAAGGAGAAATCTTCGCCTATATCGGTCTCAATCACTTCGAGAATCGTGCGGAACTCCTCATTAGCCAGAATCTCGGAAAGCTTGGCTTTCTCCGTATTTAACGGCTTGCCTCGCAGACCGAAAATCGCCTGAAACTCTGAGTTACGAGCTTGCTTGGCCGAACCGCCTGCAGAGTCACCCTCCACGAGGAACAATTCATTGCGCTTCGAGTCCTTATATTGCGGTGGAGTGAACTTCTCCGAAATTGATTTGCGCTTTTTATTGTTTTTGCCCTTTTTGTCGCCACGTAATGCTTCCCGTTGTTTGCGGAGCTCTTCTCTGATCTCTGCAGAACGGATTGCTTTTTCGACGATCAGCTTCCCGATCTCTGGATTTTCCTCCAGGTAGAAACCGAGCTTCTCGGAGACAATTTGTTCGACAATGGTACGTGCTTCTTCATTACCCAACTTGTCTTTTGTTTGGGATTCAAATTGGACATCTGACATTTGTAGAGAAAGCACACCCAAAAATCCTTCCCTGAGATCATTCCCGGAAAGATTGGCATCCTTTTCCTTCAAATACCCCTTGCGACGGGCATACTCATTAAATATACGAGTAGTACCGTTGCGGAATCCGGTTACATGAGTCCCCCCATCATTGGTTGGCACCGAGTTTACATAGGAGACCAGTGTCTCACTGTACCCGTCATTGTATTGGAAAGCCAATTCTACATATACGTTGTCCTTTTCACCTTCGAAGTAAACGACAGGATGGAGCGTGTGTTTGCCCTCGTTCAGGTAATCGATATACGATTTCAACCCATCTTCGAAGTAAAACTCGTCTCGACGAGTCTGTGCTGCCCGCTTATCGATTAACACCATTCGCAAGCCTTTTAACAAGAAGGCGGTTTCCCGGAAACGATCACGAATCAACTCGTAATCAAAGCGATTGGTTGTAAACACTTCTTCATCCGGTAGAAAGGTAACGGTTGTCCCTTTTCGTTTGGTCTCCCCGATGATTTCAAGAGACGTCACTGGTTTACCCACATGCTCGATTCCTTGCTCATCGACGACATACTCAAAACGTTGTTTGTGAATCTTGCCGTCACGGTGGATTTCAACCTCTAACCACTTGGATAAGGCAACAACTACACTGGAACCAACGCCATGCAGTCCACCGCTTTTCTTGTATCCGCCACCGCCAAACTTTCCACCAGCATGCAGCGTCGTAAAAATCACTTCTGGCACAGGTCGCCCCGTCTTGTGCATCCCTGTTGGAATGCCTCGACCGAAGTCCTCTATTCTCACGCTCCCGTCTTCAAAGAGCGTCACAACAATTTTATCGTTGAATCCAGCCAAGGTTTCATCCTTGGCGTTATCGACAATTTCCCATAAGAGATGATGTAATCCTCTGGAACCCGTAGAGCCAATGTACATACCCGGGCGTTTGCGAACCGCAATTAATCCTTCCAGGACTTGAATATCATCTTCTGTATATGACAGTGCTGTATTTGTTTCAGTCATTCGCTTCTCCCCTCAACAAATAAATAAGACCCCGATACGAACAAGTAATCGCTATTTTATACCATAACATTTACACAAAAGAAAAAACAATACGCCTTCGCATAAAAATTGCCATCCTGCGTAGGCAAGATGGCTGTGATCACACGTTCCCATCAATCTCCAATAAACCTTCTTTCATTTTATGTTGTTTGGACAACGTTTTCAAGACGAGAAAGAATTCACTGGATTGCAGGGTAATGAAATGGGATTCAGGTAACACTAAAACATGACATTCATTCCGATTGCGAAAGGGAGGACGAAGGATGATTAGTGCAACGAAACCGTTTGTGAAATTTCATAAATACGATCAGGAACTCGTGTCCGATATACAAGCTCTCAATTCATCCGGGTATGCCAAAGACGACATCTATGTACTCAAGTGGAACCCTGATAAAAACCATTCCAATCAGCGGAACAACTTCTATAAGTACAGTACTCATTTCGAGAGTGCTGTAGGTGATATTGATTCAAAGGCACATTTTTTTGACAATGGCGGTGAAGAACTGCGCAGTAAATTAGAGCATTTAGGACTAACTAAAGATGAGGCTTCCGCCCTAGTTCGAGAATTGCAGGAAACCGATAAAACGATCATATTACTGGTTCGGGACCTCAAGGACAACATCATCCCGATGAGTTAAAAAACCCACCAGACACAAGCTATTGCTGGCATCTGGCGGGGCCCCAAACTTTTTATCAAATGAAAAAAGACAAGCACATTGCGCTTGTCTTTTATTTTTCATCATGATCGTGATCATGATCATGTGGAATTAATTCGATATCTTCAAGAATTTCATCTAATTTTGCAAAAGCCTTGGTTTCTTCCTCTTCTTCCAAAGGAACCAATTCTCCACCTTCAAGACCCAAAACGAAGATTTCGAGTTCTTCTCCGCCCTCTTCAAGCTCTTCTTCATCAAGTGGACGTGTCAAGGCAACATATTCTTTACCGTCAACATCATAGATGGCGATAACTTCAAAATCACCGATGGACTCACCGTTCTCATCATCTAAGCTAATCACGTCGCCTACTTCTAAATCTTTGTTCTCTAGTTCGTTCGACATTTATTTCACGTCCTTACCTTTTTATGGTTTACACTTCCATTACAGTATACAGATGCTACTTCGAAGAAACAACTTCTTTATCCAGCAAGCCGATAGGAAAGCGTCACATCCTGTGTAGAATGTGACGCACCCGTGAATTTTATTCTGTAATTTCCTCAATGATGCCTTTTTCCATGAGGAACGCCTCTTCTGCCTGAAGGATGGTGATAATCTCATCTCTTCCGACTTTCATTTGGGCTCTCGCCAGACGCTCTTCAATATACACAAGCAATTCCTCGAAATCTACAATTTGCACTTCCTGTTTGTTCTGATCGTCCATAAATGAAAACCCTCCTCCAGAATGTTGACCACTTTATTGTACACATAGTCCAATTCCTGGTACAACCCTAACGACGTTGAGGTCGGAGAAGATACGCACTCCACGCGACAATGATTACGCTCAATACGCTGTACACGATCATGAAAAATGCCCATTGCGGCATAAAAAAGCTGTTCAATGGCCCAATTGCTTCACCAAGCGTATCAAACATAACCAATACAGGATTTAATGCACCGAGGACCTGCATCGCTGGAATCGCCCATGCCTGATCGTTCTGATAAACCAACGGGTAGAGCTCGTGAAGCAAAAGCCCAATGAAAACGTAAAGCAATCCTGTACCAACAACAACGAAAAACGCTAATCCATAGGCAGTAATGGTACTGACACCCGTTCGTTTGATCCAGGTAGAGCAAAATAACCCAAGAGAACCAAAGAAAACGATGTTAACGGCGAAAAATCCAATCAAGGTAAGCAGTTGCGTCGGAGATATTCCTCCATACAAAAACACAAAGCTGTACAGTGGTAAGGAGGCGACCACCAGCAAAAAGATAAACGCAAGGGAAGTGAGTAATTTGCTTAAAACAATCCTGCGTGGAGATAGCTGTGTAGTAAGCAGAATATTTAGCGTCTGCCGCTCTCTCTCCCCGCTAATCGCCCCCGCCGACAATGCTGGCGCGATAAAACAGATCATCATATATTGGATGACCGCAATCAGGATGAACACTTCCCTATTTTCTCCGGGATAAAGAATCTGGTTCATCTGCGATACATACATAAAGCCCAAAAGGATCGCACCCATGACAAACAAGTAAAGGGCGAGTAGCCAGACTGTCTTCTTGTTGCGGAATCGCTCACGTAATTCTTTTACTAACAAGGGGTTGCTGAAAAAGGAGCCCATCAATTCCCCACTCCTTCCGTAATTGCCAGGAATACGTCTTCCAGATTCTCTTTGGATTCACCAAAATGAACCACAGCTACACCCGCTGTAATTAATTGCTGCAACAGCGCAGTTTTATCCATATCCGTTCCGGTAAAGTGGAATCGGAAATGGTTCTGTTTATGGTCCAATCTGCGGACAAAGGGAGAAGCAGCCATTAACTGTTGGGCGAGTTCTTCGTTGTTCAGCGTTTTGAGGATCATGACTGAAATTCCACGTGTACCGACGCTTACTTCATCAACCGATCCACAAGCAATCAGCTTTCCTTTTTCAATAACACCAATTTCATCACACAACTCTGCCAGCTCAGGCAAGATATGCGAACTGATCAAAATGGTTTTGCCCATAGCTCGAAGTTGTTTCAAAATTTCACGCATCTCAATACGTGCTCGTGGATCAAGTCCAGAAGCTGGTTCATCGAGGATAAGCACCTCAGGGCTGTGAACAAGGCAGCGGGCAAGACCCAGACGTTGCTTCATCCCCCGGGACAAGGAATCGACATACGCATCGGCTTTGTTGGACAAATTCACCAATTCCAGCAAATCGGCGATTAGTGATGTACGCTTCGATTGCGGGATGTTGTATGCGCCAGCATAGAAATTCAAATACTCCGTTGCTTTTAAATTATCGTACACCCCAAAAAAGTCAGGCATATATCCCAGTGATTGGCGGACTGCTTTTGGGTCTTTCATCACGTCGTAACCCGCCACAAATGCTTTCCCCGAAGAAGGCGCCAACAAGGTGGATAAAATCATCATGGTGGTAGATTTGCCCGCTCCATTCGGTCCGATAAATCCAAAAACCTTTCCTTTTTCGATTTTCAGGGACAAATCAGACAGAGCAAGCAGCTTGCCATAGGTTTTGGTCAAGTTTTCTGTTTGGATCATCTTATCTCTCCTCTCCTTCTACAGCGAAAAATGGCATCGGCATAGAGAGGCGCTGGTTTGTGGTATTTGACAATCGAATCTCAACAAATCCATCTTTATTGATATAATCGCTTACGTTCTTGTCCAGAATGATTCGTTTTTCTCGATTGACCTTCTCCCACGAATTGGTTTTTACATTGCGAATTTCTTTGTCAAACGGACGATAAGGTGCGTAGTCAAGCGGAATCTCAATCTTCGTAACTGCCAAATCCATTGGTGAAGCGTACAAACGGAAAGTCACACTGCCTTTGCCAACCTCCCATTGGAAAGCACCCATTCGGCTAGTCATCCCCTCTTCACGGATCGCCTCCACCTGCAACGTTCCAAATGGATAATGAACTCGGCCATTAGAGGATTTCGCCAGTTTCAATTGTTGATTAAAAACATTGTAGAAGAACTGATTATGCTCCTTACCCACCATACTGATGACAGGCAACGATTGTTCAGATACGCCAACGACCCTAGTAACAACACTCATTACCCCATTCTTTGTGATGGATGTTTTCAATTGGGCAATTTCCTCGTGCAGTTGTGGACCTGCCAAGACGTCCTGCTTATCTCGCAGTTCATCTTCAAGGTAGATTTCCTTCAACGTTTCCTTTACCTGCTTGGTTTCGCCCTTTTTGAACGATCCAAGATCAAATCGTTGCATTCCCAGATCAAGGTATACGTTTTGCATATCGAAAGCGGTATTATTCGTAATCGAACCCTTTACTTGATTTTGTTCCACGAACAGCTTGTTATCAAATGAGCCAATATCACTTCGATAGCTTGTAGCTACTGCTTGTTTTCCCGTCAGATAAGGCACTTGTGTATAGGTAAACAGATTCCCGTTTTGTTCATCATGTTGAAGTGTTATATTGTCAAATCGATCTTGACCTCTCAAGGCACCTAGTGGAATCGTGTGAACTCCATTCTCACTCTTCACCTGATAAGAACCACCTGAGACAGTCAGGAAGGTTGCGGCTGTGGCAAGTTTTGCTGTATGGTCATCCAGTATCGTAACCGATGTAACGTTGTAACTCGCATCCGATTTGGTGATCTGCAAACGACCGATCGTATATACGCCGGCTGACAAGACAATAGCCAGCAAAGGAATGACTCCCCATGCCCATTCTCTGCGGTCTTTTCTTTTCAATAAGAAATACAGGAGTGGTGCAACTACCAGAATATAAACGATCCAAATCACGGCCAACCATTCGACTGCCGGAGTGGAGACCCCTGGAATGAATCTGCTTAAGCTACGTAGCGAATAATCCATTGGATTGGTAATTCCGATTGATTCAGCGGGCTTGATTAACTTATGTGTATTCAAAACATGCTGCCACATTTGGCGATTGTACTGCCAAGAGGCAAGTGGTTCAGCATTCACATCATAATTGACAAACAAGATTCGCCCGCTTCCGATCTGTTTTGAAACAAACAAGGGAAGGTCAGTGTTATAGACATCAAGCGAAGTAATCGGAAGTCGTTCTTGCCCTGACAAATTGCGAAGTTCATCTAGTTGAGACTTGCTTCCACTACGTCCTGCAGAGATCGGCATGACGTCTTCAAATTGTTTGAGGATCTTATCTTTACCTGCCCCTGTTGAAAGCAGGAGAATTCCGCCTTGGTTTACCCATTCCTTGATCGCCTTGAATTGATGTTCATTCAATGCAGATTGATCGGCATTACCAAGCGCCAATAAATCAAGATTATGCAGGATCCAGGCATCCTCTGGCATCAAATTGGGTCTAACTGCTTTGATATTATATTCTTGCCAGCTTCCATTCACTTCGTTACGGATCGACAAAAAGTGGAATGCATTGGGATTGGTATCGACTACCGCACCGATTCGGTCCATAAACTGATTGTTATTCACTACTGCCTCAGTTTGAATGACTTTTTCACCCTGTTGCAGGTGAGCAAAAACATCACCGTTCATCAAGAAATCCGTGGGCATCTCAAAATTGACTTTCTTTGTTTCTCCTTTGCCCACCTGTACGAACTGCTTGAATTGATTGGCATGATCCCTCGGCGAAAAGTCTTTTTGCTCCAGTTGGACTGTTCCACTAAAATCCTGACCCTGGTTCGTTATTTTCACTTCAACCCTTGTCCACTCGCCTTGCTTCATCAACCCGCCCAATGGCAAGGTTACTTCCATATCAATATCTTCTGTAGCTGACGTTGGCAGGATCGAACAATAGATCAACGCAACCACCAAGATCAGTATCCTTCTCCACATGGTCTTCTCTCCTTTATTCATTACGTTCAGCGATATACAAGGTATTCTGCTGTTTTTCTGATGAGACAAGCACCAAGTGTTTGCCGTCGTTCGCCCATTTTGCCTGTTGAATCGTCATCCCATCTACAGGTATGTTTTGTTCAGATCTGGCAACAAGCGTTTCGGGATCGACTACTGCTTCTACCAGTTCTCCTTGGTTGGAAATATACGTGAATTGATTGTCGGATACCCATGATGGATATGTTCCCTGAACGATAAAGTGTCGTTGGTTCGTAAGCATATTCATTATTTGGATCTCGCCATCTTTTTCGTATGAAACCAGTTTTCCATCAGGTGACCAGCTTACATTGCGACCGTCTATCAGTTTCTCTGCTGCAAATGTATTGGTATTGGCGATCCAAGCTTCTTCCTTGCCGTCTTTCTTCCGGGTAAAGGAAATTTGCGTACGAACGGGGTTCCAGTCTAAACCTGAAAATTGAACGTCTTTTTCTTCCCACAACAGTCGACTGGCATACTGACTGCCCTTTTGATCGAAATCAACCAACCACAGTCTTGCTATTTCTCCGTTCTCTTCTACCAATGCAATCTGGTTGTCATTGGGTGACCACGCAGGAGCCAAGTACTTTCCCTTTGTCTGGGGTAAAGTGATTGCCCTTTTCCGCGTTTTCTCTTCAAGATCGTAGGTGTATAACATCGCATTGCCCGATACCACCCCTACTTGTTCTCCCTTTGGCGATAAAGCCACTTGTTCCATTTCACGGGCATTTTCAATTGTTAACTTCTGTGGTTTATGTAATGAAACGGAATCACTCATAAAAAATGGAAGTGCAATTAATACAGCCGCTATACCTGCGCCTAATGGAAGAAACCGACGCAACCATGACTGTTTCCTGGGACTTGACGAGGGCGTATTGTTCTGACCCATTTGTTTCATCTGTTCCAGCAAGCGTTGCTTCAGCTCGATTTTCAGTTGCTGATTGATGGGAACGGACTGGCGAATTAATTTCAGATGAGACAACAATTGGGCAACGGTGGTGTCTTCCAATTCTGGAGTTGTTAATTGGTCATCGTCTCTCATTCCCATTTCCCTCCTTGTAAAGTTTCTGTAGTTGTTGTAAGCCACGATGTGAAATCATCTTGATGCTTGATTCTGTTCGCCCCAGTACCTCAGCGACCTGTTGAATTTTCAGATCGCCAAAATAACGCAGGGTTAAGACATCCCTTTGATCAGTAGTCAATTGATCCAGCCTTTCTTTTAACAATCGAATTTCTTCATTTGTCAATGCTTGTTGCTCAGGCTGCCAGGTGTTGTCAATTTTTCCTTCCAGTAATTCTTCATGTTCAACGGGTGTCTCCCGGTTTTTTCGCAAAAAATCAATAAACGCATTGTGCGCAATCCGAAAGATCCAGGAAGCAAACGGACTTGTTCTACTGTATTGATCAAATTTCTCCAATGCCTTCAAAAATACAGTTGTTGTCAAATCATCGGCGTCCCAGGAATTATAGACACGACAGCGTAAATATCTGTTAACCCGATCAAAATATTCATCATAGAGCTCGGAAAAATCTCGCGCTTCATAATAGCTTGACGGGTTATCAGGCGTTGGAGAAAAATGATTTTCCTCCTGCTTCATTGGCATTCCCATCCCTCTTCCTCCAACCACAATTTACCCCACCTGGAATCAGTCATAATGAGCTTGATTCCGACCAATTTTGCTCGCGAGCGGTCTTTTTTCGATGGGTGGGGGCCCCTCTTTCTATCCCATTTGACGATCCGTTTCTGGAAAATGTCACACGATCCACAAAATAAAACTCGCACTGGCAAAATAAATTTTACTAGAATTTCAATCTAGCAAGTTCTTTTACCAAATGCGAGTTGAATTTTTAATTTTTTACCTATTATCCGAGAAGACCTTTTTGCAAATCGGCGATAATGTCTTCCCAGCTTTCAATTCCAACAGAGAGTCGAACCAATCCCATCGTAATTCCAGATTCCTGTCGCTGCACTTCACTCAACGCCCGATGAGAAGTGGTAACCGGATGTGAGACGCTCGTTTCCACTCCAGCAAGAGAAGGAGCCAATTTGATCCAAGATAACGATCGATAGAACTGATAAATCTTGCTTTCATCTGCCAGACGAAATGAAATCATAGCGCCCTGTTTGTTGCGATGAAAAAACGTTGTAGCCTCTGGGTTGGGATAATACACCTCCCCAACTGCTGGGTGCTGCTTCAGATAGCCAGCTACCTGCTTCGCATTATCGCATTGTTTTTCCATGCGAATAGCGAGAGTTTTAAGCCCACGACAAGTTAACCATGCTTCAAACGGACTTAATGACGCTCCATAGCTCACTACAATCTCTTTGGCTCGTTGAATCAGTTTGTTGCTACCCACCAGCACACCGGAAGTTACGTCACTGTGTCCGCCGATATACTTGGTTGCGCTGTGTACGACCAGGTCTGCACCAAATGCGGTTGGTTGCACCAGATAGGGAGTCGCAAATGTATTGTCAATCATCGTTACGAGTCCGTGCTGCTTTGCTTGGTTGATCCAGTATGGCATATCAGCCACCGTTAACAGTGGATTCGTGATCGTCTCAAAGAAAAACATTTTGGTATTGGGTCGAACGGCTTCAGAAAGTGAAGAAATCTTTTGCAAATTAACTAATTCCAGCTCAATGTGAAACCGTGAAAGCTCTTTGGAGAGAAGGGCGTAGGTTCCTCCATAAATTTCGTGTGAAGCGAGAATGTGATCTCCTGGTTGAAGAACAGCCAGCAAACCAGCCATAATCGCACCCATGCCAGATGCAGCACTGACTCCGCTCTCTGCTCCTTCCAAAAGCGCAACTGCATCTGCCAATTCCGTCTGATTAGGATTGCCGTTTCGGGTATACAGGTAATCCCGCTCTCCCGCATAATACTCTTCCACTTCTTCTAGTCCTGGAAAAGCAAACACGGACGTCTGAAAGATCGGAGTAGTTTTCGCTGTCCCGATGTTTTCTTGTGCATGCCCGATATGTACCGTTCTCGTTTCGAAGCGTTCCGTCATTTGGTTCTCCCCCTCGGCCAATTTTTTCCCATTATAGCATGAACTCACCAATCGACAGCATCTCCAATAGAAAACAATGGGAATCTTATGCTATAATCCGTTTCGTGATCATAAGAGCAGATAATGAAAAGAAAGGTGGACCAGTAATGTTGAAACTCATTAGCGAAATTGGTATCTCTTTAGTTACAGTACTAGCCCTCGTAGGCTGTGGTACACAAAGCACGACTCCACCCGCAGACAAGGCACCCCAGGGACAAGTTTCACAAAAACAGTACGAAAAAGCACCGGAGATGAAAATCGATCCAACCAAGCAATATCGTGCTGTAGTCTCAACTACCAAGGGAGATTTCACGATTGAACTGTTCACTAAGGATGCACCGAAAACAGTGAATAACTTCGTGTTTCTCTCCAATGAAAAATACTATGAAAATATTGTGTTTCACCGTATCATCAAGACCTTTATGATTCAAACAGGTGACCCTACCGGGACAGGTGGAGGTGGTCCTGGTTACAAGTTCGAGGATGAATTGAACAACGGGCATCTGTATGAACCAGGAGTCGTTGCCATGGCCAATGCGGGACCGAATACCAATGGCAGCCAATTTTTTATCGGTACAGGTGAAGACGTGAAAAACCTCAACAGCATGCCGAACTACACCATTTTCGGTAAAGTAATTGAGGGCATGGACGTAGTGGAGAAAATTGCCGCAACCCCTGTGACGAACGATCCTCACTCAGGTGAACCAAGCAAACCGACAGAAGAGGTATCGATTAAAACAATTACGATTGAAGAGAAATAATCGAGCTAAAAGTGGGATCAGAAAAAAGAGGGATTGCTCGTCATTTTTTGGAGAGCTTCCCTCTTTTTGTTGTTGAAACCGATTTTCAGTTTTCTACCTATTTATCCTTGCTCGCCCACTTATAATCGATTAAACCTAATCCATCCAGGACAACACCCTTAACCTTTTCATTCTGTACCCAGGAACTAGTGTAATAGTAGATCGGAATCACAGGCATCTCTTCCATAATAATTTGTTCCGCTTGCTTTAACAGTTCATTGCGTTTGGCTGGATCTCGTTCCAGTTGGGATTGATCGAGCAGTTCTTTATATTTGATGTTTTCCCAATTCGTATCATTGCTTCCGCCTTTTTTGTCCTTAAACAATTCGAGGAAGTTTATCGGGTCATTGAAGTCACCCAACCAGCCCATTCGTCCGATCTGATAGTTGCCTTGATGCAAGTCTTCTATATATGACATCCATTCCTTGTTTTCCAGCTTTACATCGACACCTAGGGAATTTTTCCACTGATGCTGAATGGTTTCCGCAATTCGCTTATGTCCTTCTGATGTATTAAATGAGTAAGTAATCGGTGGAAGCTGCTTCAACCCCAACTCATTCAACCCTTCTTGCAAAAGTTGTTTCGCTTTTACTGTGTCGTTGTCCTTGAAATACCCTTCTTGCTGCAATGGCATGCTTAAAGGAACGACTCCAGTGGCTGGGAGATTGGACGGTTTTACTTGCCCGATCACTTCCGCCCGATTCACTGCATAAGCAAAAGCCTTGCGAATTTTCGCATTGTTGAAAGGCGGTTTCTCCGTATTCAGCTTTAACCAATAGACACCTGCGATCGACTTCGTATGTAACAATCCCTCTTTTTTGTAGGCACCATACAAATCTTCTGGAAGATTCCCAAGAGGATCTCCCGCCCAATCCAGCTCACCCGTATTAAACATGGATACCATATCATACTCATCTTCGATATACAAAAAATTGATTCCATCCAACTTCACGGATTGCTTGTCCCAGTACTGTTGATTTTTTGCCAAAACAAGGTGTGATTGATCTTCCATGCTTTTGATCGTGAATGGACCATTGCTTACGTGTGTTTTTGCATCATTTGCCCATCCTGGATTTGCGGAAACGACTTTTTTGTTTACCGGATAATAAGTAGGAAAAGCTGTCAGCTCCAGGAAGTACGGTGTCGGATTTTCAAGCGTAACCTGAAGTGTTTTGGCATCTAACGCTTTGATTCCGACCTCATCGAGCGATCCTTCGCCTTTATTTACCTTTTCTGCATTTTTGATATAGTACATCTGATACGCATAATTGGCTGCAGTTTTAGGATCAAGCTCACGCTTCCAGGCAAATTCAAAATCGTGCGCAGTGACAGTCTCACCATTACTCCATTTCGCATCCCGGATGGTGAAAGTATACGTTTTGAGATCGGCAGATACATCAATTTTTTCTGCCATCGATAGATGTGTTTGTCCATCTGCACCTGTCCGTGTCAGGCCATCAAATGTCGCACGAATAATGGCAAATGAACTGCTATCTTCTCCCAATGCCGGGTCAAAGGAAATCATGGCAGGAATGCTTGTTGTGATTGCATTTCCTTTGATAAATTCCGGTAATTCATGATTGCTTTCCACACTTGGTGTTGTGCCATCTCCCAGGCCGGTTGTGTTCTGATACGCTGCTCCCGTATTAATTGAAGCAGTCGTAAGTAATGCAGTAACTAGTGCAACGAATTTCATGATTCCTATCCTCCAAACTTGGAAAATCTTTTCAACATGATCTACTATACCATTATCTAATCATCCAGTACTTGCCTTTTTAAAAAGATTTTCCAACAATCTCCTATTGAGGTTACTCCAATACGTGCGTATACTTGCACATGACCAATTCGCCTCCACGAAGCCGCAAGCGATCGACAGCGAAAAGGAGTGATTTTATGTTTACAAAAAAGATGGCGCTATTGCGCTTTTTGTTTTTATTAGGCACTATGACGATTAGTATTTTAGGCGTTGTAGCATCACCGACGGAAGCAATTGCCCCAAGTCGTATTCCTCATGGGGTTCTTGAATTTCAAAACAACAAAAAAGTTGTTGAATCAACTTTATCTGATAAAGAAATGGAAATGTTAGCTCAATTGGTCTATGCAGAAGGTCGTGGTGAACCATTTGAAGGTCAAGTTGCTATTGCCGCAGTTGTATTGAATCGTTTGGATAGTGGAAAATTTTCCGACGACCTAAATGGTGTTATCTTTGAGAAAAATGCTTTTTCTGTGGTACAAGACGGCAAGCTTCCTGCAAAAACAGATGATACGGCACGAAAAGCTGTGAAGGAAGCCATTCGAGGAAAAGACCCTTCAATGGGTTCGCTTTACTTCTTTAATCCAGAAACGGCCACTTCCAGTTGGATTTGGAGCCGCCAAAAAGCAACTCACATTGGAAACCATATTTTTTCTAAGTAAAATTCACCTTATTTTATTTTTGCTTAATCCCTTCTTTATTTTTGTTTGATATTATCAAACCTGTAAGCGACGTTTCATCGTATTTGAGAAGTTGCTGTAGACCGTTTTCATTAAAGCATGCCTACGCGGTAAGCATGCTCATGTCCAAGGACTTGGTCATGCCTACCGCGTGCGAAGTTTTATGCAGTTAAACAATCGGGTGAGAGCGATTGCTTAACTTGAACGATACGGCTTTTTTCTCAAACCCCCAAACTTGACATCTCATTGATACCCAGTGAGATGTTCTTTTTTTATTTATTAATAAAGAAATGTAAAAACTTATACAAAGAAAGAAACTTCTTCGCCATTTTCGGCATGAAGGGGTTTTGGCGTTCTTTTGTTGCCCAAAAGAGTACGAATCCATTATGATTAAACCATCAGGGACAAAAAGGATGGTCGTCGTTGTGAGTATTTCAACTGTGTATGTCATTTTATTTATTTTCGCCGTATTGTTTTTGTCTGTAATTATGTGGGGTTCGGTTGGCAATCGAAAGAAGTAATAAGGAATCCGAATCCCCATCACTAAAACCTCAGCCCTTGTTGGTTGAGGCTTTTTTAATGACCCCTTCATCCGTGTAGCAGAGTTCTTCTGTAATGAAAAGTCTTATATTTGCTTCATTGTTTTTCTATACTACATGACAAGGCGCCTTAAATAGTTACATTGGAAAGGGTGGCACTACGTTATGTCGAAAGCTTTTAAAATGGAATATCCCAAAATTCCCTCAGAATTGAAGGAAGTAAATTTTCAAGAATACTTTTCCGAAGAAGAACCATACATCATGGACAGTATGATTGCTGATATGGTTATTGATGATGGATCCATTGAAAAACTGACTTTATCTAGAGTCTCTTTTAGAGAAGTGAAACTCACCCATTCCTCATTTAAAAAGATTGATATGGCGGATGTTATTTTTGAGAACTGTGACTTGTCCAATACCAGCTTTACTGAAGGCATTATTCATCGGGTTACTTTTAAAAACTGTAAGTTATTAGGCCTTGATCTATCGAATGCGAATCTTAAAAATGTTACTTTTGATCATTGCCTTTTAAATCTGAGTGAGTTTATCGAGGCAAAACTAAAGAAGGTAGTATTTGACCACTCTATTTTGCAGAGTGCCAACTATTATGATTGTAGTTTTGAGAAAGTCCAGTTTGTTCATTGTGATATAAATGATATTGACTTTACACAGACTGTGTTGAATGGAATCGATTTAAGTACATGTACTTTTGATCGAATCAATGTGAGTGCAAATAATTTAAGAGGCTGTGTCGTTTCTCCTGAACAAGCGATTTCATTCGCATCTTTATTAGGACTAACTGTTAAACAATAAAAAAGAGACGTCTGATTTGTTTTCACAAATTAGACGTCCCCGATGCTTCTCTTCTTTTCTTCGCATTTCAATCGCTGGTCGTTCTGGTTTTCGTTCCACTGGATTAACGCCATTCCATGATCCTCGCTTCAGCCCCGGATCCATTTTCCCTTCCCGTACCATCTTATTGCGCATTCGTTTTGCTTTACTTGCCATTTTTATCATCTCCTATAATAAAGGTATTCATATTATACATCAGGATATTATAAACCAAACAGTGACTTCAAGATTTTCATAATGACATGAGTGCCAGAGTCTTGAGGGTACAGAATTAATGCAACCATTATTGTCAATATCGACATCCAACCCCAATTTATGCGGTAGACAAAGTCTCCAGATTTTTTCCTCCAATTTATAAAAGCAAGAATGATCGCACAGTTAATTGTTATTGTAATTGGCAAAGAAAAGATTCTACCCAATCCAGTGTGTGGGAAAAATTCTAATAACAAAAACAGAGTAAGAATGGTTGGTAAGAAAGCTATCAAGAAGACAAAAATTCTTGTAATTACTTTCATAAACACCTCTCCTTCGGGTGAACCTTTACTATACATGCCACATTTTTTGAACCGCTACTAACTTCTGTTCATTGAATTCCATGCGGTATACATCTGGTTTTGTCGTTTGCAGTAAAAAATTAAAATCGTACTGGTCATTAAAATATCCCATCATTAATGTCATTACTGCTCCATGAGTGCCTATCGCTATTTTTCGTCCTTGATAGATCTTTAATAATTCTTGTAAAACCTTAATTGCACGCTTCTGACAATCTGAATTCGACTCCGCATCTTCTAAAGCATAGGACGGTTCAGAAAACGACTTCTTTATCAACGGCATTAATTCGTCATCAGGCATTCTCTTGTCTTCATTAGAAAAAATTCTTTCTTTTAGATCTTCATATACTAAAACATCTTTTCCCGAACATCGAGCTAACTCTTGAATCGTTAAGATTGCTCGTTCATATGGACTTGAAACAAAAACCTCGATTCCTTCTCCCTTTAATAATTCAGTAATACGAGTGGCATCTGATTTTCCTTTTTCGGTTAACCCTCTTGTTCTTTCCGTTCCTTCCGTCTTCGGCGATTCGCCATGTCTTACCATGTAAATGAAAGTTGTCATCATTGCCTCCATGAAATGCTTCTCAATTTTTTTAGTGGAAGAAGTTTTTAGATCTCTTTAAAAATTCTCAAAGCTACTGCTGCCATTTCTTTAATCTTATCAATATCTAAATCTTCAATCTCAAATTGTTTTATTATACTTTCAAAGTAAGACCAATCGTTATTATCATAAATACATTTAATTTCTTTAATTAATTCAGAAAAGGTTTCCACTCCTTCTATATCAATATATAACCTTGCTAATTTTTCAAAGCCAGCTTCATCTGAAGTATGACGACCAGTTGAAAAGCAGACAATATAATGCTCAAAGTAATTATCAGGGTACTTTTTATTTTCCATTCTATATCACCTCATAGATCTCGACTCAAGTACAACCACCGCAACGTTTCCGTTAGGTTAAGAAAGCATTCCGAGAGTAATTCTATTTTTCTATTGATCTGTTTTGAAGCTCAGAGAAATATGGCGATTTTAGCTGCTTAAGAACTTCTAAAGCAGCCAGCCTTTGATATTTCATTCCTGTATTCCAGGATTCAATTGCACATTGTTCTGCATACTTTGAATTTATAATTCCAAGTGCTAACAGTGCTCTTCTTTTTACATACTCATTTTGGTCTTGATAATACTTAAGGATAATCTCCTCAACATCTGCATGGGTTGATAAGCACTTCGTTAGATAATTGGCCAGTTGCCATTTAGTATCAGAATCTGGGTAAGCAATACCTTCTTTGCCTAAAAAATACAACCTTTCGGGAAAATCGGTGATCTTACGAATGAGTAATTCACTTTCATTATCTCTTCCAATAATAAAAAGCAAATTATTAACTGTTCGGTGGTCCCAAGAACGACAAGATGTAGTTTCAATTAATTTATCAAATATTGTATATATTAGTTCCCAATTTGGAAACGAAACTTCCCATTCAAATTCATGCTTAATCGTCTTAGACCATTGCCAAAAAGTATCTACTTGTTCGTCTAGTTTCTGGAATATATTTTTACTTGGATCATGAATAATCTTATACCAATCGTCCATGATCCACCTCCTTAGTCTCGTGTTTTGGCTTATTGAGCTCTTGATCTTCGTTAGATTCCTGTTAGTTTACTCCCCCCTATATTGATGATTGGTCATAATAGATTTTATGATAAATGACAGTGCTTCAGGACCGTACATACTCGTATCCAGCTTATATCTTTCACTGAGTCCTGACTGCAAAAACTCGTCTATTAACTTCAAGCTGCGTTCCCCCATGCGTTGTTCTGGAACTCTCATTTGGTCTCTTCGCAATAAGGTTTCTTTTTCGGTCCATAATACCACATAAACAATATTCACTTCGGAATCAGCAAGGTTATCTTTAAGCTGAGCTACGTCACTTGGGAATGCTACATAGTCAATTACAACATCGATTCGGTTTTCAAGGAAGTTTTCGTCAGGCAGAAGATGTTCTTCCAAATAAGGGAGAGTTCTGTTTTGCTTTCCCACGGTTTCTCTCGCCCATTGATGTGCATATGATTAATTTCATCCCCTGATATGCGTGCACTGTTTGAGAGTGTTTTTACAAGCTCATGTGATGTTGTCGACTTACCGACTCCTGCAGGTCCTGATAGAACATACACTTTTTTCATTTCAGTTCTCCTGATTCAATTTTTAGTATTTTAATAAATTAAACTAATCACTACAGGGTATTGCCCCTTTTCGTAGAGACCATACCAACCACTACTCTCTTTACCTTGTGTTTATATGGAGCCTTAGAACGTCCATTTCAGTACCCATGCACATCAATATAAAAGTAATCTTACCCTTCTTCTACATCATAATGAAGCTTTCATTTTAACCTCTTTCTCTTTCCACCAATCACTTTTTGTATATCTTCATATATGGCTTCAAATTCATCATGAACCCATGGTGTATTGGACACTACTCCCCCACCCATTCCACCAGCAACTGATTCTCCGATCTCTCTTATCTCATAATAAATTCCCTTACCCTCGCCGTCGTTACATTCCCAAGCAATCTTATCCAAATCATCTAATAAGTTCTCTAAACTTTCCTTATCACATTTAATTAAGTCCATAGGGCAAACCAGATAAATTTGTCCTCCCCAATCTCCTTCCAAAATCACAACTGAATTTTTGATTCTTATTGCTTGTTCGTAATTCTCAATAAATCGATGTTCTAAATTATGTGCTTCATTTATCAAATGTCTTACAGGACTATGTGAATTGGGAATAGCTTTTTCGTCTTTCTTACCATTTGCACCCATTATTTGCTCCATTTCTTTTTATAATATCATTCTTAAAAAATGAAAAACCGCTTACCTTTAACACATTAATTATTTATGGCAGCCCCTTGGAGTGAATTTGTTTAAGATCCCGTAAAATCTAGTCCAAAACAATCATTCAATTACTAATGTGTCTTTATAACGTCCTGTCACCTTCATCTGGTTGTTTCTAAGTTCTTTTATTGTAATGTTCCACAACTTTTTCTCTATATCTGCCGCTCTTTCAATCCTTTTGATTAGAATCGGAGTATCATCTCTGTATTGATATAAATTATCCGAGTAGAACGTAGGATCTTCTTTGACAAAAGAATGGATAGTCTTATTATACGAATCGAACTCTGGGGAGGTTATTTGTTCCAGGGTGGTGTTGGAAACATATTTTGAAGTTTGCTGATCCCATAACCAGTACAAGTAAGGTATATTTGGCCCTGCTGGAGTTTCTGCTTGGATCCGGAAATCTAGGTATCCATCAAAATTCATATCCTCAAACTCGACTCCCAAGCTATTGCCGTTCCCCGTACTAGTCTTTTCAAATGTACATTCTTGAAGTAAGCGGCCGTTTTTTCCTGCGTTATAGATCTCAATTTTATTAGCGCTGAAATTACTCCATCTCTCTGGGCTATCTGCACTACCATACACCATAAATAAGTACTCAGGCATGTTAGAATGAACCTTCTGGAGATGATAGCTCACTACGGAAAGAGGTTCTGCATTATTCCAATCATTTTTCGCATCTTTCAGATACCTTATGACAGCATAACCTTGATAAGATCCACGTATTTCATCCAGTTGAAGGTAAAGTACTTTAGTGCCGCTTTGTTTGTTACCATTCTTATCTTTATACTGGTAATTTAATTCTTGGACAAATGTAAATGTTTTCATATCCTCATAAAGAGAAGAGACATTCAAAGTAAATTCGGATCCTTTTCTCCTGAATTCAATAATCAAATCCTTTAGTTTCCCAAGTACCAGATCATTTGCCGCTAGCTGCTTGATCTCTGTAATATCCAACGTGTTAATAGCATTTTCCAATTCCTCGTGATAATTAGTAAGCAACTCTTCCGCATAATACCCATCCACTTTTACACTGCCGCCACGCTTGTCCATATCCTGCTTATATGAAGTCCATTCTTCCAAAGTGCTTAAATAATATTTCCCGTTAGCTTTCTCAACAGTATAATACCAAGGGTACTCATTAATACTCGGACCTCGCTTTGGGTAAAACACTTCAATGGTTTCTGAGACTTCCACTTTAAAACGATTTTTATCGATGTAATATCCGAATATCTCCGTAGATACGAAACTCTCTTTGACCTTCCTTGAGTAAAGATTCTCTACTAATTCCTTTTGAGAGTTGTAAAGACTACTCCCCGGTAACAGATATGGTTCAACATAAGAAAACGTATTGGTATCAATAGCTTTTATTAAGTTATGTTGATAGTCTCGTATTAGTTTACTGATATCCTCATATGTATGGTCATCCACTTCCCGTTCCTTAAAAACAATCGGGTCTACTTCTTCACTTGCAGTTGGAGATGGAGATACAGAAGAAGACCGTTCTTTCGGTGCAGCAGTTGATTTTTCTTTAGGTTCGACTGGTTGGGCCATGTGACTGCAACCTACCATAAGAGAACTTAACAACACGACAGTGATTATTGTTTTTCTCAACCTATTTCCCATTTTCCACATTATCCTATTTCTTTCGGATTATGATTTCGCTTCGTCCTTAGTGGTTGATTCTGAGGTGCTTTCATTCAGATTTTCTCTGACATACTGAAAAATATCTAAAACACTTCTTAAAGTTGAAATTTTTTTCGTTAGACTCTTACTATCTAACTCTTTTTCAGATAGTAAGTGGAATTCCACATCATGAACTTCAAAATATTCGTTTGAAAATAGTCGTTTACTCTGAGTTGATCGCCTATACTACGAAAATAAGCTCAACATACCCTAAAGGTATCTGATTAAGGGGGGGATGTTGTTAATGTCGATAAATTCACTTTGCCGAGCCTTTTCAGCAATTCTTCGTGCAACACCAACAATTGTTAACGGTGTTTGTACTGCACAGGCCTTACGTACTAACATTAAGCCAACAATTTTAGGAAAACGCTCAAGATCACCTCTCACTATCCCGCAACTACACTCATTTGAGAGTATTGGGAAAGATTGCCGCGCACTTTGTCTCGGAGAAACAGTTATCCTTACCCGAGAGATAAATCCTTTCATCTCCCGTCTTCGCAAGCACGGTATAAAGGTTACAGCTCTGCATAATCACTGGTTATTCACTAAACCAAACATTTGGTATATCCATTATGAAAAGAATGAGAAACCTTTGGTATTTGCTAGAGCGGTAAGGGATGCACAGTCTGTTTTAACCAAAAAGAAAGTTCGTCCACATTGTAAATAACACGTTCTCCATGGCAGTCATAAAATAGACTGCCTTTTTTCATTAACATAATTACCGTTGTGTATATCATCCTAAGATGTTGAAATTAAAGAAGATCTGAGAAACAAACCAAAAATCATTTTTGCAACACTAATCTTACATCTTGTTTGAGAATAATGTTGTTGTTAATTAAGCTTTCAACCCCCGTTATCTTAGCAATGTAGTTGGTCGAATCCCGAAGGTACTACATTATATTAGTACTATCGAACAAGGTAAATCACGAGTATGATGTATGCATCTTGGAAATTAAACTACTGAGGTGAATCATCTTGAACCGTTATGTAGTAATTGGGCTTGCCCCAACGGTATTAGTTGCTATCGGCCTTCATGTTGCGCATAGCGTAACACTTACATTTGCTCTCTTTTTTAGCTGGTTGGCGGTTGTACCTTTAATCGATCATCTTGTGGTCCAAAAACAAAGCCTGAGCCAAGCAGTCGGTATTTGGGGACTGACCGTGACTGCCCGACAAGCGTTGATTGGGTTCGGATTGGGCATTTCTTTCACCTTGGCACTGTTGATTGGTGCTTATTTTTTGCACGACATGCTCTTCGATGTCAAACACTTAAGAAGCCTGCTAGAGAAGTGGCATTTTTCCGGTAACCAATCTGGGCTTCTGTTGGTCGTACTGGTGTTACTTAATCCAATTCTAGAAGAGATTTACTGGCGAGGCTACCTACAAAGTAGAAACGGACAAGCCCCGGGCTCAATACGAAGCTTACTGTTAACCTCTCTGTGGTTCACAGCCTATCATCTTGTAGTCATTATTCCGATATTCAATTGGCCGTTCTGCGTTGTTGCTGCGCTTTCTATTTACACTGCTGGAGTACTATGGGGATGGATTCGCGATCGTTCACATTCGCTGTTTGCTCCCGTTTTAAGTCATATGTTAGCTGATCTTGGCATCGTAATTATATACATACTGTACGTACAATAATAAATCCCCTAAAAACCAGTTTTACTCACTCTATTATGATTTCTTTCTCTGCGATAGCTTTACCGCTAACGTACCAAGTAAGTCGATATTTTCCCATCTTTTGTTGGATGGGATGCAAATTCACAACAGTAGAATATCCGCGATGAGTTACATCAAGATCTAATGCGATGTTGCCGTTGAGATCCTTCACTACTAATCTTTGCGTGCCACCATTTGCACTTCCTATACGATTCCAAACTGAAAATAACAATTGGGCATCGAGAGTTGGGGTACTACTATTAGGGAATCGATCATCCCTACCTACAACTAGATCAGGATTAATCATTCCCATTTGACCAACATAAATTTGATCTGTAAGAGTTAATTGATAAAAATTTATTCCAAAGTAACCCACTCCAATTACAAAAAGTAACAGGATAAGGAACCTTTTTTTCTTCACTCCAACCACCTCCTTTTCAATATCTACTTACTATAGTTAAAAATATCCTGATTTGTTGGTCTTTCCCATGCACTATTAGACGGTATATTGATGGTAATGTTACGAATTACTGACCAATAGTTCAGCAACGAAGAAAGGAGCAGATTTAGCACCTGCTCCTCAACAAACGTTAACTCAACGAAAACACTAATCATCTAATCCCTTTCCATCGAGAATTTTTTGCATGTATTTTTCAATCCTTGCCTCTCGAGTTTTGGATTGTTTAGCTTGAGAAAAATAAAGAATGTATGCTCTTTGCCGTCCCGGCGTCAATGCTTCAAAAGCAGTTTTCAAGGCAAGGATTTCATCGAATTTATTTTGAAGTTCTTCAGGAATTATGAAGTCTGTATTCTTTTTAAAATTCACTTCCAAACCGGCTTTTTCAACTTCAATGGCTTCATGAATATAGGCTTTCAAGATGGTTTCCATTTCAACTATTTGTTGAACATTGGTGAACCGAATCTGGCGCGCCGCCTGAACATTCTCCGTTTGTTGGATTAGAATACCATGGGCATCGTGTAACAAGGCACCTTTGTGAAACAGAAGCGCACAGTATTCTTTAAATCCATGTATTAAAACTATGTTTTTATTCTGAAACGTGTAACAAGGATGCATCCACTTAAATTCTTCGGTCAGCTCACAGTCAAGAACGATATTCCTCAACTTCTCATACTCTTCCTGCCACTTTTTAGCTTTACTTAGAAATTCATCAACCTTGGGATTCAATCTACTATTTGTCAAAAAGGAGCACTCCTCATCTATTAGTCGATCAGAAGACAGCAAAGAATGGTCATTCTTAATTTCTCCAAGTCTTTCTGTTACTTTTCTCTATTCTACCCATTAACGCAGTAATGCCGCCGATCAGCTCTGTGGCAGCCTCGTGTTTTAGTTTTTAAGCTCTTGATCTCCGTTAGTGAAATAATGAACATAATTCTTTAAAAGTTATAAGTATTCCATTATTTTTAATTTTTATATTAGGGTACGGAATATCACCAATTTTTTTAACTTTTTCGTTCCAGATAACTTCTGTAAAACAAGAAGGATGTTTCAAGAAATATTCAGGTGAAAGATTTTCATTACGATAACATTCGTTAGGAGCAATTTCATTGCAATCAAATAAAAACCTTATATCTTCCTCCCATGATATTCCTCCAATGAGGAAATCATAAATACTAAACAAACTAATTAAAAAATTCCTAAAATACGTATACTCTTCTTCTTTTACACCTATTTGATTCCATTCTGGAGCATCATCTTTATCTCCGTAAAAGTGAAAATCAACTATAATTGAATCTGAAGAAATTTGTTCAATAATTAAAGACACCTTTCTTTCCCTAGATATTTCAATAAATAACCTAAGTTCTACTGAGTGAATATATATTGTATTTGGGTCCTCTTCATCATATGGATAGCCTTTTACAAATGAGGAAATTACTTCTTCGATGTTGTCATCTACAATTTTTATCTTATACGGCGATTCGGATAACTTATTTATTATTTCTGTCACAGTAGCCTTTTTATTTTCTTTGAGCTGAAATAAGAAACTAACTTCTAGAAAAGGACCTCCTTGCAACCAAGTGATTACCATAAAACCCCCTCTAAATTAACGAAATTACTATATGCATTCATACTTTTTTTCAATTCGGTGTAAAAATACTTTAGCTGGATTCGCTTGTGAGGTTTCCACCTCTGGTACTTCATCAAACGGAAGTCCATCATGATAAGGATAAGAGAGAAATTGTTCAATAATTGGATCAAGGTTTATTATAGTTTCAATCTGACCTTGAAATGGCAACTTTGAATGAATATCTGAAATTAAGTTAAAAATCTTCTTTCAAGTCTTCAATACTTTTCCCGATGAACATCCTATCTTTTATAATTTCATCTAGTTCAATTAGGAAATCTTTTTTACTCATCGTTCCTCCATTTTACTTACTTTACCTTATAAAATAGGTAAGGTCATCGTCTTTCTAGCATTATTATATTGATCTCTTGATTCCCGATAGCTTAATAAGCTTTATCCCACGTTTTACATAATTTCTCTTTTGTTAAGCGGTGATCCCCTTTGCTTTTCATGCACTTTCCCCTTGACTACAAAAAAATGATTTTATTTTGTAATATGCACTACAGAGTATCATGGGAATAAATGTTATTTTCTCTTTGTACTAAATAAATGGAGGTGATTAACATGAAAAAGATTTTATTCTCAGTTCTAGTTCTCACTTTTATCCTGCCGGGTGTAAGCTTTGCTGCAGAAGATCCTGTTGATGATATTCAATCGATGTCAGGAGTTAAAATTTTAGAGCCACGCCTGCCTGTAGTAAAGCCGACATAAGATTGAACTTCTATGTCCCGATTTTTCGGGGCATTTTCTATTACCTTCCTTTTTATACATCAGGTATCAATTCTTCTCTTCCTTCTCCCACTTATCACAAGTAATGTTTTGTATAATCAGAACTCCACGACTTCTTTATCTCTGATCACCCACCTCTTTTGGTCGTCAGGCTCAACTGGCAGCTTCACTTGTTTTGTATTTTTTACTATCCAGAGTACGCATTGCCTAAGTTAGTAGTAATTAAGTACTATTTGATTAAAAGGACTATTGACGTTTATTGTTGTATTTATAATATTTAGCTAAACTTTTACAGCCCAAATTCAGACAGGAGTGTCTATAATTATGAAAACAATACGGTTAACATCAATATTCCTCATGATGATTTTGATTGTTTTGTTTTTCTCATCTTATGGGTTTGCTTTAGGGCCGAACGATACAAAAGATCCAATAAAAATAGTAATGACTGAATTGAGATACGACGATTTATCTGGATACGCCTCTGCCATGATATATGTAAAAAACACTACTAGATATGAAGTTCATGATTTTCACGCAACCATTGATCTCTATAATAAAAAGGGAAAGAAAATAAGTGCTTCACCGATAGTATATGAACATGGTGAACATAACTTTTTTAAACCAGTGGATTCACATGCCGAAAATTTTTCAGAGGGTCAGGGTTTCCAATTTGAACTTGTACCAGGTGTATCCAGTAATGCAGATTTACAGGGCGCATATATTAAACCTACTTACACGTTCAAAATAGGTAAAAAGGACGAGCCCAAGGCATTTATTGTTGTAGATGTTATTGCTGCCAATTACCAAGGCTCAATTCTTCATTTGGATACCTTACTTGTAAATGTCGGAGAAGCAACGGCTACTAATTTTAAATGGGTAGACAGAAGTGGTAATGTATATTTGCCTTTTAAAGAACAAATGCTAGACCCTTCCGTCAAAAAACACCCTAATTTTGAATGGACAGGCGACTATGGTTCAATTGTTTGGCCTCTTGAAGAACAAATGCTAGACTTTTCCGACAAAAAACACCCCAATATTAATCAGAAGTTAGTGCTTGCTCCCGGGCAGTTTGTTCGAGCATCATTTGAAATCCCCAATGCTGGTCCAAGTATCCCGATTCCAGAATCAAATAAGCTCAAGGTCATTTTGCCTCTTGAATATGATAGTGTTGCGCCGATTCAGGATTCCAACTTGCTATTAATGGTTAATAATCAAAGAGTTGAAACGCATGCTTGGATCGAAAATGGAACAACATATGTACCTATACGCGCCCTATCAGATGCACTTGGTGCCAGTATCTCCTGGGATGAACCGACACAAAGTATCACGGTTACGAAGGGCAATTCTACTTTGCGAGTTTCTGTTGATAGTAATCGTTATTCCCTGAATGAACGAGTGATCACATCTTCAGGGAAAGCAAAACTTTATAACAACACTACTTTTATTGTCCCACTTCGCATCGTATCCGAAGCGTTTAATTGCATAGTAAAGTACAAACAAAATTGGGGAAAAGAAATGATCGTTGTTATACCAAAGTAACTAACTATCTTTCACAATCCATGTGTCCAAAAGCGGCTGCCAATAATATTTGGTAGTCTTTTTTTTTGCGCATTTCGGTGTAATGCTCAAATAACTCGTCTACATCTTCAAATTTCTCCAAGCATATTCTACCCCTCCCGTTTTAGATACTTATTGTTTTGTTACATAAGCTCCAAATCTTCGTTGTTTTCAATGCAAAGCTTCTTTCCCACGATTTGTTCTAACGAATTACGCTTGTATTCTTTATCCCCTCCATTTATCAAATCGTGTGTTTTGTTAATGAGAAAACCTTTGAAATTTTTCTAATACCACTCCGTAAAAATCAGTAAAAAGTGGCCTCCTTTTTGTTAAACTTTAAAAATTAAAAGGAGTAGATTAGATTGAGGAAAATTTTCAAAGAAATTATTATATTCCTCATAATTTTTTCTGGGATTTATTTTTTTGACTGGCCTGATAAGACAGGATGGACTGATAAGACTGGATGGACTATGCTTGTCTTTATCGGATTTATTCTATTTTTATTAGCTGCTACTTTTTATCAATCTAAAAGACGTAAACATTAACAACAATCTGCAGCCATTCTATCCTGACTTACCGTTGTGTTAATAAAAATAGTCAAAGTAGGTGCTAATGTTGAAAGCTTTTTGGTTATCCAGTATTTTCTTCACAGTATTTTGGGTCCTATTTGGAATCTGGAAAGTTACCAACACCTATATCTTTTATAAATCAATTGACTTCCAAGCAATGATCCTGGTTTTCTGCATGCTTTGTACCTTTCTTATCTCTATCAGTAAATACAGACATTACATTTCAAAATAACTTTTTTAAAATCAAAATTTGTTATTGTTAGATTAAAATGGCGGTGTCAACTGGATATGAATCTCTTTCTGACATTTTTACTCTGACATCGATGTACACTCAGCAAAGTGGTATCTAGAAGAAGATAATCGCATGTATAGTTTTAAATGCAGTATTTCTACGGTGTTTTTATAGAATCGAACTGGAATATCCGAAAGGCAGTTACTAGCTTTCAATTTGTGCTTAGCTTATCCGATTAAAATGTAAAGCTATGTTATCACTTTTTTTCATTCCGTTCGGTTTGGTACCCAAGTAAGCATCTCCATAATATTTTCCCGAGACTCATCACTAATCTTCCAACCATTTTTCGCCAACATAGTTTTAATGATGTACGAACTGTAAACCTTTTGCATTCTCCAATTGGTGATATGCTTGGATACCATAATAGTTGTTACTAATTTGGTTGCTCCTCTTGGTCTGCCAATCACTTTAATGCTTTCATACCCGTCTCCCCATAAAACAGGAAAACAGTATACTTTTGTTCCGGCTGAGAACATTTTGGTTCCTTTACGCCATTCTTTTTTCTCGCCGAACAGCCGATAATCCACGATATTCCCAACAAGACACCAGATAAATGGCAGTTTGATCTGTTTTTCATCTCGGTAGGTTTTTTTCCATTCGATGTAGTTGGTTGTCAATAAATTCACTAGGTTAATACACTCGGTTACATACTCTAGCAGTAGTTCACGATCTGATGTACTTTTGCAATATAACGCATAGAAATAATCTCTATCATCCACTATTTGGAACGGTACAAATTTTTCTCTTTCTAATAGAAATACATTGTATTGTCCTTTAGGCTCATTCACAGAATTCTTCACAACCCGAACGATGTAATTTTTCGTGTCATTTATAACCTCTAATAGTATTTCGGTTTTATTCCCTGTCTGTTGTCCATGAAGTATCTCGCTTTCCATGCTCCTGTTATCCACAAAAGAAGATACAGGAAACCACTCCAACTGCTGAAACAACCTACTTCACCTCACCATCATCAAATTTACGGAACGGATTGGGCTCAAAATCCGACTTGCGAATAAACCCCCAGATTCCGCCGGGAGCATTAATCTCGTACAAATCTCCCTTTTCTCCCACGATAAAAATGATGTTACGCTGACCTTTTTCCTTGACGATACCTTGTTCATCATAGATCAGTGCATCTTGTTTCAAATACCCCTCTTTAACCAGTTGAGGATCATATTCAGCCAACGCCTCTTTTTTTACCCATTTCTCCCCTTCAATCGGCTCTGCATAAGGGAAAAACTCAATTTGGTACCACTCTTCTTGCGCTTCTTCCACTTTGACAACCTTTCCCACTTCTAATGGAAACAATTCTTTTCCCTCGTTGGTTGTGGGGTATACAAACGCCTGTTTTTTGACAACCATGTAATTTTCCTTTTGCTTCACAGGAACATTGCTGGGTGATTTTTGATTCACCTGTTGATTTGTTTCACTGCTTAACTGGCATCCAGCTAAAGTAAAACAAACCAATAAAACAGATATGCATTTCCCTATCTTCACAGTTTGATCGCCTCACTCTTACTCTCGTCATCCCATATGACGATCCAAAAAACCCGAGGTTTCACAACACTCGGGTTCATACAGCTAGAAATATTGTTAAAATCCAAAAGTAGACATCCCGCCGTCAACGGCAATGGTCTGCCCAGAAATATAAGCAGCGGCATCGGAAGCCAAAAAGATTGTCGGACCCACCAAATCTTCCAGATCACCAATCCGTCCCATTGGCGTACGACTTAATATTTCTTGGACAAATTGTGGATCATCCAGAAGCTTCTCGGTCAACGGGGTGCGGAAATACCAGGGAGCAATCGTATTAACGGTAACTCCGAACTTGTTCCACTCCAGTGTCAAGACTTTGGACATATGAATAACCCCAGCCTTGCTAGCACCATAGGCAACACCAGTGCGAAGTGCCACCAGGCCTGCGACAGATGTGATGTTGATAATTCTTCCATATTGCTGCTCACACATGACTTTCCCTGCAGCTTGCGCCATAAAGAAGGTAGCTTTCAAATCAAGATCGACCACTCGATTCCAATCTTCTTCGGATACATCAAGCGCCTTGGTACGTATGTTCATTCCGGCATTATTGACGAGAATATGCAGTCCACCAAGCTGATCAATGGTTTGGGCCACAATATCCTCATGACTTCCTGCCTGTGTGATGTCTGCTTCAATCGCAATTGCTTTGCCACCCATTTCATGAATTTCATCCACTAGCTCATCCAACTGGGTACGGGTTCTTGAAACAAGTGCCACTTGTGCCCCTGCTTCGCAAAGTCCAACCGCCAAAGTTCTGCCGATCCCTCTGCCTGCTCCTGTCACAATCGCTGTCTTTCCTGTCAAATCAAACCGCTTCGACGACATGTTATCCTCCACCTCTCCAATCGTGCAATACCCACCCGACACAAGCTATCGCTGGCGGTCGACTAAACGCAACATCCGTGTTGCATCGTCGACACTCGCACGTCCTGAGCATCGTCGGGCGGGGCCCCAAACTCTTAAAAAAATTCGCTTCCAATCGCATAACCTCCTTTTTCTTGTTACAATCAATATCGAGGATAAGGAGGTTGTCTCAATGCGATTATTCAGTCAGATGACATTGGCAGAATTACAAATGGAAATGGAAACACTATTAAAAGAGGCCGAAGAGAAAAAAATTAAAGGTGATCTCGTAGGCTTCGGTATCCTGGAGCAGAAATTTTTCATGGCAAAATCGTATTTTGTAGGGACAAAAGACTTTTTTATTGGAAAACCATACAAGGTACATGGACACGATTTGCCATTTACGATTGAGTATTTCAATGGTGTTTTTGCTTGGGGTCACTTTGAGGGATCTCAGGAGTCACTTGGCTTTCCGGTAGGTATGTTGGAGTAAATCCCAGCATGATTTCAACAGGATTAAAGGAGCTACTCTCTCGAATGGACAGTACCAATATCGTTTTACTCATCTTACTTTGCTTAGGAATCGTCGGCAATAATAACGAAATCAGTATCGCCGTTGCTTTTCTTCTGCTACTCCGGCTTTTGCACGTGGAGCGAATGTTCCCGATACTTGAGCAGCATGGTCTCAAATTCGGGATTATCCTCCTGACGATTGGCGTGCTTGCACCTGTTGCCAGTGGTAAAATCACTCCCGAAGCCATTCTGAAAACATTTTCTGATTGGCATTCGATTCTGGCCATTGGGATTGGCATATTCGTTGCTTTTCTGGGTGGGCATGGCGTTCAATTAATGACGAGAAACCCTTTGATTGTCAATGGGCTGCTCGTTGGAACCATTGTTGGCGTC
The DNA here is from genome assembly GCF_049846925.1 of Brevibacillus nigriterrae. Lineage (NCBI taxonomy): Bacteria > Bacillati > Bacillota > Bacilli > Caryophanales > Paenibacillaceae > Brevibacillus > Brevibacillus nigriterrae. The sequence goes on from NZ_JBNCMT010000001.1 coordinate 63,936, forward strand.
ACTTTTTTCCGTGGTGTGCCAGTCGGTCCACTGATTGCAGCCGGAATGCTTGCCTTTGTTTTGCAGTTTTTGCCCAAATAGACGTACTCAACTTCATCACCCTTCTTGACAATTGGTGACAGGTTCCAGACATCTTTTTTCCCACTTTTGCATACAATGAGGAAATGGTGTATGGAGTGAGGAGTTGAGAACATGCACATCTATGAAAAAAACGGTATTTTTTTTGCTGAAATCGAATACCAGTCCGAGCGCATAGTCAAAACAGGCAAGACACCAGAAGAAGCGCAAAAACGTTTACTCACTACATTAATGGTTCTCGAAATGATCGGATAAATGATTCTCATACATGCAAAAGACCCTTGCTCTCAAGGGTCTTTATTGTGGGGTGAAACGATTTGTTCAGAGATCGGCGAATTAAAAATCAACAAGTTTTTATACATAAGTGTCAGTTACCCAGCGGGACCTTCCGCCTGTCGCCTGACAGTGAAGTGATTAATCCCTATTTTACGAACCTTGGACTGCTTGCTTTAACAGAAATAGGAGATTGTGAGCCAGTCAAGCAGCACCTGCTGTGGTATCTCAAACATGTTTCTCCGAACGGGTATGTAAATGACTATCGCTACCGCTATCCACACGAAATTGACACGGGAACTGCAGACAGCGAGGACAGCTATCATGCGACGTTCTTTTCTCTTTTGTATGAGTACATCAAACAATCGGAAGATCTGCACTGGTTTATGGCCATTCGTGACCAGCTTGCATCAATTTTACAATCGCTTTGCAAACTCCAGTGCCCAGATGGGCTGACCTGGGCTAAGCACTCCTATAAAGTGAAATACCTGATGGACAATTGTGAAGTATATCAAGGATTGATTGATGCTAGTCAATTATTCCACCTGATGAATGATCGGAAAAATGCCCATCTTGCTGAACAATGCGCCCTCGCTTGTAAACAAGGAATCAATCGTACCTATAAAGAAAAAACGAACTCTTTTGCAATCTATGGATCAACTTATCCGACCTGGACAAAATGGTATCCCGATGCAACAAGTCAGGCCTTTCCCCTTGTTTATGAGATTATCGAGTCTTCCAGTTCACAAGCGATTTCCCTGTACAACAAAATAATAGGTGGCTTCCCGCACTTTGAATTATTCGAAATCAAAGACTCCTACCCGTGGATGATCATGGGTCTATGTGCGCATGTCATGAATGACAGGGATCGGGTGAAACGTATGACACAAGCCGCAGACAACCTTTATATAAACGGTCCCAGACAAAATTATTGGGTCTTGCATGAAGCTGGTCGTTATATTCAATTGGTGTTACGGCAGTAAATATCCTTTTTCCACGGAATGTCGGATCAAGTCCTCGACAAACTCCCACAATGCTTTTGAACCGTCTGCAATGACTCCGCAGCGCTTAATAACCATATCTCTGGTCACCTGATGTTTGCGCCACGTTGCACCCTCGGTATAGTAATTTTGTATTAGTGGGGAAAGGCGGTCAATGGAATGAGCAAATTTTGCTTCGGGTGTTGCACGTTCCTCGAACTCATCCCATAGCTGGCGAATTTCTCTCGTCTGATCTTCTGGCAGAATCGAGAATATTCTGTCAGCGGCTGCTTTTTCACGTTCCTCTTTGTCCTGGTACCCCTTCTCATCATACGCAAACGTGTCACCTGCATCGATTTCAATGATGTCGTGGATGAGGACGAGCTTCATTACATGTGTCACGTCCACTTCCTCATTGGCATGCTCACGCAAAATCATCGCCATCATAGCTAAGTGCCACGAGTGCTCGGCATCGTTTTCGTTTCGAGACTTGTTAATCAAAAAAGATTGTCTGTATACGCTCTTCAGCTTGTCAACTTCAGTCAAAAACTGTATCTGTTGCAAGATACGATTCTCTGTCATCTTGTACGCCTCCTACTTGGGCTGACGCAGTCCAAGCTTTTTAACGATGCTCATAAACATTTTATACGTAATATTCATCTCTTCATCTTTTTTCAAAGAATCACGGTAGGTCACATAATCTTCATACAGCTCATCCAGACAATCTTCCAGCAGCTCTTTTTCCTGTTTGGTGAGAAGGTTTACCGCATCCTGTTTTGGCCCATTTGATTTGGGGCTAGTTGATTGGGGTCCAGTTGCTTTTGGTCCCGCTGGTCTCGTTCCTGTGTTTCTGGAGCCTGCAGCTTTTTGTTCAAAAGCCTTCCGATCCGTTGGTTTGCGGTGGTTCATATTCAGCCTACTTTCCCTTTGAATGTTTTACTACGATATAGGATTCCAAGGTTTGGTTATGATACAAAAACGGGAATGGCGAGATGGGTATGTCTCCTTTACTCGCAAAGTCATAGGTTAATCTAGAGAGTAACTGCATTCCTATTTCATCCTGTATGTCTACGATAATCAGAACATCCATATGTGGAATGGCAACACCGAGAGCTTCGCCTTTTTTCTCCTGGTCATATTGATCGAGAAGTTCAGTCAGGAGAACCCGACTTGCCGCATAACCGTCTTGGGGATTGATAAAATGAACCGGATTGCCGGCGACTTCCTGCGTGCGAACCGATAGCGGCAATTTTCGCAAATTCTGTAGCGAGTACGTGTGTAATTGATCCACTGACCATCCTGCGTCCTCCAGCATGGAATGATTGATCAGAAGGTACCCCTCTTTGCGATCCAGAGCATAGGCAATGATCGATTCGGAAGTATGCTCTCGGTACACCAATTTCTGACCGCCTGGATGGTTGGTTACAAAAGATACGTGGCGCAATACAGGATAAACATTCATCTCTTGATTCGTAAGATCACGAGTTTCAATCAATCCCTTGATCCCGGCAACAACATGTGTCACAAATGAATACAGTGCTTCTCTTCTCTGATCGGGATACCTTTCTACCCGCTCATACAGCTTTTCCAAAGAGATTTCCTTTTCAATGGACTTGTCTCCCTCGAGCCCCATCAACAGAATATGCTGTTGGTGTGCTTTCACTTCCCAACCTTCGGGAAGTTGTGTTTCCAATAATTCAACAACTCTTCGCTGTAACGATGCTCGGATGCGACACAATTCACTTCCTGACATGACAAACTCCTTTCATTTGAATATTTGCGTTATTTACCAAGGCGGAGCATCCTCCTGCTGTGGGACAAACTGTCTTTCAGATGTTGAACGCCTTTCCAGATCATGCAGAACCTCATGAAGCTCTTTTGGTTTGAGAAACTCCACAGGTGAACATCCCTTTTCAAATTGGATCATATCTCCTTCCAACAGGATGAGATAACGTCCATTTGCCTTTGCAATGTGCACCTTATCCCCGTAGTCGGCTAGTAATGCTCGAATTTGAATGTGATCCAGCTTTAATTTTAACTCAATGTCTGGTTGCTGCTCCGCAAACCACTGTGCTGCCTCCATGACCGTTTCGTGTTCCCATTTCTCTGACAACTCTCGCTTCGGACTGGCGGCAATCCGCTCAATTTCTTCCTCTTCCCGTTCTCTTTCTTCTGATGGCTCCGGGTAGATTTGTTCAATATGTTGTCTCGCAAGTGAAAGAACCTCTCGGGACATCACGTCATGCACGGTTTCGGGATATTCAATATACTTAAGGAACTCCTCAAAATATCGTGCATGGGAAAACTGATGAATTTTCACATGAAAATTGTCAGTCATACCAGGCTCCAACAGATGAGGAAACATGATGGACTTCATATTTTTTGCATTAATCGCCATGTTGACGTTCGAGATGAGGCTTTTTTCGTCTGTAATTACGGCTGTTTTTTGCTCAAAGTCACACTTCAGGATAAACAGAAAATGATCATCGTATTTATCCAACCGAGCTTTTACAAGCAAAAGAACGCCACCTCGAACCTGTGAAGTACGCAAATACATATGCAGCAACTCGGACGTAGCTGTCTGGATTGCCTCCTGCCCTACTGCATGTAACAGCCTTTGAAAGATACCGTATGTAGGATTGGAGTCGATTGGATGGCCTTGCTCGATAATAAATTGCCCTATTTTCGTCGGACTGCCGTCACTTTTCGGAGTAGCTTCAACTTTTCGTTTGGCAATTTTCGTGAACTCGCCATCTAAAAAATCCTTTAGTTCACTCGACTGATAGTCATCATGAGACAATAGCTTGGACATGGTTACCCGTTTGTTGCTCGTATCTGATTCTGGCTGTTCCACCAAGTAAAAGCTCAGCCAATCTACGATAAAATTCATACTCTCCCCAAAACTCCCTTACTGTCTGCCTGCATTTCCGCTCATGATTATACCAAAAAAGAACATAGTTTGAACATTGTAATCACCCATTAATGATGTTACTGTATCCACATAATCAGTGACGGGGGTTTTTCGACTGTGCTGTTCGAACGTATTCTTGAATTCATCCAACAATGGAGGGACCGCCCTCTCAAACCACGTACAACGATAGGCAAATATCAAATTGAGTCCGTGATTGGTTCAGGCAGTTATGGTATTGCTTACCTTGTGAAAAATAAGGAAACGAATGAAATCATGGTCGCCAAACAGGTTAAAAAAAGCCGGATGGGCAAACCAAAAGGTGTGGCGATGCAACAATATGAGGCAGATGTACTTGCAAAAGTCAGTCATCTACCATATGTACCTAAGTTTATTGAAATTTTTTCAGATAAAAATCGCTGTTTTCTGGTTATGTCTTATGTTCATGGTCATGCTTTAGAGGACCTGTTGTTTGAGCAGCACGTCGTCTTTTCTCATGAGGAATCGCTGCGTTTGTTGCGCAAAATTGCATGTGTCGTACAGTCTTTGCACGAGCAAGGTTTAATTCACCGGGATGTACGGATTCCCAATATCATTTTATTTGAAAAAGAGCCTTATTTAATCGATTTTGGTCTTGCTCGCTTTATGGGAGACAAGCCTACTTATGAGTCGCCCGATCTGGATGGTTATCCTGTTGAAAAACAACTGAAGCGTGAAGTCCACCCTAGAAGCGATCTTTACGCCATGGGCCACTTGCTGCTGTTTTTACTGTACTCGTCTTATGATCAGGAGTCCACAGAGGAAAAAAGCTGGCAAGATGAGCTGCAACTGGATGAACCATTGCACAACCTGCTGAAACGTCTGTTGCAACTGGACACCTCTTTTGAAAGCACGCATGACTTGATTGCTGCGATTGACTTGCTGCTCGAAAAGAACAAAAAGCAGTAACGAATCGTTTCGCCTGCTTTTTGTTTATCGAAATGTTACTCTTTAATCTCTTGGTGCTTTGCTTCTTCCATTTTGGTTTTCAGCTCGGCCGCTTCTCTTCTCAGTGTATTTCGTTCCTGTTTCGTCAATACTTCTCCCCCTACTCGTCCGTTCACCAGCAGGGCTTCTTCATCCAATCGATCTCGATTCATGGAACTTCCTCCTTAACAGATCAGTAAGAGCCAGTTCAAAAAGAGAGGATGTTTCGATGCCCCGATGAGAGGGCACAAACAGAGCCTCGAAGTTCAAGGCGCCGAAGACCCGAGGTCGACTAAATGCACCAACGTCCTGTTGGTAACGTCGACACTCCCACGTCCTGTGGAGCGCAGCTATAACGTAGGTGAGTCTACGTGAGCAGCGGAGGGGCAAGGCAACGCAGAAATTCGAACGCTATGTTTCCCGGACTTTTTGAACTTCCTCTATATGATCCTAAGCTGTTCTATTAAGGGGATTCTTATGTATTACTTGCGTTGCTTCTTCTTAGCCGGTTTGGCACTTTTGCCCGTATTCTGTGGAGTTCTTCGCTTTTCTTCGGGATCAACCAGTGCCCCGTACGACATGATCCTCTCCACAATCGGGATATTGGTTTGCTTCTGAAATTTTTCCAGAATGAATCGTTGATTTGGTGCAATGATAGAGAAAACAAGGCCTGCAGCCCCCATGCGTCCAGTCCGGCCACTGCGGTGTATATAAGCATCTGCATCAACGGCAGGGTCAAGATGGATAATCGCCTCTACCTCTGGAATATCAATTCCCCGCGCAGCTATGTCTGTCGCCACAAGAACCGGAAACTTTCCGTCACGGAAGTCCTGGATGGTCTTGGAGCGCTCTTCTTTCCCAGTATCTCGATGGATAAAGCGGCAATCAATCTGATGATACGCCAGTCGCTCTTGAATTTCTTCCACCCGATCCAAATGATTAATAAAAACAATAGTACGTTTGGCATTCACCAACCGGATCAAACGACGAAGGGTGTCAATTTTTTTACGAAGTTCACTCACAATGTACATGTGAAGCACTCGTTCACTTTCTTCTTTTTCCACATGGAACATGACCGGCTCTTGCACCATGTCCCGCAAGTAGGAAAGTACTTGCTTCGGCAAAGTTGCCGAGAAAAACAAGCGTTGCGTGTCTCTCATCAGTCGTTTATTTACATCAGCCACTACTCCGGCAAATCCTTGATCGACGAGACGGTCCGCTTCATCGACGACCAGTGTTTTCACTGTGTGTACTTTTAATTTGCGTTGATCCAGCAGCTCCTTGATTCGCCCCGGAGTTGCCACAATGAGGACAGGATGTGTCTTAAGCTTTTCCAGTTGTCTTTTCGGGTCTACGCCACCGATCACAGCAACAGAATGCAGTCCCATTGGCTCTAACAGCTTCTCTGCTTCCCGTTGTATCTGCATAACCAGTTCATGTGTTGGGGCAAGAACCAGGACTTGCAGCTCTTTTTTTTCAGGCTCCAGCTTCTGACACAACGGCAAAAGATAAGCCAATGTTTTACCAGTCCCTGTCGGAGACTCAGCAAGGACATTTTTTCCGTCCAGAATGACGGGAATTACCTGCTCCTGAATAGAGGAAGGTTCTGTAAATTTCGCTTTCTGCAGTACCTGCAGGAGTGTTTCTTTTATCCCAAAAGATGCAAACGTTGTTGGCATCAGATTCCACCTACTTGACGTAAAAGTTCATAAACGTTAGCTTACCATTCATTTGACACCATGACAAGAATGCCCCAATCAATCAGGTCAGAAAATAAGAAAAGGCGAAATCCGTATTGGATCTCACCTGAATGAATTGCCCCAAAATTAGGAGGGCAAAGGCAAACATTACTGATTGGAGTCCAAACGGGTTTCTCTCTTTTCCATCTTATCGTGACGGTCTTTCTCAGATATCTGATTATGGCTTCCAGTGGGATTTTCCATGTATTCTTCTACCTGATCCTGAAACTCTTTGTCAAATTGACGCATGACTCATCACCTCCTGCGAGTATTGTTCCCTTGAAGCTGACTCAAAATGCTCCTGCCCTTCATGGATAGCTCAAAAGTACTGTTCTTGGAAAAGAAAAGATGAAACTTTTTGCTTGCTGAATCGTCTTAATACAGGTAATATGATTTCCTATTTGATGTATTGAGAATTTTTCACGATTAGATAGAAATAAAGGAGCAAGAGAAACGATCATGGGAACTAGGGCAACTCGAGTTGGCAGATCCAAACGCAAAAAAAAGCGTGGATCTATGTTGAAAAAGAGCATCTTGCTGTCAGGGATTTTTTCAGTCGTAATGATTGCAGCCTTCGTATTCTCTTACGATGCGAGACTTTGGCTGGCTGGTTCTTTATTGGTAACGCAGCATTCACACTGGGCCAAATACACATTCGTTGGTGAAGAGGCTTTGAATAAATTGAAAGCAGAAATTGCCAAACCGGAAGTGATTAACTCCCAGCCCGTATCAACCGTGGTGCAACAACCCAAACCGCAAGAAGTGAAGCCATTGAACAATCTCCCACCTGTTGAAGTCATTCCGGTAGAGAAAAAGTTCAGCACGTACCACTACTATAAGGGACACGTGATGAAGGTGAACGATCCCCATCGAGTTCATCTCGTACCAACGGCAGTAAAGAAAAACCGTGGTAAGCCTCGTGGTGAGTGGATCGATGAATTCTCCGAGAGAACGAATGCGATTGGCGGGATTAATGCCTCTGGATTTTATGACCCAAATTACATGGGCTATGCTAGTCAGGCGGCAGGTCTTGTGATCGTTGATGGAAAAATTCTGCAAGATTACAACCCTCGTAATGGGGATACTGCGGTGGGAATTGATTATAACGGGAAGCTGATTACCGGAAATTACACGGCGAAGCAACTTGTTGATATGGGCATTCGAGATGCCGTATCCTTCCGACCGCAATTAATTGTTAATGGAAAGAACTTGTTTGCTGGCAAAGAAGCCACCAGTTGGGGAATAGCCCCCCGCGCTGCTATTGGACAAACGGCAGACGGAACTATCCTCATGATTGTAATCGATGGTCGTCAACCGGGACACTCGCTCGGAGCCAGCATGAAAGACATGGCCGATTTATTCGAAGAGTACGGTGCAGTGAATGCAATGGCATTGGACGGCGGTACTTCCGCCATGATGGTTCACGAGGACAAGATTCTCACCAAGTCCTGTGTTGATGACCCACGTGGAAGATGGATTCCGAATGCATGGATGGTTTATTAATTGAAATGGATAAGGATGTTTATAGTGCTGAAAGCCGATTATTCTCAAGTGCAGAATAATCGGCTTTCGTTATTTTAAGCGTATTCTTGTTCGTTAAGAAATCTGGTTGCTTGGATTAATTGATTTTGTTGATCTAATTCCACCAGCGCATCATGCACCACTTCATTGGAAAAATTCTTCACAATGATTTGACTTTCAATCAGAAGGACGGGCAAATCCATATTGCGTTGTATATAATCAATTAATCCTGCCTTTGTACAAATCGTACACCATCTTTTTTGTCCATTGCTAAATGAAACAGTAATTTCAGGATGCTGTAGTGATTTTTCACTTGAATCACGAATGACATCATCGAACTTCCAATCAACCATTATAGGAACACTGTTTCCATAGGGTACAAAACAGTAATCTTTATACCACCTTGTTCTTTTGTTATCACCAATTATTTTTATCTGCTGTTTTTCCTCATCTACTTCTAAAACTTCATACTCCTTTCCGCGAGTTAACGCTTTTGTATAATTACCGACAGAATTGCAAATGACAATCTTACTCATACTTCATTCTCCATTACGTTTTCAGCCTACTCAAACATTAATAATAAAAATTTATTTCTGTTCCTTATTACTTCCAGCAGTAGCCTCAATGCCGACTTGGAATCCAAAATGCAGTTCCTTAACAACAACGACTGATCTCGCAGGTTTATGTGCCCCGAAAAAACGACTATAGACCAAATTCACTTTGTCCCAATCGGCTAAATCTGTTATGTATACCGTTGTTCTAATCACGTGGTCTTTATTACTGCCAGCTTTGTGAAGAATCATTTCGATGTTCATTAATATTCGTTCTGTTTCCTCTTCGACGGTTCCAATTCTCTTTTCACCTGTCTCCGGATCAATGGGTAATTGATTAGAGATATAGATCAAACCATCATGAATAACTGCTTGTGAATAATGTCCGGATGGGTTCAATGCATTATCAGTAGACACATATATCATCTTTGTCTCACTTCTCCTATTCTTCTCTTATAAAATCAATTCAGACTGAAATACAATGACCGCATTTCCTGAAACACTTACTTCAACTGGTTCATCATTTTCTATTTGAACAGTAACCTCAATGGTTCCCGCTCGTTCGATTGCTTCTCCTTGTTTCACCTTAAACCGGAATGTAGGTCCATGGTAGGCTACAAGCTTATGATGGACAAGATAAGCACCGAGGGGGCCATTCGCATTACCGGTTACCGGATCCTCGTTTATTCCAATTGCCGGTGCAAACATCCTTCCTTTTACCAAGATATCATTTTCTGCAGAATCCAGCGTGAACGTATAATAGCCGTTGCACTTTATGCGTTGGCTCAACACGGCAAGCGCTTCATAATTGGGTTGGAGCTGATTTACTACCGTACTGTTTTTCAGCCCAATCATTACTTTGGAGTGTCCCGTAGATACGATTTGAATCGGGCAATCTGCCATAACCTCATCTTCTGTAATATGTAAAGCATCCAGGAGATTCTCCCTGTCCTCACCTTCTATAATCGTGCCGAACACAATTTCGCCTTGCTTCATAATGATTCGATAATCGTTCGCTTCCTTACTAATCTCAACTGGTAATATGCCCGCCCCTGTTTTATGAATGACTCGAGTTGAATCAAGCTGTTGTTCAATTGCCCTTGCATAATGCGCAGCGATCGTAGCATGTCCGCAGATTGGTACCTCAACGGTTGGAGTAAAGAAGCGCACATGAACATCATATGCAGGGTCACTGGAGGAAAAGATAAAAGCCGTCTCCGAATTGTTAAGCTCCCTAGCGATCTTCTTCATTTCGTTTTCCGTCAATCCATCCGCATTCGTAATGACACCAGCAGGATTACCCGTAAACTTTTCTTTGGTAAATGAATCAATTTGATACAATCGGTATTTTCTAGTCATTTTCTTGCTCTCCCTTTTGCATCTTCAAGAATTCTGTTTCGTGCTACCCACGACGATGGGGCTACTCTTACCAGCTCGGCAACTTCTTTGTATAATAATTCCTCATGTGGTGTTGCAACTGAATGGATTCAATAATATTGATTTTGTTATTTCCATGATTGGCGGGGTCTGCTTCATCACTCTAACTATCATGCTTTTTATTCGAGATAAGCAAAAATAGTACTAAGACCGTTTTTCAAGTCCCACTTGATGAAGTAATCAGTGGTGATTTACTCAAGTCTTAACTGAATTGTTTCCGAATGCTCTCCTTGTTCATCTGTCCATGTAATATGAAAGACAGGGTACTCCCCAAAGAAATTCTTAATTTCTTCAGCACTAACACCATTTTTAAAATCTTCTTGATACATACTGTTGTTAGGGACGTCTTGAAAAAGAACATGCTCCCCATTTGGAAAAGAAGGATTTTTGATATTTCCTGATGGCTCACTTGTACGTGTTACTTTTGCTTCGTATTCAATGTAGCTGATTCTGCGGTCAGTTAGAGGCTGAAGCTTTCCCACAAATACGGCTCCTGTTTGATTATCAGGCACCACTTGAACAATAGCCCGCCAGTTTGGGCTGTCTCCTTTCAATTCGTAAGACCACTGATTAGTAGCGGAACATGCACCCAGAATGAGCATCGGCAGTAAACAAAGTAACAGTTTTTTTAACTGAACCATTTGACTTACCTCCTATTGCATTCATCTATCCCTGCATCGTTCTCTATTGATTGAAAATAGCTTATAATTTTTTCTCCTTTGTTTCTCCCAATCTGAGATGAGCTTCATGTTCACGCAACTGGCCAAGCGACATCCGATACACTGTATCTTAGCACTTCCTTCAGCCCAATTATTGTTTTCCATTTACATCCAAGTATAATGAAGTAGCGAAGTTTTTTGTACAAAAAAAGACTACTTTCCCAGTAGTCTTTAACCATGTGAAAGGAGCCTCGGATATGAATATTGATGAAAATCTCAAGAAACCCGTCGTTTACCGTATCCCCGGAATGGAAAACGCATCTGTTGTCCAAAACATCGTTTATCGGGAAGTAATTGGTGAGAAGCTGACCTTGGATGTGTATTACCCTGCAGGCTATGATAGCAAAACTCCCCTTCCAGCGATCATCTTTATCCATGGTGATGCGCCATGGGAACGATTGCGCACGATTAAGGATAGCGGACAATACACGTCCTGGGGGCAATTGGTTGCTGCCAGTGGCATGATCGGAATAACCTTTACGCATCGTTCTTCGGAAGGATTCACGGATTTCCAAAGCCCGACAGACGACATCTAAACCTGTTTACATACGTTCAAGAACACTCCGAAGAATTACATATCCATCCGAAGCAAATCGGTGTATGGGTCTGTTCAGCAGGCGGGCCATCCAGCCTTACCGCTGTCCTCCGCTCTACACCAGACTGGTTGAAATGCATTGTCTCTTATTACGCACTGATGGATCTTCACGGGCTTCGGGAGCATTTCGGAGAAAAGGCTGACTTGATTGAACAATTTTCGGCTACTAATCATCTGAAAAACATCTCTTCACCTCTTCCTCCGATGCTCGTTGTGCGGGCTGACATGGATCGTCCTGTATTTAATGAATCGATTGATCGCTTCGTGCAAGAAGCAAAACTACTGGGACATGCCATTACGTTTATAAACCATCCGAATGGCCAGCACGCGTTTGATATTCTCGATGACGATGAGACATCACGCCAAATCATTAAAGATACACTCGTCTTTATGAAAGATGCTGTAACTTCTGTGGATTAAGAATAACGTAAATCCCCTACTTTTGCAGCTTGAGGAATGGCTTCCTTGCAGGTCATTCCGGCAATTTCTCCCGTTACAGGATCAATAATTTCGGCCGAATCTCCAAGTGCAAAAATATTCCAGCAGTTTTTCACTCGATAGTCTGACCCCACCTTAAATCGACCGTCGTCTGAGGTAGGAAGTCCAAGCCTCTCTGGAATCGCCGGCAACAATTGGTTACTGGAATTGATGAGTGAAACTTCAACATTGATAGAAGCCTTGAATAGCAATACTTTTCGTAAATGATAGTCGTTTTTATCGATCCATTGTATACGTATACGCTTGCCAAGCCCCTTGATACACATGAAACGAAATACCTTCTATTTTTGTGACATAGCAGAATAATTTCGCTCAACCAATTGAAGCAATTCCTGATTAGGCCCATAAAAGAAGATCGTTTTGCCGCCATCAATCGAAGGGTTGGCTGTTTCCGTCAAAAACTGGATTCCTTTTTCACGGTAAAAGGGAATGGCTTCCTCCATGTTATCAACGGTAAAAGCAAGGTGATTGACGATGCCTTTGGGAAAATACTCTCCCTGGTCTACCAGATCACGGATTAGCTCAATTTCAAAGTCAGGCTGATTATCCCGGTACAGAAAAGCCATCTCCCTCACCTTGCTTTGCCCGCGTGTCCGAACCTGGTAGCCAAACAAATTGCTGTAAAACTCAATCGATTTGTCCATATCTGTTACAATAATCGCAACATGCTCTGCTTTTCGAATCATATCTCTCATCCTTTTCCATTAATCTGCTGTTTTTATGGATTCCTTCACTTTCCAATAATAGACTAGCTCCTGCCGGGTATGCAAAAAGGATCTTTCACATAAGAAAAGCACCTCCAATTGTTAGGTATATCTAATAATTGAGGTGCAGTTCAGATTGAACTATTTTGAACACTTTATTTTCTTTTTCCAAAAATATAATCCTGTGTCGTTGGATTATAAGTTACTCCCCAGATTCCGACAATGGAGACCAAAACAAACCCTAGTCCCCATCCAATGCTTTCAAATCCAAAAGAAAAGCTGATGACAATTGCAACAATGAGTGCAAGTAATGTCCATAGGAAAAACTTCATAAAGCCCTCCCCCCATCTACCATATTGGGTACTACTACGAAGGAGGGCGAAAAAAGTTTCCAGATTTACTTTTTCCCTAAGAAGTAACTCAGCGCTCCAACAGCAATTCCATACACAGCACCTGCGATCACTTCAGAAGGCAAATGCCCCAGCTTCTCCTTCAATTCCTTTTCTCTTTTCCTGTAATTCGTCAATTCAGGATGGCTTTCTGCCAATTTTTCAATCGATTCCTCCAGGTCATTCACGACGATAGCTGTTTCACCTGCGTGTCTTCGTACCCCGGAAGCATCGTACATAACGATAAGTCCCAACAGAGCAGATAAAGAAAATTCAATGGAATGGAACCCTTTTTTCAGACCAATGTACGAAGCTAACGATGATACAGCCGCCGAATGTGAGCTTGGCATGCCACCTGGGGTAAACATAGTTTTTAGGTTCCACTTTCCTGTTTGCCTATATTCCATGGGGATTTTTAATACTTGCGCAGATAAAACTGAAAAAAGCGATGTTTGCAGTGCACGATTCATGAAATTCCCCCCTTGCTCTCAAGCATTATCCTGCCCTTGATCAAGGTGTGCAAAACCCTGCAATCATTAACAATCGATTACGCCAATGCTCCTCCATCGATAAAGTAGGTCTGCCCGGTGATATAGCTTGCAGTATCGGAGGCCAGCAGCAGTAACGCTCCCGACAAGTCGTTCAACTCTCCTAACCGCTTGATGGCAAGCATGGAAAGCACTTTTCCCACGAAAGCTTCGTTGGATAGGACATCTTCATTAATTGCCGTTTTGATATACCCTGGACCGATAGCATTGACGTTGATGTTGTACCGTGCCCATTCCTTGGCGAGTGTACGGGTCAGATTGACGACGCCAGCCTTGCTCGCACAATATGGACTCATCCCCACTGCCCCAACCGCTCCGGCAACAGAGGCAATGTTGATGATTTTCCCGTATTGCTGCTCTTTCATCACTTTGGCTACTGCCTGAGCACAAAAGAACACCCCTTTAAGGTTGGTATCAATCACATGATCCCACTCTTCCTCGCTCACCTCTAATGCGTATTTCGTCGCACCAACACCTGCATTGTTCACAAGAATATCGATTCGGCCGAATGCATGTTTGACTTGTTGAACCATCAACTGAATAGATTCGATTTTTTTTACATCTGCTGCAAGAGCAATTGATTTTCGGCCCAATGAACGGATCGATGCAGCGACCGCTTCTCCTTCCGTTACATTCCTGCTGACAATAGCCACATCAGCTCCCTGTTTGGCCAAGGTCATCGCCATCCCGGCACCAAGCCCTTTGCTGCCACCTGTTACAATGGCAACACGCCCCGTTAAATCAAACAAGTTCATTCTGCCACCCCCCTATCTCATCTTCCTCTCTCCCGATGCTCATCCCTCGCAGAGTGGGCACAAGGGAAACGATCCCTCGCTGGGAGACAAAAGCCACTTCATCACCAAAACCCATTTCACAAATCATCTGGCCTACCCTGGACATTCGCAGAACCTCTTCACTATCCAGCGTATTACCTTGATAAAACAAAAGAGCAGCCTGTGCCGAATCAGTCAGTATCCAATGATTGTTGGTTTCCTCAACAAGTGTAGACAACAAATAACCAGCACCATAAAAATCCTCCAGGCTAAACGAGCCCGATGAGCCTGAACAAACAAGTACAATCGTATCGGCTTGATGATCTGTCGCTAATTTTTCAGCTACTGCCGCTCCGTTTAGCAAAGAAGCAATATATACTTTGTTTGCTGTAGATGCTTTTCGTATCGCTACCGTTCCGTTCGTCGTGGAGAGAATTACTGTTTTGCCTTTCAGTTCCTCCTGTCTGTGGAAAGAGAGCGGATCGTGAAAACCGTCCAGTGCGATTCCTTCCTTTTCGCCAACAAGCAGAAAACTGTTCAGTTCTCTTCCCAATGACTCGGTTTTGGCCTCATCTTCCGTTTGAACCGGAATGACTTCCCTGACACCAAATGAGAGCCCAAGAGTGATGGTTGATGTGGCGAGCAGCACATCGAAGACGACTGCAATTTTCCCCGTCATTTTCTCTTCATCCATTTCTTCTTTCGTTAGGAGAAGATGAATTTTGCCCATCTGTAACACCTCAATTGCTACCTTCTATTTGATTTTCGCTGCTTCTCCAGCCACCTGGATCAAACTGCGTGTATACTCTCCAAACTGGGCAAAACGTTGGTCTTGGGTCTGCCCCATCTTCCAACGGAAATAGATTTGTTGGCAAATAACAGCGAGTTTGAAGTAAGCAAACGTTTGATAAAAATGGATGTGCGAGACATCTCTCCCGCTTTTCTTTGCATACGCTTCGATAAACTCTTGGCGAGTCATGAACCCGGGCAGGATGGTGACAGATGGTTTTCCCAGACCATAACGGAGAATGGGCGGGTCGTTATCTTGCGTCCAATAACTGAGTACAACGCCGAGATCAGCCAATGGATCGCCAATGGTGGTCATTTCCCAATCAAATACACCGATCATCTTGGTCAGGTCGTCCTTGTCAAACATCACGTTATTCAGCTTGTAGTCATAATGAATAATTGTTGGCTTCTGTGATACCGGAATCTGATTGATCATCCATTGCTGCAGTTCGGCCACTTGCTCCATTTCTTCTGTTTTGGCACGCTCATATCGACCTACCCAGCCTTTTACCTGACGCTCCATGAAGCCATCTGGATGGCCCATCTCTCCAAGCCCTGTCAGTTCGTAATCAACTGCATGGAGCTCGACGAGGCGATCTACCATCGTCTCGGAAATTTGCTTGCAAAGCTGTGGAGTCGGTTGATAAGGCTCAGGAAATTCTGTATCCAGGACGACGCCGTGCTTTCTCTCCATCACGAAAAACGGAGCTCCCAAAACAGTGTCATCTTCACAGTAAAAAAACGGTTGTGGGGCGAGTGGAAATAGCGCATTCAACTCTTTCAAAAGCTTGAATTCTCTGGCCATATCATGAGCTTTTGGAGCAACTGGCCCAAGTGGCGGACGACGTAAAACAGCCTCCCATGCCCCTTTCTTCAAAGCATAGGTCAAATTCGAAGCTCCTTCGCGAAACTGTTTTATTTCTAAAGGGGAATCCTCATGTTCTTGTAAAGCTTCCACCCTGTCACACAAATACCTTTCCAGCTTTTCGATAGGCAGTTCTTCCCCTTTGCGTACCTGTTGTTGTGTCATACCCGTTCACCTACCGATTCGTAAAGTGTGGTGCTCGTTTCTCGATGAAAGCCTGGATGCCTTCCTTGTTGTCCTCCGTACTGAATACCTCACAAAAAAGATCCGCTTCCAAATCAATTGCTTCATCCAGTCCCCGTTCCATTCCTAAGCTCACTGCCTGCTTGATCCTGCTAAGTGATTGAAGAGAGTATTTGGCGATTTTTTTAGCCAGTTCTCGTGCTGCAAAAAGCCCTTCTCCACTTGCCACCACTTGATTGACAAGACCGATTCGCTCTGCGGTTTCAGCCGAGACTGGTTCCCCCGTGAACATCATCTCTTTTGCTTTGGAAGTGCCGATTAATCTAGGCAATCGCTGTGTTCCGCCGCCCCCAGGGAATATCCCGAGATTTACTTCTGGCAACCCGATCCTGACATGTTCCTCTGCAACCCTCATGTCAAAGGTAAGGGCCACCTCACAACCGCCTCCCAGTGTCATTCCGTTCAATAAAGCAATCGTTGGCTTGGGAAACTGCTCGATACGGCGGAAGACTTGATGGAGATTCATCACATACTCTTTTCGGTTGTCGTTATGGATCAGTTGTGGAAATTCCTTAATATCTGCTCCAGCAATGAATGCTTTGTTCCCTGCTCCTGTGAAAAGGACAACCGTAACCTCCTGATCCTGGGCAAGTTCCGCAAAAGCCTCATCTAACTCTCGTAAAACATAACTGCTCAAAACATTGAGTGGCGGATTGTTGATTGTAACCGTTGCGATTCCCTCTGATTTCTCTACCTGTATATAAGCTCCCATTTCCCCTTCATCCCTTTCGTATGCTTGAGATTTCTTTATCGGCGAATCTGCTTATTTGGGGTACTCATACCAACCCTTGCCAGTTTTTCGTCCAAGTGTTCCTGCCTTCACTTTTGCTTCAATGCACGCTGCTGGCCTATCTGCCGGATCACCTGTTTCGGCAAAGCGTTGCATCTGCACGTAATAACCGACATCGATTCCCGACAAATCCATGAGTTCAAACGGCCCGATCGGGTGACTCAGCGCCTTCCTGCACACGAGGTCAATATCCCTATAGTCGGCAATGCCTTGCTCATATAGATGTACTGCTTCTCTGGTCATCGCCAAGAGCAAGCGATTAACAACGAATCCATAGATTTCTTTGCGCAACAACACAGCCGTGCGATTCATTTTGGCACATACATCCATCGTGATTTGTGCTGTCTTTTCAGATGTCTGTTCACTCATGGCCACCTCCACACAATCCATCACCAGTGGCGGGAAAAAGAAATGCATGTTGCAAACCTTTTCAGCTCGATTGGTAGAAGGTGCGATCAGTGAACTGACGATGGTTGAACTGTTAGTTGCCAAAATGGTATGAGCCGGTGTGATCTTGTCCAGTTGTGCGAACACTTCCCGTTTGACCTCCAGTTTTTCTACGACTGCTTCAATAACAAAATCAGCATCGCCCGCTGCTTCCTCCAGACTAGTTGTAAAAATGAGACGATCAAAAGCCGTTTGCTTGGCATCTTCTGTAAGCTTCCCTTTGGCAACCCATTTCGCCATGATCTCTTCCAGTGTTGTTTTTGCTTTGGCTAGTGATACCTCTGAAATATCCTGGATTCTGGTATTGAACCCTGCCAAAGCAGACAACATGGCTATCTGATGGCCCATGGAGCCGCTGCCAACGACACAAATATTATGGATACTGTCAATATTCATAAAATTCTCCCCCTGTGTTTGGTTGTATTAGTTCGACCCTTTTAACTCCAGCTTGGCAACGGCGGTACGATGAACCTCATCTGGGCCATCGGCAAAGCGCAATGTTCTGGCATTCGCCCAGTGTGCGGCAAGCGGATAGTCTTCACTCACTCCTGCTGCCCCTAGCGCCTGGATGGCTCGATCAATGACATTGAGCGCAATGGTCGGAGCAACTACCTTGATCATGGCGATCTCTTTTTTGGCTATCTTGTTACCGACCGTGTCCATCATATAGGCTGCCTTAAGCACCAAAAGACGTGCCTGCTCAATTTCAATCCGTGAATTGGCGATCCACTCCTGAACAACCCCTTGCATGGCAAGTGGTTTTCCAAAGGCTACCCGTTCTTTCACACGTTTGCACATGATTTCAAGTGCCCGCTCGGCAGCACCAATCAGCCTCATGCAATGATGGATGCGACCTGGCCCCAACCTACCCTGAGCAATAGCGAAGCCTTTTCCTTCACCCCACAACATATTGGAAGCAGGAACTCGCACATGATCATATACAATTTCACCGTGTCCGTGTGGCGCATGGTCATAGCCGAACACAGGCAACTGCCGCAAGATCGTCACACCCGGTGAGTCCAACGGAACCAAAATCATCGAGTGTTGTTCATATTTGGGTGCATTTTCATCCGTTTTGCCCATGACGATGGCGATCTTGCAACGAGGGTCACCTGCACCAGAAGACCACCATTTTCGCCCGATAATGACGTATTCGTCTCCATCACGTTCAATTCGGGTTTCCATATTCGTCGCATCCGATGAGGCTACTCCCGGCTCTGTCATCGAAAAGCAAGAGCGAATCTGCCCTTCGAGAAGTGGATGGAGCCATTCTTTTTTCTGTTCCTCACTTCCGTAGCGGACCAGCACTTCCATATTGCCCGTATCCGGTGCAGCACAATTGAATACTTCAGGCGCAATCATGGAACGACCCATGATTTCACACAGGGGAGCATATTCCAGATTGGTGAGGCCTGCCCCTAAATCACTTTCCGGCAAAAACAGATTCCACAAGCCAGCTTCCTTGGCCTTTGCCTTCATCTCCTCCATGACAGGAGGAATGTGCCAGCGACTTTCGCCTTCCTGCAACTGTTTCTCATATACTGATTCATTGGGATACACCACTTCATTCATAAAATCGAATACTCTGTTTCGTAACTCCTTCACCTTGTCGCTGTAGTCAAAATTCATTGCGATTCCCCCACCTTTATCCTTGCGATTTCTATGCTTTCGCTTCTTCTGCCAACACTCGGCGAAGAATTTTACCTGATCCTGTCTTCGGCAATTCATCTCGAAACTCGATGATACGTGGATATTTGTAATCAGCCATGTGTTCCTTCGCCCAGGCAACGATCTCTTGCTTGGTCACTTCACTACCTTCTTTTCGCACGATATATGCTTTGATTTCCTCTCCACGGTATGGATCGGGCACACCTACGACACACGCTTCTTTTACTGCCGGATGTGTATAAAGATACCCTTCAACCTCTGTTGGGAACACGCTAAAGCCAGATGCTTTGATTAGCTCCTTCTTGCGACCAGAAATGAAGAGGTACCCATCCTGATCGAAATAGCCCAAATCGCCTGTTAGCAAATACCCGTCCATAAACGAATGCTTGGTATCCTCTGATCTGTTCCAATATCCAGCCATCACCATCGGACCTTTGATTGCCACTTCCCCAATCTCTCCGGGTACAAGCTCTTTCGTCGGATCTTCTATGGACAGGATGCGAACATCAGTATCAAACAGGGGAATACCGACAGACCCAATTTTGCCGCCACCCCTCGGATTGGTTGTCGCTTGGGCAGTTGTTTCGCTTAATCCGTAGCCCTCCAGAAGCTCACAACATGTCAGTTCTTTGAATTTTTGCAAAATTTCAAGCGGGATAGGTGCTCCACCTGAAAAGACACTTTTTAGTGATGTAAGCTTTCGGTTCTCAATTCCTGGATAGTTGACCACGGCGATGTTCATGGTCGCCGTACCTACCCAGTATTCACACTGATACCACTCAATTGCTTGAATCATGACCTCCATATCAAAACGGGTCATCATAACGATCGTTCCACCACTGTATAGAGGAACATTCATGCTGTTGACCATGCCGGTGATATGAAAAAGCGGTAGATTGCATAAGTGAATGTTATCCCCCTCATCAGACAGGAACCACTGAGCACCACCTACCGCATTCGCCAGCATATTAAACTGCGTCAGCATAGCGCCTTTTGGGTTTCCTGTTGTCCCTGATGTGTATTGCAATACAGCAATTTGATCGAGGGTTGCCTTGCTATCGGGAAGCGGTTGATGTGGTTGCGTAACAAATACTGTGTAGTCGAGCGTATCTGCTGGGGTCTGCTTGGGCGTTGTCATTGTTGGATGGATTGGAAGAGTGGATTCGGTCGGAAGTTCATCTTGGAGACTTACACTGATGACATGTGGAATGCTGATAACATGATCTTTGATCGCACCATATAGGGGGTACATCACATCCAGTAATACGAGTACTTTCGGCGTGGAGTCTTGCAATTGATAGGCAAGCTCCATCGATTTATTCATTGGATTGATTGGGACGACGATTGCTCCCATTTTTAAGATGGCATAATACGCGACGACAAATGCTGGACAATTGGGGAGGAAAATACCGACACGATCTCCTGCTTTCACTCCTAACTCCACAAGTCCGCTCGCAAATGAAGTAATTTGTTGATTTAACTTTCCATAGCTCGTTGATTTTCCATAAAACTGAATGGCACACCGTTCAGGCTGTTTTTGTGCCCATTCTTCTACTACTTCAGGAAGTGTCTTCTCCCCATAGACAAGAGTCTTCGGTAATCCTGAAGGCCAAACATTGTACCACAGCTTGCTCATCGAATATCCCCCTTATTTGGGTTCTCTCTCACTCTGTCAGCCATTGTTACTATCATGTCTTTATCTGTTTTTGGTGCGATTAGGGAACCAGAATCAGTTTGCCAGTTGTTTTGCGAGACTGGAGCAGTTCATGGACCTTTGACGCTTCTTCCAGCGGATACACCCCACCGATACGTAACTTGAGCTGACCACGGTTCACATACTGCAGCAGCTCAATCATGCTGGATTCCAACAATGCTGGCTTTCGCATAATTTGAGGAAGGAAAAAGCCGATAACTGCTTGATTTTTTCGCATCAGGCTGGAAGGAAGTAGCGTGCTGGGTTGACCACTTGCCATACCATAAATCACCAGTCTGCCGAATACCGCCATGCAAGCCAATGTCTTGTTGAACACCTCGCCGCCTGCCATCTCCAGGGCAACATCGACTCCCTGACCTTCTGTTGCTTCCAATACCCTTTTCTCCCACCCTTGTTCGGTATAGTTGATCAAAGTATCGGCACCCTCTTCCTTGGCAAGTTGCAGCTTTTCCTCCGAACTAGCTGTAGCAATGACTTGACCAGCACCAAATTGCTTGGCTAACTGTACAGCAAGCAGACCAACTCCCCCTGCTGCTGCATGAACTAGCACACGCTCCCCTGGCTGAAGATTACCCATCGTTTTTAAAATGTGATAAGCACTAAGTCCTTGCAGTGGCAAAGCAACAGCCTGTTCAAACTTGACTCCCTCCGGAACAGGAAATAATCCACGTGAATCAGCAAGGGCGTACTCTGCATACCCTCCAGACTCAATCAACGTAACTACACGACTCCCTACCTGCACAGTCGAAACCTGATCGCCCACTGCTACCACGATGCCAGCGATTTCTGCCCCCGGTACGAACGGTAGGGGTGTCTTGACGACATACTTCCCTTCTCGCCGTGCCGTGTCTGCAAAGTTCACACCGATTGCTTTCACCTCGATTAATACTTCATGTCCTGTCGGCTTTGGTGTAGGCAATTCGATCGTTTGAAGAACCTCCGGGCCACCGTATTCACAAAACCGAATCACTCTCATCACAACTGCTCCCTTCTTCCTCTTATTCTTTCCGTACACTTCATTGGCTTGGAGCTAGCTCTTCTACTATTCAGCATGTGTATTGTTCAGCATCGTACCTCCAGTCCGCTATGAGCAATTCCCCCTTATTTGCATACTGACCAGTTGGTATGTTGCGAGCAAAGTAAATCCCCCAATGGGGATCTTACTATTTCTATATGCCTATTCAACTTCAATTCCAGATAAGATCATGTCTACAAATATTTCTGCAACTTCTTTGTCAGGTACCTTGCCCTTAGGATTAAACCATTGGTAGCTCCAGTTCGTGATTCCGAGAATTCCAAAGGTCACGATCTCAACCATTAAATCAGGGCGAAATTCACCACTCTGAACCCCTTCCTGAAGCAGTTTCTCGATATTGAAACGAATGTTGTCACGTTTCGGAAGGATCCGCTCGAGGTTTTCTTTGCCAAGATGCCTCATCTCTCGAAAAAAGACTCTGGCACTTGGACCTTGACTCTCAATCGTATGAATGAGCAGATACACTATGTCAAACAGCTTTTTCCTGCAATTCTTCGTTTGATCATTCAAAATTTTTTCCTGCTGTTCCAACAGGCCGTCAATATAGTTCAGATGAATATCCATCAACAGCTCTTCTTTATTGGAAAAATAATAGTAAAATGTGCCTTTGGTTACACCCAACGCATCGACAATCTCTTGAATTGATGTCTCACTGAATCCCTTTTTTTCGAAAAGCCGGATGCTCTCTTCGGTAATTTTTTCTTTCATGCAGCTATTCCCCACAATCTGTATTCGTTGTAATGAAAATTATATCATTCAGGTAAATCTCACTCTAGGAAAAGCTAACATACTGACCGGTAGGTATGTTTATATTCTATAGTATATCCTTGTTTCTAAATATTCAATATATTATCTGAAAAAATCCTGTAATCAGTAATACTTTTGCCCTCATACGCGAAGAATACGTATTTCTACCGATATCAGAAAAGATTTCCATTACCTATAATTTGATTAACCGACTAACGTAGCCATTTGATAAACGGTTAAAAGATAAAGAGGATGGATGAAAATGAAAACAAGATTCAATCTGTTTACACTCCCTCATAAAGGGCTTCGACATGCGTTGCAATCTCTTGTATATCAGGCGGGTCGCCTTGATAGTAGTTGTCAGTTGGAAAGAGACACCTTTTTGAAGGAATGGAAAAAAATCGTGTTGATGCTACACCAGCACGCAACAGATGAGGATATCTTCATTCAACCATTGATTGATAAATTCAATCCTGATCTCGCCAAGGAGTTGGAAAATCAACATAGGCAATCAGAAGATCTTCTGGGGAAAATGGAAAATGCGATTGCAGAAATAGAAACAGAGAAAACATGGACACATGAATCCAATCTGCGTTGGCTAACTTTTTTGGATGATTTAAACCGTTTTACTGGTGACTATTTCCTCCATCTCTATCACGAGGAATGTTTTGCAATGCCTTGTCTATGGAGCTATTTGGACGATGAGGCACTTATCGTTGTGGGCAACAAGGTTCGTAGTGGAGTTCCACCGCATATTCAACAGACCTTTCAACAGTATATGATTCCTGCGATGAACAAGCACGAACGGTTGATGATGTTATCGAGTGTGAAGCAGCATGCCCCGCAGGAAGTTTTCGAAGGGGTCTGTCGTACTGTGCAAGAGCTTCTATCCCCCGTAGAATGGGAAGTTCTTCACAAGGAGGTATCCGATCTTGCCTGTTGACATCACGCATTCACCAAAAGGTGTACGCACAAAGCTGCATCGTCATGTCGATCAGAATGTTTCTTTACTGTCGCAGTTAACACCTAGGGAACAGGAAGTCTCTCTATGGGTGTTACAGGGGCTAACCAACCAGGAAATATCCACCCGCCTGTTTTTAGCAGAAATAACAATAAAAAAACACTTGAGCAATATTTATGCAAAGCTCGGCGTTCGAAACAAAGTACAATTGGTAAAAAGCCTCCTCGAGTGACTGGAACGCAGATAAACCTCACTTCGTCAAACAAGGTAAATACGGAGTGTAGGGGTGTAGATTCAATGAAAAAAACAATCCAGACAGTGATATTGTTTCTCTTTACCTTGAGTAGTTTGTTTTTCGCTCTACCAACATCAAGCTATGCCTGTTCCTGTGTACAACAAGGCCCCGTAAAGGAAGCCCTGGCTTCGGCTGACGCCGTATTTGCAGGGAGAGTTACAGAAGTTGTCAAGCCGAAACCAAATGGGCAAGGACTGATCTCATCAACCGATCCCGTCCAGGTTACATTTGATGTGTCCACGAGTTGGAAAGGTGTTACTACCAAGCAAATCACGATCAAGACCGCTTTAGACTCAGCAAGTTGTGGCTTTGCGTTTGAAGCTGGCAAGGAATATCTTGTGTATTCCTACAAGGGTGATGCCAACGTTCTCGAAACCAATATCTGCACAAGAACACAAGCGTTAACTGCTGCATCCGATGACCTTACTTCTCTTGGAGCAGGTGTTACGCCTGTACAGGATGGACAGCAGCCAACAGCAGAAAAGCAGATGTTCATTTCTCCTTACCTTTGGGCAACAGGCATCCTTGTTCTTGCTGGTGTCACGTATGTTATCGTAAAAATGAAGAAGAAGTCCTAACAAGCCGTCCATCAAAACTTGAATGGATTGATAAAATAAAAAAGCGCTGAAAAGTCAGCGCTTTTTGTTTGTGTTTATGCTTTAATTGCAGCTTTGTTCTGATTCGTTGCCCACTCTTCCACATTCCACACTTTGGTTACCCAGTCTTCATAAAACTCAGGTTCGTGGCAAACGAGAAGAATCGTGCCTTTGTATTCTTTTAATGAACGTTTCAACTCTTCCTTGGCTACTACATCCAAGTGGTTTGTCGGCTCGTCAAACAGCAAGAAGTTGCTTTCGCGTTGCAACAATTTGCATAGTCGAACCTTGGCTTGCTCTCCACCAGAGAGAGCGTTCATATTGCGGTTGATATGTTCGTTCGTCAGGCCACATCGTGCCAGTGCAGCACGTACTTCGTGGTTGTTCATGGACGGGAACTCATTCCACATTTCATCTAAGGCCGTAACTGGTTTCGGCTTCACTTCCTGTTCGAAGTAAGACGGATACAGGAAGTTATCCCGATCGACTTTACCGCTTAACGGCTTGATTGATCCAAGAATCGTTTTGAGCAGAGTGGATTTACCAACCCCGTTCATCCCTACAATGGCAACCTTATCACCACGCTCTAGAACCATAGACAGCTTCGGCATCAGCGGATGCGTATAACCAATCTCCATGTCTACAGCTTCAAAAACGAATCTGCCGCTGACACGTGCCTCTTTGAAAATAAAGGTCGGTTTTGGAGCTGTTTCCGGTTTGTCGATACGCTCCATGCGATCCAACTGCTTCTGACGGCTCTTTGCACGTCCTGAAGTGGAGTATCGAGCTTTATTTCGAGCAATGAAGTCCTCTGTCTTTGCAATTTCTTCTTTTTGCTTCTCATACGCATTTATGTGTTGCGAACGCTTCATATCTGCCTGAGAAAGGAAAGATTCATAATCTCCTGTATAGCGATTCAGTTTAGTGAATTCGAGGTGGTAAATGACATTGACAACCTCATTCATAAATGCCGTATCATGTGAGATCAACATGAATGCGTACGGGTAATCTTTGAGATAGTTCGTAAGCCAGACGATGTGTTCCTCGTCCAGATAGTTCGTCGGCTCGTCTAAGAGCAGTACAGTCGGCTTCTGAAGCAGCAATTTTGCCAACAGAACCTTTGTACGCTGTCCACCTGACAGACTCGCCACATCTCGTTCCATCCCGATCGCTGCAAGCCCCAGCGCATTACCGATCTCTTCCACTTTGGCATCGATCAGATAAAATCCACTGTTGTCCAGACGATCCTGAATTTCACCCATGCGTTCCAGAAGCTCTTCCAGCTCTTCCGGAGTGGCATCTGCCATTTTTTCAGCGATCGCCATATTTTCCGCTTCCAACTCTAGCAAAGGAAGGAAGGCATCCTTCAAGACGTCGCGGATTGTTTTACCAGCTTCCAACTTTGTATGTTGATCGAGATAGCCGTACTCGATTTTTGGCATCCACTCGATTTTTCCTGAATCGGGTGCTAGCTGACGGGTCAAAATTCCCATCATGGTCGATTTTCCGGTTCCGTTCGCTCCAACTAGTCCTACACGTTCGCCAGGCTGAAGGCGGAAGGAAACATCTTTGAACAAAGTACGGTCAGAAAAGCCGTGCGACAAATTTTCTACGATTAAAACACTCATGACGTTCCTCCTCGCTTATGCAATACTCTTAATTGTAGAGGATATGCTCGAATAAAAGCAAGTCGGAATTTTACCCATATCGCATGTTTAAACCGACTCAAAGAAGGGTTGCGGATATCTTGATAAGTAACTTTCGCCTGCCAGTACACATTCGTCCAGTCGTTTTTTCAATTCCTGGATTGGAACAGGATGTGTAAAGATATTCAGGAGAGCCGCTCTCGCCATCCGGCGCAGTGTATTCACTTCATCCTTTAGTTCAGAACCAAGTGTTTTCCCACTGTGGACAATTTCCGATCGATGGTTATAGGAGGTTTTGATAAAGTCAGAAATCACTTTTCGCTCGTCAAAGCTCTGAGCAAAATAATAGGCCATGCGATAACGAACCTTGTAAGTGATCTCTCCCTTTTTGCCATCGGGAACAAAAATCGACTCCAACGCAATCCACAAATCCAGTAGCTGATCCTCATAGCTTTCTTTCTCTAATGAAAGCAGATATCTCCTGTATGCCAACCGAGGCAACGTATTTTCTGCCGTCTTCCCAATCAATGATTCGAATGTCTCTTTTGTACTGCCTTCATAGACGAGCTTATCTCCCTCAATCGACCGTTTCAGATAGGAAATCCCATACGTTTTGCCTTCAACCGTAATGATGTACGGAATCGAACAAACGCCTTGCGTGCTTGCCAGATTCAATTTGTTCTCGACTTCTTCAATGACTTTCCGCTCTTCGGTAACTTTCAGATGCGGATAATCTGCCATCAAAAACAAGCTGGTAGGTGACACTCGTTCTTCGAAGTGCAAACGGTTCTCGTTCATGGTATTCCGCAGATAGCGGTGGCTGAGCTGATAAATTTGTTCATTTCCCGACACCAAGTGAAAGGTATCGTCGATTGCAATGGAAACGGGTGCAGTCGTAATCGAATTAAAAACAGGCGCTACGAGCAATGGCATGGGTATCCCCTACCCTTATTTATTTTCTTTCGCCAGACGTTGAATGGTTTCTTCGTGAGCCTTCAAATCCGTTGTATTGCTGCCATATAAAAGATCGTACTTTGTTACCTGATAAGTTAAAGAACCTTTTTTATTTGCGATGAGTAAAACGATGTTATTGTCAAAGTCATAGTACTCCAGACTTGTTTCAGACTCGCGGGTCGGTTTGCCGTATACACGTTTAAAATCATCGAGAGTAATACTCTTCGTCTTGATTTTTTCGATCAAATCACTTCGACGCGGCAAAATTTGTGATGTGACCAAGACTTTCTTCTTATCGTTGGTGAAATTGTATGGAAACGATTTTTCCATTTTCTCACCGGTAATCGGATTCACGTGAAAAAGCGCAGTAATGTTCTGGATTTGCGGTAACTTTGAATCCTTTTTGGTCAGTTCTGTGCGGAAAGGTGTATTTACCGTCTTTTCCTGTACCGGCTTGCCAAACTTCTTGGCCAGCTCATCATAGGTCGATGTTCCAATTTTCATAGCTGGATTGACCGTAAGTTCTCTTGTTAAATTCAGGCGTACAGGTTTCTCCTTGTTTGCCACCGGTTGCTCGGCTTGTCCACCTTTTGCTGGTGGCGGAGCAGGCTGTTGACTCGCATTTGGCTGATTTGGTGCTGCAGGCTGTCCCGTCTGTTGGCCCGGTTGGGTGGTAGATGGTTTACCCGTATCAGGGCTGCTCGCCTGGGAACAGCCTTGCAACAGCAAAGCCGTTACCATTCCAATACTTAACCATTTGGATATTTTATTCATAATGAATCACTCCTCTTGTTAGTTAACTCGGGCTTGTCTGTCCGCCTCTCGAAAAAACTGCATACCCCATTGCATGAAATCATCGGCAACAATCAAATACTATCAAGCAGAAAGGAGATGGGGACATGCGAAAAAACGATGACTTCACAAATGGAAATCCACATGAAACTTACAATAACGAATTTCGTCCACAAAATCAAACAGGTCGCCCACAGGAAGGCACAAAAAAAGTAAAACAGCGCAACCACTCTCGCCAAATACAAACAAGAGAAGGCTAAGGATATACCTTGGCCTTTTTTCATGCACTTGTCATATATTGGCTCAATATTCGCTTCACACGAGAAGGATTCTTGATCATGCGTTGTTTGTCAATGCGTTTCCCTGCTTTTGAGCGAAATTTACTCATTGTATTCCCTTTGTGAATAATATGGACATAGTTTTTTTTATTCAGTTTATCATGCCGCAAACGAATCACTGCCGGATGTCCACCTTTTAATCGATAACGAGTTCCATTCAAGTAATCCTTCACCTTATAAATTAACGTATAAAATGCTGGTGAAGTTGCATTCATTGGTACAATGCGATTTTTTCTTGTATCGTACATGTATCCGTTCTGGTTAATAATGGCTTGCACCCGTTTTCTGATTTGATGGTTATGAAGTTGTTCAATATAGTCTTTGCGATATAAATCATCAGAATCCAGCCTTACGAGATACAAATATTTAAACCCTGCAAGTTGTTCTTTCATTTTTTGCTCAAAGCCACTTTTCGGAATAAATGTAATATTAGATGGGAGTTTTTTATATTTGCTTAACACTTTTTTTATGTCTTTCTCCGTTTTGTCCTCATACTCGATTAACGTAATAAAATCTTGATTGGATTGATTCTCGAGGCTGTTTCTTGTGTATTTTTGAAAGATTTCGATTCGGTTATGAATCCACTCAGAGGTAAGACTCTGTTCATAATGAGGCAGTTTCTTGGTGTTAAAGGATATACTTATGATAATTTTCTTGTTCTTGTCCTTGGGCATCTGGAATCACTCCTCGCTGATGATAAGACACAAACACCCTATAAATTATTACGGTTCGCGAAAAAATGTAGTAATGAATTCACCTAATCTTGAATATTTGAAATTGAATTTGTCCCATTTTCTTGCTTATTATGGAAGAAGCAGGAAAGAGAGGGGAATTCTATGATAAAATTACAATTATCCATTCATGAAGAAGTACAAAAGTCTCTTAAGTACAATGTTTCTCCATTATTCGAAATGGCTGCCAGTTTACACGCTTTAGCTCATCCCAATGCTTTAGCTGTCCATCAAGGCTGGATTTCCGATACGCTCAATTATTTTGCTTCCGAGGATTTACTGGAAGAGTGGAAGTATTTATCTCCCATTTTCCAAAAAGCCATTCCAACTTTTTTTGCGCCGCGTTCTTCCCATCAGGCCAATGGTGTAGATGAGCAATATGATTTTCTCGTTGACTTATCCAATGAAAAGTTCGTACAAGCCCTGCAAAACGTATTTGCGATCGAAAACATTCGAACCAATGCCCCGCTGTCTCAAGTTGAAAAAGACATTCAAGAGAAGCCAAAAGCCGTTAAAGCACGATTTACACTTTTCCTGTGTACCTATCTTCAATTCGTCTTTGAGTCAAAATGGGAACAGATTGCCCCAAAATTAGTGAAGGATATTGAAAAGAAAGCAATGGCATGCCATTCCGATCAGGATCTGATCTCGATCATTTTGCAGATGTTTCCCCTTCATCAATATGATCCGAAACTAAGGTCTGTTTCTTTTGATCCTTCCTATTTTCCTTATTCTTTCTTGCCAAAAGACAACACGATCACAACTGTCTTCCTCTCACCTAGCTGGTTTGTCTCAGAGACTTATTTTGAAGTAATCCATGACAGATTATATATGACCTATCCCATCGCATCGTTACCATGACAAGACCAAAGCGTTGCCAAAAATAAAAAAACGACTAGTTACAGTCGTTTCGGTCCATTAACCATATGTTCTACAATAAGTTTATCTAATAACTGACTCATCTCAAGAATGGATGGATCAAGAAAATTATAGCCTTTCAGCAAAACCATTTCCTCTAGTTGTGAACGAACTTCCTCGATCGTACTTTGGCTCATAGTTGACGAACCTCCTAGATGTTGGTTTCTTCTATTGTAGTCAAGTTGCTATCAAACGATTACAGGAATTACAAAATTTTCCTTATAAAAAAATAAATGAATCTGTATCGGAAATATTCGATAATGAAAAGTAAGAGAAGGGAGTTATCTCCCTTCTCTTGTTATTTCATGACATGAATTGGTCTGCCAAGAGCGAGCTCCGCTGCTTCCATCGTCACTTCTGCCAACGTTGGATGAGCATGAATGGTGAGCTCGATATCTTCAAGCGTCGCACCCATTTCAATCGCCAAGGCAATTTCTGCAATAATATTGGAAGCGTCTGGCCCTACAATTTGAGCGCCGAGTACGATTCCTGTATCTTTCTCAGCAATCAGTTTGACAAAGCCTTCTCCTTCATTTACAGACAGTGCCCGACCGTTTGCAGCAAAAGGGAACCTGCCAGCAACATAATTCAAACCTTGTTCTTTCGCTTCCCGTTCGCTGATTCCTACACTTGCAATCTCAGGATCGGAGAATACGACTGCAGGGATCGCTTTGTAATCCACCTCTGCCGGATGCCCTGCGATCACTTCCGCAGCTACTTTCCCTTCATAGGAAGCTTTATGTGCGAGAGCTGGTCCTGCTACAATATCACCGATCGCATACACATTCGGGATATTGGTGCGGCCTTGTTTATCAACAATGACATAACCACGGTCAGTCAGCTCCATGCCGATATCTCGAAGTCCGAGTTCATCTGTGTTTGGACGACGTCCGACGGTTACCAACACGTATTCAGCTTCAAAGGATTTAACTTCTCCTTTTACTTCTGCTGTTACAACGACTCCGTCTGCTTTTTCTTCCATCCCTTGAGCCAATGCTTTTGTGTGAATCTCAACATCGTTTTTCTTCAATTTGCGCTCAACGAGACGAGTCATTTCTGCTTCAAATCCAGGCAAGATCTGGTCAGATCCTTCCAAAACCGTCACCTTGGTACCGAAACGAGCGTATACGGAGCCAAGCTCAATTCCGATATATCCGCCACCAATAACGACCATGCTCTTTGGAATCTCAGTCAGGTTGAGTGCTTCAGTAGAAGACAATACTCGCTTGCCAAATGGAAAGGCAGGAAGCTCAATCGGACGGGAACCTGTTGCAATAATGCAATGATTAAACTTGTAGCGATTCACATCATAACCGTGGAAAACACGTACTTCATTCTCGCTAACAAACAATGCTTCCCCTTCGATCGTTTGAATCTTGTTGCCCTTGAACAGTTGGCTCACTCCGCCAGTCAACTGTTTTACGATGCCCGCTTTCCATTCCTGTGTCTTCTGGAAGTCAACTTTCACATTTTCCACGGAAATCCCCATAGAAGATGCTGATTGGGAATGTGCATACGTATGTGAAGCATGGATAAGCGCCTTGGATGGAATGCATCCGACATTGAGGCAGACACCACCAACGGCACCTCTTTCAATGACAGTAACCGTTTTACCCATTTGTGCTGCACGAATCGCTGCAACATAACCACCTGGGCCTGCACCAATCACTAATACATCTACTTCTGTAGTAAACTCACCAACAACCATTTGATTATCCCTCCATCATGAGCAGTGTAGGATTTTCCAGCAACTGCTTGAGGTAGTTGACGAAACGTTGAGCCGGTTCACCGTCAATCAATCGATGGTCAAAGCTCAAGGAAAGGGACAGAACAGGTGCTACAACAATTTCGCCGTTTTTCACAACTGGTTTTTCACTGATTCGGCCAACACCGAGGATGGCAACCTCAGGATGGTTAATTACTGGCGTGAAGAACATTCCGCCTGCAGATCCGATGTTTGTAATGCTGAATGTTGAGCCTTTCAATTCATCAGCCGATGCTTTGCGATCACGAGCTTTCGTAGCCAACTCGGTAATTTCCGCAGCGATATCAAACATCGATTTGCGATCTGCCGACTTCACCACAGGGACCATCAAGCCTTCATCGGTGGAAGTAGCAATACCGATGTTGTAATACTTTTTATAAATAATTTCTTGTTTTTCATCATCGATGGAAGCATTCAATTCTGGATATTTCTTGAGACCAGCCACGACTGCTTTCACAACGAATGGCAAATAAGTAAGTTTGATACCTTTTTGTTCAGCAAGTGGTTTTCCTTGCTTGCGTAGGGCAACCAGCTCTGTCACATCTACCTCATCAAAAATCGTAACATGAGGTGCTGTGTAAGCCGATTTCACCATTGCTTTGGCAATCGCTTTGCGAATTCCTTTCAACGGAACACGTTCTTCCAGCTCACCTGTTTGTGGTGTGTAGTGAACAGTTGGTGCCCCTGCTGCTGGCGCAGTAACTGGCGCTGCTTGTGGTGTAGCCGCTGCTTGCGCTGCTGGCTGTGCCGCCGATACAGCTTGGGCTGCTGGTGCTGCAACTGGTGCTGCAACTGTTGCTCCACCTGCTGCCACGCGGTCTACATCTGCACGTGTGATTCGGCCTAATGTACCAGATCCAGGAACAGTCGCCAGATTAATGCCTTTCTCACGAGCGTATTTGCGTACAGATGGAGTAGCCAAAACGTGTTTGCGATCAATTGGCGCTGCTGCTTGTGCAGGTGGTGCAGCTACCGCTGTGGCTGCTGCTGGCGTATCGAGTGGTTGGGAAGCATTTTGATTGATTTGGGCACCAATATCACAGCCTGGATCAATCCCCTCTGCTTGTGCAGCTGGCACAGGAGCCGGAGTTGGCGCTGGTGCCGCTGCTGGGGCATCATGACCATGTGTAGGCAGATTCGGGATTTCTCCTTCTGCATCGAAAACAACCAACGTGTCTCCTACTACAGCAACTGTTCCTTCTGTTACTGCCAGTTCAAGGATTTTACCTTTCACTGGAGATGGAATTTCTACAACTGCTTTATCATTTTGCACTTCTAAAATCACTTGATCTTCTTCAACGGAATCGCCTGGCTTTACATGCCATTTTACGATTTCGCCTTCGTGTATACCTTCACCGATATCCGGGAGCTTAAATTCAAATCGACTCACAGGAGTCCCTCCTTATGAACTGTTCCGGTCCTATAAATCCACCGGGTAAGAACCCACCCGACTCTAGCTATCGCTGGCGGTCGACTAAACGCAACATCCGTGTTGCATCGTCGACACTTGCACGTCCTGAGCTTCGTCGGGCGGGGCCCCAACTTATAAACATTATCAAACCATGTATCCGGCGGTTCTTAGAAGTTGATTACTTTATCAATTGTCTCGGTGATGCGTTTTACATCCGGGAGCCAGATGTCTTCTGCTTGCGCAAACGGGTATACGGTATCTGGAGCCGTTACACGTAATACAGGTGCTTCCAGATGAAGGATGGCATGCTCATTGATTTGAGCCATAATTTCTGCCGCAACACCTGCTTGACGCTGTGCTTCTTGAACCACGATCGCACGGTTGGTTTTCTTCACTGATTCAAGGATTGTGTCCATATCAAGTGGATTAATGGTGCGCAAGTCGATCACTTCTACTTTTACGCCGCGTTTTTCCATCTCTTCTGCTGCTTTGAGGCTTGTGTGAACCATGGCACCGTATGTAACCAGTGTCACGTCACTGCCTTCTTTGACTACGTTTGCTTTTCCGATTGGAACAGTGTAGTCGCCTTCTGGCACTTCGCCACGGAAGGAACGGTACAATTTCATATGTTCCAGGAAGATAACCGGATCATTGTCACGAATCGCCGAGATCAACAATCCTTTCGCATCATACGGGTTGGAAGGGATAACGACTTTGACACCAGGCGTTTGCAAGAACAATCCTTCGAGTGAATCTGCGTGTAACTCAGGAGTTTTTACCCCACCACCAAATGGTGAACGGAATGTGATTGGACTAGTGTATTTACCACCAGAACGGAAACGCATACGTGCAGCCTGTGAAGCAATCGCATCGATTGTCTCAAATACGAAACCAAAGAATTGAATTTCAGCTACTGGTCGAAAACCATTGATGCCCAAACCTACTGCCAAACCACCAATTCCTGATTCTGCAAGTGGTGTGTCAAATACACGGTTTTCGCCGAACTCTTTTTGCAATCCGTCTGTTGCACGGAATACACCGCCATTATTTCCAACGTCTTCCCCGAAGACCAGAACATTCTCATCACGAGCCAATTCGACGCGCATCGCGTCTGTAATGGCTTGAACCATCGTCATTTGTGCCATAGTTTACTTCGTCTCCTTCGCCTGATATTCTGCCATCTGCTTCTGAAGCTCTGGAGGCAGTGTTTCATACATCACTTCAATTAAATCGGTCACTTTCATCTTCGGATATTCATCCGCTTTTTTGATCGCATCAGCAACCGCTTGTTTTGCTTCTTCGATAACAGCTTCTTCGTCTTTTTCAGACCAGAGGCCTTTGCCTGTCACGTATTTACGGAAGCGAATGAGTGGATCTTTTTGCTCCCATTCGCCTTGTTCTTCAGTTGTACGATAACGAGTTGGGTCGTCACCTGCCATGGTATGTGGACCATAACGGTAAGTAAGTGCTTCGATCAATGTAGCACCTTCGCCAGAAGTACCCCGTTCTTTTGCATCTTGGACTGCTTTGTAAACAGCGAGAACATCCATACCGTCTACACGTACACCTTCGATACCAGCAGCTACTGCTTTAATGGCGATGTTTTGTGCAGCAGTTTGCTTTTCAAAAGGAACAGAGATCGCATATCCGTTATTTTGAGAGAAGAAGATTACAGGGAGTTTGTATACCCCAGCGTAGTTCATGCCTTCGTAGAAATCACCTTGAGATGTAGCACCATCACCGAAGTAGTTGATTGCTACTTTCTTTTCGCCACGAAGCTTGTAACCCATCGCAACACCTGTCGCTTGTGTACATTGCGCTGCGATGATGATTTGCGGCATTAATACGTTCACATCATCCGGAATTTGTCCGCCATGAATATGTCCACGGGAGTAGAGAAAAGCTTGATAAAGTGGCAATCCATGCCAAACGATTTGTGGAATGTCACGATAGCTAGGAAGAATAAAGTCTTCTTTGGCAAGAGCAGACTGGGAACCGATCATCGCTGCTTCCTGACCTGCTACGGGAGCGTAGAAACCGAGACGTCCTTGACGGTTCAAGCTAATCGCACGTTGGTCCCACACACGGGTGAAAACCATTTTACGCATCAATTCTTTCAGTTCTTCATCAGTAATTTTCGGCATCATTCCTGGATTGACTACAGTGCCGTCTGGTGCAAGTATTTGGAGTGGAGCAGAATCACGAAGCTTCTCAGCAGTAGAAATACTCAATGAAATCACCTCTTCGTAGGATTAACAAGAATTGTGTACCTAGAAACGAACTGTTATAGTTGCACAAACCATCTGTGTATCTGTATTAAATCAGCTTTATTCAAGCTTATTTCGTTCCTGTTACTATTCATGATAAAATCTGTATCAATAAATTTCAATAACTTTTTTACTCTTTTTTTATTTTTTATATTGTTTATAGTGTTAAACATAGGAGGAATAATGAATGACAAGCTATGTAAACCGCACCATTGTCAAAGAAGAAGTCAATAGTGAACGATTGGGAATTACCCGCTCCTGCAAGGTATATTTGCCTCCCGGGTATAATGAGCTTCTCTCTTATCCAGTGATTTATTGTCAGGATGGCAACGAATTTTTCACGATGGGCCGAATTGCCACGATTGCCAATCAACTGATTCTCGAGGATGACATCGAACCCATGATCATCGTGGGAGTCTCCGTTGAGCGAAGTAAAAGAACCAGCGAATACTCCCCTACCGGTTCACGCAATGATATGTACAAGCGCTTTTTTGTCGAAGAATTGCTACCCTACATAGAGGACCGCTACCCAGTACGCAAAGATATCTCATCCCGAGTCATCGCAGGAGATTCTCTTGGCGGGACTGTATCCTTACATCTTGCTTTGGATCATCCCGAGGTATTCCAGCGAATGATTTCCCTTTCTGGCGCTTTCTTTCAACCGACACTGGATCGCATCCAAGAGACAGATAACCTTTCCTGGCTCAAGTTATGGATGGTTGTTGGGACGGAAGAAACCGAAGTCGAAACCAATATCGGTACCTTCGATTTCGTCGATTGGAATCGTCGGGCCAAGCTTCTTCTAGAAGAAAAACAGGCGCACTTGCACTATTCCGAACAACCGGGACGACACGTATGGGGATTGTGGCAAAATCAGTTACCTGATGCCATTCGCTATTTTTTTGCCTGACAAGAGAAGGTAAAGAAGTTTTATAATAAACCATTAATTTCTTGTATATCTTCATAGCTATACTTCCTGCCATCAGTCAAATGGATACCCTGACTGGTCGTTTGATCAATTTCGCCTGCAACTTGTGTGTCATCCTTTAACACAATGTTGACAATCTTGCTTTCTTCCAGCTTCATTTGTTTGTTTAACAATTCCCTTTGTTTCGCTGAAATCATGGAGTAAATACCTCTCTTTGCATAATGATTGGTAAGCATAGTATCCCAATCCATTCAAAGAATTACTCTGTGTAACAAAAATTCCATTTGACGATTGTTTCATGGACTTGCTATACTGAGCAACGGTATAAAAAGTTTATATATAAAAAAATCCTCATCTGTGTTCTCACGATGAGGTAGAGGTTGCGACAATTATTAGTAGCTGATCGGAGGCTTGGATGGAGCCGATGAAGATCTGTTGAAAGGGAAAGTCGCCGAAGCTTGCTGTTGCCCATTTCACACAGCCTGCTGGGACCACGTCGAACAGACGTGGGACTGTCACAAGGAATACGTCCTTGTGGAGTACTATCTTTTACGTTGAGAACGGATGCGGGTTTGCATAGCAAAAGTGCTGTGGACTCGATTCTCGATTCCCGGCACTTTTTTATTTCCTTTTTC
Organism: Brevibacillus nigriterrae; assembly: GCF_049846925.1. Classification (NCBI taxonomy): domain Bacteria; kingdom Bacillati; phylum Bacillota; class Bacilli; order Caryophanales; family Paenibacillaceae; genus Brevibacillus; species Brevibacillus nigriterrae. The sequence goes on from NZ_JBNCMT010000001.1 coordinate 101,151, forward strand.
TCTTTATCACTTTATCAGGAGGAAGTATTATGGCTACAAAAAAATGGGGTTTCTGGCTCCTGACTGCATTCGTTGTTGGAAATATGGTGGGCTCAGGTATTTTCATGCTGCCAAGCTCACTTGCCAATACTGCAAGTCCACTGGGTGTTACGCTTGCCTGGTTGCTAACCGGCTTAGGTGTTCTCATGATTGCACTTGTATTTGGTAACTTGTCTGTACGTCGCCCTGAGCTGACAGCCGGACCACAAAGCTATGCACGTGCCTTGTTCACATCACGCCGAGCAGGCAATATGGCAGGTTTCAGTATGGCTTGGGGGTGTTGGATTGCCAACGCTTCCGGTAACGTAGCGATTATCACGACTTTCGCAGGGTATCTCTCTACGTTCTTTCCTATTATGAAAGATGAGCGTGTGCTTTTCACCATTGGCTCTTTTGCTGTTGAAATGGGAAAACTAACTTCGTTCCTTGTATGCAGTGCCCTGCTTTGGGGAATTAATGCGATTTTACTCCGTGGTTTAAATGGTGCAGGTAAATTAAACTTCTTCGCTACTGCGACAAAGGTACTCGGCTTTGGATTATTCATCGTTGCATCGCTTTACGCGTTTAATGCAGCCAACCTGAGCGAATTCTATCTGCCTGTAACCGATGAAGATGGAGTTGTCCATGGACTGGGCAGTCAAATCAACTTGGCTGCGCTCGCTACTCTCTGGGCGTTCGTCGGGATCGAATCGGCGGTTATTTTCTCCGGGCGTGCTCGTTCACAACGTGATGTAAAACGGGCAACCGTCACAGGCCTTGGGATCGCTTTGGCCATCTATATTGGAATTACGTTGCTTACTATGGGCGTTTTGCCACAAGAAGCACTGAAAGCCTCTGACAAACCGCTCGTTGATGCATTAACTGCTGTAATCGGAAGCTCTGGCGGTACGTTGATGGCGTTACTTGCAGTGGCATCTCTATTGGGAACCTCTGTAGGCTGGATTCTTTTAAGTGCAGAGATTCCGTATCAAGCGGCACAATCCGGGATTTTTCCACGTTTGTTTATGAAATCAAATAAGCACGGAAGCCCTTCCGCTTCCCTTATTGTAACCAATGTATTTTCTCAGCTATTTGTCTTCTCTACGATTTCTGGTACAATTGCCGAAGCATTCGCATTCGTGACAGTGGTAGCGACACTTGCCTATCTCATTCCTTACCTCGTATCAGCTATCTATCAATTGAAGCTGGTCATTACGGGACAAACCTACAATCAAGAGCCAGGCTCCCGTGTAAAGGATGGTATCATCGCTTTCCTTGCTGTTGCCTACTCTGCATGGGTAATCAAGAGCGGAACGGCAGACCTCAAAACATTTGGTTTGGGAATCGGACTGTTCTTACTCGGATTTATTCTGTATCCACTGATGAGCGGGTCGACAAAGAAGATCGAACAACCAGCTAATGTTGTCATTGAATAATGGAAGCCATATAAACAAATGCCATCGAAGGTTATCTTTCGGTGGCATTTTTTATATGGCTCTCACGGGCTATATCATTTGTGAGCCTATCACGTTATAGTAGAATCTGTTTTCAAGATAATGATAGAACAGCAAAGAGGTGCAGTAATGAATAAACTAAACAGAAATTTACACCGCTATATCGGCTTGATTGTCAGCCTGTTTTTAATGATGTGGGTGATTACAGGATTTTTGCTTTTCAACGTACCTTGGTATCAAGAAAAAGCCAATGATTTGAAAACCACATCCATCGCTCTTCCAGCTACCTCCTCAGACTACACGATCTCTTATGTTGGTGATGCACTTATCAAAACAGGAGAATATAAATGGGAAGAAATTCGCTCCATTACAAAGTCAGGAGAAAACTTTAAAGTTTATGTCAAACGGGACCCCATCTTGCGTATTACGGTTGATAAAAACGGACAGATAACAGCACTAAAACAAGACCCGATTCTAGACTTATTTTACGGACTGCACGTTGGTGAATGGGAAGATATCAACTATGTAACTTTATTAGAAGTTATTTCAATCCTGGTTGTAATTTTAACAGTAACCGGTTGGGTGTACTTCTTGCCCAAAAGAAAAAAACGGAAACTGAATGTAGCTTCCGATTCATAAGGAACTAGCCCTATTCTTCAAAAAACGGATTAAACTTCTTCCCTGCAAAGGCATCCTGTTGTTTCCGTTTAATAAATGGATTAAAGCCAGTTTCATCTTGTTTATTGCCAAAAGGGGAGCCTGTCGATGAAGAATGGCCCTCTTTTCTTCCCATCATGATCCCAATCTCCTGTTTGATTGCTTCATTACAATCTTTTATATCACGATCGACATCTACATTCAGTTTTTTCAAGTCAATCAATCGATCCATATAGGCGATCAATGTTTCAAAACGTCCCATTTATCCGTCTCCCACTTTATAGATAGTTTTTCTTTCTTATAAATGTAGCATAATTACAGCATTTTCGCCTACTTGTCACAGGTTTGCTATGGTTTTGCCAAGCAAATTAGACTATCATGAAACTGTTGTGATGAAAGTTACACCTAAGTGAATGCACCACAACACTACTACATGTAAAAAGGTGATTTCATGAAAGTGTTAGCCGTTGTTCCACGGGTCTACGTATCCGATGTGAATTCGAATCTTGATTTTTACAAAGAGCTGCTGAAAGCTGAACCAAAAGGAATCATGCAAGTAAAAACAATGGAAATAGCCCGCTTCGATCAGATCGTGATGATTGCTGGGGCAGACACAAACAGCATTCGTGTCACTGCTTCAATTGTAGTAGACTCCCTTGAAGAAGCAAAAAACTTTGTTACTCAATCTGGCGGAGAAGTACTAGTAGGTCCTGCCACTGTACCATCTGGCAATATGATGATAGCCCGTCACCCTGATGGCAACGTTTTTGAATACCTTCAACCAATCTCACGCAGTTAATGAGTAAGAAGAAAGCAAACAGTTTGCTTTCTTCTTTTTTTATTGTATCAATGAAACTTGTCTTACTTGCGAAACTGTTGGGAAAAGAAGGAAATCAATTCCTTGGACAAGAAATAGAATGAGGCAGTTTTACTGCACACATACTACCATTCTAGGGGTGATACGATTGGCACTTACCGCTGACAAAACGTTTGTCAACTTGCCTGTCAAAGATTTGCACAAGACTATTGAGTTCTTTACAAAATTAGGATTCGAATTCAACCCCCAATTTACCGACGAAAAAGCAACTTGCATGATTATCAATGATCACACTTTTGTCATGTTGTTGGTGGAAGAGTTTTTCCAGACGTTTATCAAAAAGGAAATTGCTGATTCATCCAAAAGTACGGAAGTCATCATGGCACTCTCAGCGGAAAGCCGTGAGCAAGTAGATGAGATAGTTAACAGGGCACTTGCTGCTGGTGGAACGGCTTACAACGACCCAATTGATCATGGTTTTATGTACACATGGAGTTTTCAAGACATCGATGGTCATCTATGGGAATTCGTTTATATGAATATACCAGAATAATCGGGTGACTCAGTGGGGGAGTGCATAAAAATGCCTCCCCTGTTTATCAGGAGAGGCTTACGGTTTTTTTGCTTAGTAAGAAGAATATTTCGGGTTTGCGCCGTATTGATTATCCTCTTGACTGTCTTGGCAAAAGAATACGATTAAAACAATGGCACCAATTAATGGGATTAGCCCAATGAGGAGCCACCAACCGCTTCTGCCAATATCATGCAATCTCCGTACGCCTACAGCCAACGATGGCAATAATACAGCCAATGAATAAATACCACTCAGAACGGAAGTAAGACCGACGAGATTCTCCAAAATCGTTAGAACAATGGAAACAAGGAAGCTAAAGAGAGCAAACATCCAATACTCTTTTCTTCTTGCACGTCCAGAAAAACCGACATAATTCTGTAAAACTTTCAGATACCATTCCATAACCTACACTCCTTTAAATAATAAAATGGATATAAACGGAAAATAAAACAAAAAAACCATATTCAGATTATAACCATAAATCCCTTAATTCGACAAGTTTTGTTATTTTTTCCTCGCAGTTAGTGAATAATACCGAGCAGTTTGGCTTTTTGAATCGCTTGGATCCGGTTTGTAGCATCCATTTTTTCAAAAACTCGGTTCAGATGGATTTTAACTGTTCCACTCGAAATACATAATTCTTCGGCGATTTGTTTGTTTGTATACCCCACAGCCAACAAACTTACCACTTCCCTTTCCCTATTTGTAAGAAGAGCAAGTTTTTTTGCTGGATCTGTCATTTTGTTTCTGCTGGTGGTATCTTCTTCAAGAATACAGCTATATATTTTCTCAACAAAAAGCAGGAGCACACCCGTATTCAGGTCACCTAGGTAACGGTTCTTTCTCACTCCGAGATAATGCTCGAAAACATCTGAAAGCATATCTCCATCGTCCAGAAGTGTCCTGAAGTATCCATCCTCATCTGCGATCACAAGTGCCTTATGCAGTGTCTTGATTGCCTTTTCCGCTTCTCCGAGACGATATAGCATTACAGCTTGCAAAAGGTAGGTTTCAAGCAGGCTTCCCAGTCGATTTTCTCGTTGAACCGCTTTTTCCAGAGACTGAGAAAATTGGAGCGCTTCCGTATACTTTAGCTGGGCGATTAAAACACGAATGTATGTTATATTTTCGTACTCTTGATATTTGCTAATTTGTCTTTCTATGGAGAGATGATTGGTTTTCACCCATTCGTTTACTGCCTCCATGTTGCTGTGAAGCAGATAGTACCTTACCGAGAACGCTTCGAGGATATGTAACCAGTGTTGCTGATTATTGTCTGAACGTTTCGTCATGGAAATCGCCTCATTCACGACGTCCATTGATTCTTCATACTGTCCCTTCGTCCATAATATGCGTGCTTTCGTTAATACAGCAGGTATATACGCCCCCCAATTTACCTTTTGCAAACACACATCGATTGCCCTGTCGACAAAATGCATCGCTTGCTCCAATTCATTCTGTTCGTATCGGATCCCACCAAGAACCGAGTAGTGGTTTGCGATAAAGTGGAACTCCTTCATAAAGGGATTCTTTTCAACAAAGGCAGCAAAGAGACTGTGATAGCTTTCTGCTTGTTTGACTTTGCCGAATACGGTAACAGAAGCATACCCTCGGTTCAATTCAATACCAAAATCAAGTACAAGTCGGCCCTTATAATTACGATGAACTTCTTTCCAGTCGTCTCTATCGTGTAACTCAGCCAACATTTGATAAGCAAGCAGGTAATTCCCTTGAAACACGGGACTAAACATCTTGATAACGGCTGCTTCTTCACTAAAACGATCTCGTAATTCATCTGATAAATGGTTTGATTTTTCTTGTATGACAGCCTGTAGCCGGTTCATTGCAAGTAGAGCAGCATCCGAATTCCCTATTAGCATATTCACCCAGCAGGAAATAATTAATAGAACCGGATCATCTGTTACGGATGTTGGAAGCTGCCTCAGCCAACCAGCCAGTCTCGTCGTTTCCCCGCTTTTCAAGAATTCCTTGCCGTACACCCCAATTAAATGTCCCACTCTCTCCTGATCGCCTGCAGCCAGTGAATGATCAATGGCTTCCCCAATGAGCTGATGGGATACAAACCACTCGCTTGCTTTCCGATGAACGACCGCAATCTGTTCAGGTAATTGTCTTTGTAATTGAGCACGCAAAAAATCTGCGAATAGTCGATGGTACCTATACCAATACCCTTCCTCATCCAGAGGGACAAGCAGCAGGCTTGCCTGTTGATTAACTTGAAATGTTTCTTCCAGTGTTACTACTTCACAGAACTGACTGCACAACTCTCTGTTAAACCGCTCCAACAGCGAAGTCATCATGAGAAACACCTGAACATTACGCGGCAAATGACTAAATACCTCTTCTAGCAAGTATTCCGTTACATATCGATTTTTTCCGGAAAATTTCGATAAAACAGGCGAAAGTGAGGATTCATTTTTACAAAGCATCACTGCAAGTTGCAGAGCCGCTATCCACCCCTCCGTACGATCTTCCAAAACAGTCAAATCGTTCTCAGACAAGGCTTCTCCTTGCTGTTTTTCCCAGTAGGCAGCAATCTCATCCTTGGTAAATTTCATTTCAGCAGATTCAATTTCACAAATGAATCCCTTCATTCGCAGGTTTCCTATTGCAAGCGGCACTTTTTCTCTACTACTGATGCAAATATGAACATGTTCGGGTATCCGTTCCACAAGATAGGATAACGACTCATGAATGGACTCATTTTTTATCACATGAAAATCATCAAGAACAAGAACAACATCTGTTTCAATCGCAAGTAGCTCGTTTATAAGTAGAGTGACAATATCCTGAGAAGATGGCTGAATGGTTGATTGCAATAAGGCAAGAACCTGGTTACCCAAGCTTTGGTGGTTTTTTTGGAAGGCGGAAATAACATAAGCCCAAAACCTTGCAAGATCGTCCTCTTCCTTGTCCAAGGATACCCATGCTGCCGGATGCCCCAATTGTTGAATCCAGTCACTTAACAAAGTTGTTTTCCCAAAGCCAGAGGGTGCCGAAACGATGAGTAACCGAGTTGTACAAAATTGATTCATTTTCTGTAATAAACGATCTCTGGAAATCATCATATGTGGCAACCGGGGGATAAACAATTTGGTCTTCAAAATTGTATCGACCTGAACCATAGAAAGCCTCCGTTTTTATCAGTCAATTACTACTTACTATAACTATCCCTCTCTGACTTCAGCAATACTTTTTCCACCCAAGAAAGCATGAGCAACTCGAACACTATCAACTGTTTCAAAACCGTATTTCTGATAAACTTTCTCCACTCTTTCATTGATCGGAAAAACCCATAAATTCTCATACCCTTTCTTAATTGCCTCTTCTTGTACATGAGCAATCAGTTCTCCGATCAGACCCTTTCCTCGATAGCTTTCCAGTGTCGCTACACTCTCCATGCGTGCTTGGGAGCCATGTTGAAAGATACAAGCGGTAGAACAGGCAACACCCTCGTAACGCAAAAGGAAGTGAGTGTAGCCAGAGTGGTTGAATTCCTCACGAAGCGCCTGTTCACGGATTTTTCCGCCCAGCTCCTTGATACTGCACTCAATGGCCACTGCTTCGTCGAAGTTTGCCTCCGTTACCTTTTCAATCGTGACTGCTGGGTTTCTTTCTAACGAAATCACTTTGCCCTGCCACAGTTGTACCGGTGCAACCAGCTCTTCGATTCCAAATTGGCGTGCCCTTAATTCAGCAAGCAATGCTTGATGCTGATCAATATCGTAAATATAGAATCTTGGGAAAATTCCTCTCGATTGATAAAACGTGATGACCTCATCTACCACCTGTACAGGGTCTTGAATCAATCGGTGAACATGGGCATGATTTGCATCGTAATACAACGGGTTCTTTTCGTTGCAAAACAAGCTACCCCACTCTGTATCAACACGCTTGGAGAACGTATCCAAATAAGCAAAATCCAACTCTATTATTTTTAACAACATATCCAATGTACTCAACCTCCAACCTGGTATAAAAAAAGCAGAATTCCCGGTCTCCCGGTCCTTCTGCTTCTATACCTTATTTTAATGCGATAAATTTCTCGATGTCTGCCGCAATCAATTGTAGCGACCCACGCCAGAAATCAACAGAACGCACATCCACACCCATGGTAGCGGCTACTTCAGCAATGTCGTTCTTTCCTGTGATGGAGAGAAGACGATCGTACGCTTCCACGAATGAGTCACCTTGTTTCAGGTACTCAGCATACAACCCTTTGGCAAACAGTAATCCGAATGCGTACGGGAAGTTGTAGAAGTTGTAATCGGCATAGTAGTAGTGCGGTTTACAAGTCCACATATACGGATGCAGCACATTGTGGTCCAAACCGTCACCATAAGCAGCCTTTTGGCTTTGCAGCATGATTTCTTTCAACTCGTTAACAGAAATAGAGCTCTCTTCCCTGCGACGGAATACTTCGCTTTCAAACAGGAAACGGCTGTAAATATCTACGATGACCTGACCAGAACCAGTCAATTCATTTTCCAGTATCGCAAATGCTTCTTCACTATTTGCATTCTTTAACGCCGCATTAGTGATGATTGTCTCGCAGAAGATGGATGCCGTCTCAGCGATCGGCATTGGATAATCTGAGTTCAGGAATGACTCTTCATTCAAGCAAGCTCCGTGATAACCGTGACCCAATTCATGTGCCAACGTCGATACATCACCAAAGCTGCCTGTGAAGTTAGACATGATTCGGCTTTCCTTGATCACATGCAGGTTGTGACAGAAAGCTCCACCGCGTTTGCCTTCCCGTGGTTCGGCATCAATCCATTTATGTTCGAACGCATAGTCTGCATAATCAGCTAACTTGTCGCTAAATGTGCGGAACTGCTCCACGATGAAACGACGGGCTTCTTCATAGGTATATCGCATGGTTACTTCGCCCATTGGTGCAAACAAATCGTAGAAAGGAAGACCGTTTGAATGTCCCAGAAGCTCTGCTTTTTTGCGATAAAACTTATGGAAAGCAGGCAGGCTCTCTTTCATTGCCGTAAGCATGGCTTCCAGTGTCGCTTCGTCCATCCGAGAATCGAAAAGCGTTTTTTCTAACGGTGAAGAATACCCTCTTCTTTTTGCAAGTGTGATAACTTCGCCTTTGATCCCGTTCAAAGCGGCAGCAGAAGATTGTTCAATCTTCTTGTAAGCTTTCAACTCGGCTTCATAGGCTGTTTTGCGAACTTCAGGGTCAGCATCATCAGCCAGGTTACGTACGACTGAGAGCGGCAATTGCTTCTCTTCGCCATTAAGCGTAATGTCCACCAACAGAGTAGCACTCAGCATTTCTTGCAGCTTGCTCCATGCGGATGAACCTGTATTTTTCATTTTTGCGATGAGAATCTCTTCTTGTTCACTCAACAGGTATTTTGTTTTCTTTGCATTCTCTGTTATGTAGTAACGATGTTCTTTAAGGAAGGATGACTGAGAAATCAGATCATCAAGGTTTGCCAAAGAGCCAAGCCATTTTTGGAATAAAACAGTCGGCTCGGTTAATTCCGTATACTTATTTTCCAATTGCTCAACCATGGAGAGCGCCTTTTCATTCGTAGCTTCCACACTGAGAGTCAGTTCGCTAAAGCTGATCAATCTAGTAAAGTATTGTGAAAAGTCGATTAGCTTTCGTAGGAACGTCTCCATTTTTTCCACAGCGTTTTCTGGATTCTGCAGGTTTGCTGCTCCCCACTCTTTCAGATCAAGAATCGCTTTATCCACCGCTTCCATATCCCTCTTGAATTCAGCAGATTCAAATGAAGAATACAGCTCTTGTAAGCTCCATCTCTGGTCCATGTGATTCCTCCTCTACATATGGCACATCTTCTATTTATGTACGTCGCAAATAAACGGTCATGACCATTTATTTGCTTATGAAACAGCAACAGGTGCAGGAATCAACACTTCGAAACATTCTTTTCGCTGAATGATGGTAATCCCTTTGCGACGGTTTTTCATTACGGCTACTCCAGGTTTGCTCTTCATTTTATCAATGTAATCTTCCGGCACTTCACCTGAGTTGCTCACAGTAATCCCATCAATTTCTTTTTCCTCATCCTCGCCAAACTGCGTCGCCAGCACTTCTTCGTAGATATCTGAAAATGATTCATAGTTGTCGGTATATACGGTAATGCAGTTCATTGTCATGTTGTTTGTCTCCTACATAAAAAATATTTTAATAGTAATTTCTTTAGTCATTGTATAGGAACTATCATTCCCTAAACAAGCAAAATATTCCCCTAACAACAAAAAACTTTTATAGACGATGTTCAACAAAAACAGAGAAAGAGGGAAGAAAGTATCTTCCCTCAATCCATTTTTTACAAGTATGGGTTCTCGTGTTTTGCTTTGAGTTTGTTCCATCGACGATCAACTTCACCTTGGAATGCTTCGAGCATTTCCGCATTTTCAGGCTTGAGCATGTGCTTGGATTTACCGAGCATTTTGAGCCATTCGCTAACTGGAACCTTTTTGCCTTTTTCTTCTGGATCGTACGTGATGGTAGTAACACCGTTCTCTACCTCGTAGAGCGGGAAGAAGTTACTGTTTACTGCTGCACCTACGATGACTTCCCCTTGCTCGTCTGGAGTTTTCCAGTTGAGTGGGCAGGTGATCAGGATTTTACCGTAAACCATACCTTCGTTTTGCGCGTACCATTGTGCTTTCGCCGCTTTTTTCAAGAGGTCTTGCGGATACGCTTCAGTACCTGTGAACACGTAAGGAATGTTGGTTGCCGCCATAATTTGTGGAGTGTCTTTATGGTGGAACTTCTTACCTTGTTGTGCTTTACCTACACCAGAAGTAGATGTCATGTGTCCAAGTGGTGTAGAGTAAGACATTTGGCTACCTGTGTTCATGTAACCTTCATTATCGTACTCAAGGATGATCATTTTGTGGTTGCGAAGAGCGGTACCGATCGAAGGACCCATACCGATGTCCATACCACCATCACCCGTGATCATTACGAATGTGAAGTCGTCAGCTACTTCAATTTCGCCACGACGTTTCATTTCAAAGAATGCTTCTACTACACCGGACAACGTAGGCGCACCGTTTTGGAACAAGTTGTGGATGTAGGATTGTTTGTGAGAGCTATATGGATAGCCTGTAGTCGTAACCATCGCACAGCCAGTGTGGAAGAGTGTTACTACATCGCCCTCGATACCTTTGAAGAACAGTTCCAATCCCGGGAAGATACCGCAACCAGGACATGCCCCGTGACCGGAAGCAATACGCTTCGGTTTTTTCGTCAATTGACGAAGTGGTGGGATCTTCACGTTCAGCTTGCCAGTTTCTTCATCTGGAGTTACAGTGATCAAGCCTGTTTTGAATGCGTCAGTGTGAAGCGGTTCAAGAACACGTTTCATCTCGATGTCAGCATTACCAGGTGTATGACCATAGTAGTCGAATTCTTTTTCCGCATAGCCTTTTTCTACAGCTTCAGTAGTAAGACGGAAGAACTCTTCTGCATCATCAGCGAAGAAGTCTTTACCACCTACACCGAAAATACGGGAAAGTACGATTGTTTTGTTATCTCTGTCGCTTTGAAGTGCAGATTTCACTTCATGCGTCATGTTCGCACCGTTTCCGCCGTAAGAATCTGCGCGCTCACCAACGAGAAGAGCTTTTACGTTTTTGAGTGCTGCTTGGATTTCTTTTACAGGGAATGGACGGATTACGTTCGGGCTGATAACACCAGCTTTGATTCCTTGTGCACGAAGTTTGTCTACTACGTCTTTCGCAGTTTCAGCTGCGGAGTTGAGTAAGAAGAGCGCCACTTCAGCATCTTCCATTTTGTAAAGATCCAATACTGGATATTCACGACCGGAGATTTCTTTGTACGCTGCAGCGATTTGTTGGAATACTTCGCCTGCACGGTACATTGCTTCGGATTGTTGGAAGTTGTTGTTGATCAAGTCTGGGTCATTCATGTATGGCCCGATAGTTACTGGGTTTTTCGGATCAAGCGGATGTGGGTAGTTTGTTGGTTTTGGACCTACGAACTCTTGTACCACATTGCGATCTGCGAAGTATTCTACACGGCGTTTTTGGTGAGATGTGAAGAATCCGTCATAAGCAACCATAACTGGCAGACGAACGTCAGCATGCTCAGCCAATTTCAACGCCATGATGTTCATGTCATAAACGGCTTGTGGCGTACGAGCCATCAAGATCGGCCAGCCAAGGTTCAAACCATAGTACAAGTCAGAGTGATCACCACGGATATCAAGTGGACCAGAGATTGCACGAGTTACCAGGTTCAAAACCATCGGGAATCGAGTACCGGATTGTACTGGCAACTGCTCGATCATGTACAAGAATCCGTTTGCACTTGTAGCATTCACTACACGAGCGCCAGCAGCAGCCGCACCGTAACAGATACCAGCAGAACCGTGCTCACCGTCAGCAGGAATAAGAACTACGTCGTGCTCGCCACGAGTTTTCATTTGATCGAGGTATTGAGCAACCTCGGTAGAAGGTGTAATTGGGAAGTAACCCATGATATGATAGTTAATTTGTGCTGCAGCCATAGCTGCCATTTCGTTACCGGATTCAAAAGTAAGTTTTTGTTCCGGACGATCGGTGTTCACTTTCTTTTCTGCTTCTTTTTCGTAATTAATCGCCATGTTAACTTACCTCCTGTCTCAGTTGGATGCCAATACGAAGTTTTGTTTTACACGTTTCTCTTCTGCATAGCCAATCTCTTCACGCAATGTCGTAAGAGCTTGTGTCGGACATGCAACTACGCACTTTTGGCAACCTTTGCAATATTGATAATCGATACCTTGAAGCATCATTTGCAGGCGGCCACGCTTGTCTTCTTTCTCTTCCCAAACGAAGCAGTAATCCGGACAGACGGTATCACAGGCTGCGCAGTGGATACATTTTTCAGCATTGAAATCTGGTACGAAACCTTGGCGAGAACCGCTCAAGTCTTTCAAAATGCTGTTACCAGGGTTAAGGATCATCCCACCGATTGGTTGCGTCATATAACCGAATGCAGGTTGTGGACGAACGAATTCTTTTGCTTGTGCATCAGCAGAGGCTTCGATGGTGTTGAATTGTACTTCATTGTAACCACGGTCGAAGGTGCGAATGTTTGGTTCAACCATGTGTGGATATTTTTTCTCGAAAGTTTTACGGATGATCGCACGCATTTGATCTGCATCAAGGAATTGACAGATACGGAACAATGCTCCGAGCATCGCAGTGTTTACTTTTGTTTTTTCTTCTACAGCAATTCCCATTGCGTCAATGGTTGCTAACGTGCCATAGTCAAGTTTGAGGTCTTTACGAACTGCGTCAGAATCGCGAGTTGTATTAACCAACACGATACCATCTGGCTCAAGACCGCTTACAACATCAACCGTTTTATAAAGTGCTTCGTGGAAAACACCAACTACATGCGGAATTTCGATTGGACTGTGTGCGCGAATCTCCGTATCTTCATCACAGAAGCGTACAAACGCTTTTACTGGCGAGCCTTTTTTCTCGGAACCATATGATGAAAAGTTGGAGCCGTTCAATCCAAGACCAAGTACACCTGCTTCAGCAAGCATTTTTCCTGCCAAGTTAGCCCCTAATCCACCGATGGACTCTAGACGGATCTCAAAGAAGCCAAGTTCGTTCTTCTTCGGTAATTTGGACATGTGAACCTCTCCTCTAGCTTGTAATAATTCTTGCTCTGGAACATTTTTTCTTGTTTCATTCCATTGCGTCCTTCACTCATACACAAGGTTATCAGAAAAAATAACAGGATGAAGTGATTTACTTCACACCATTGGTATAAAAAGCTTTTTCTGTATTAGTTTTTTCGACTTACCGTACTATAACAGTTACTATAACAGGATCATCGTGACATAATACACATGTCAAAAAAAAGACATTTTTTGTTGTTGACGTACTAATCTGAATACCATAGTTGGCTGTATACATAAAAAAACCGCAAGTCCATTACAGACTGCGGTTTTGAAGACTTCGTCATTTTAGTAGGTGTAAAAACTCTCGCATGAACCCAGGCAAATCCGGCCAGGCATGACCAGAAACCAGTTTACCATGAACATGAAGCGTGTTCGTTTGATAAATGGCCCCGCACGCTTCCACATCGGGACGGCACGCTTGGTACGCGGTCATTTCTTTGCCCTCGATATGCTCTCTGACCAAGGCAAGCACTTGTGATCCGTGGCAAATGGCGGCAACAGGCTTTTCTGCTTCAAAGAAATGGGCAACTATCGGTTTCAGATGAGGGTTTAACCGAATATACTCAGGAGCCCTCCCCCCTGGAATGATTAATCCTGCATACTCTTGTGGATCCACCTCTTCAAATGAAACATGTGCTGCAAGCTGATAAGCTGGCTTTTCGGTATACGTCTCGCTATGCGCCTCGAAATCATGACATACCGTATGAAGGGTTTTCTTCGTTGGTGCTGCAATTACCGTTTCAAAGCCTTCCTCCAAGCATCGGTAATATGGATAAAAAACCTCTAACGCTTCTACTGCATCTCCCGTAACGATAAGCACCTTCTTACTCATCATTCAGCCTCCCTTTCAATGGTCAGGGTATCCCTACCCGATTACCAAATTCTTCAAGGGGCTTAAATTTCCTTTCAGGGGAAAATGAAGATTTTTCAACAAGAGAGAAGAAAAGACTTCGTTCCTTTACGCTCTGTGGAAGTTCGCAAAGCAGATTGTAAAGTCCGCTCTTTCACTCCGAAAGGGAGTCGACAAACGCTACGCGCCCCTAAAGGGGTTGGGTGCCGACTCTTTTTCCTTTCTCCGTGAAAAAGCTAGGTATCACTTCCAAGGAGACCTCAATGAACGAAGTCTTTTCTTGTTGGGCTCACGCAAAAGGAAAAGCTCAAAAACTTTAACATATTAAAGTTTTTGAGCTTACTGAGTTAACAAAAAAGCGCCCCGGACATCCCGAGACGCTTGTTATGTATTTGTTTTTTTACTGTGGGGCCCCCGAAAAGTACTCGGTGTAAGCTACAAAGCATCGCTTCACTTTTTGGGGATGTTGTTATGGTGCCGGCGATAGGACTTGAACCCACAACCCCCTGATTACAAGTCAGGTGCTCTACCAATTGAGCTACACCGGCATTTGATGCTTCTTGTGGACAAGAAAAAATATACTATGTTTGCCACGAAAAATCAATAGCTTTTTTATAAAAATCGGCTCATGTTTTTCCCTTCCATTGGGAAAGATGGTGAAGATGATATGGAAAGGAAGGGATATAGTTGACTAGCTTGGACAGACTTGACCCGGAACGCTATCCTGAGCCATCAGACATGATGCTGAATGATTTATATGAATTGTACTTTCCACCTCGGGATGAAGAAATACACCATGCGTTGGTAGATTGGTCGGAGTGGTCTGACCCGATGTAATGCGTGGAAGAGGTACAGCCCATTTGGTGCTGTACCTTTTTTTTAGACATATATGAGAAAAAAGAACGCTACGAGAGCGTTCTTAATGATTGCTTATTGCCAGCTTGTCCAATTTTATAATAGATCAACCTCTTGGGTCGTCAGTACGTTTAATAATCGTAATTGTTGACGATTTGCTATCTTCTGTTCCGAGGTTTGGTACAAAGCCTAATGAGAAAACCAGTGCCAACGAAAGTGTTGCAAGAATTGCCGAATTCTTCTTCATATTATCACTCCCTTTCTTTCCTTGTATTGACATTATTATACACATTTTTCAACCTTTCAAGTAGATCTAATTTTATTTCTTTCCTCTTTTTTATATGAAGTGTGTATATTTCTTCTGAACATAACATAATTTCTTCACGAGCATTTATCTTGGAAAAATAAGTCATACTCTGTAGATAGGCTTCAATTCCCTCATCAAAACAATCGTTGGAAACAAGGAAGACTCCTTTATGTTTATAGTATTTTCCCAATTCAGTAAAATTGTAAGGAGTTGTAAAATCAAACGCAAAATTTTTCTCTTCTTGTTTAAAAATTTTCAAGACTGCATCTATATCTTTTATTAATATCAATATCTCAAGCAAAATATTGACCCTATGTAATCTGTTGTTTTTTGACGCTTCCTGCACACACTCTTTCAGCAATGGAATTGCTTCATCAAATAGACCATTTCTTGAGAGAATGATGGCTCGATAGTATTTCAGTCGCTCAATAACAAACTGATATTCCAATACTTCATACATCTTTAGATGTTCTTCCAAACCTACAATATCATCCATCCGATAATACGAGTTGCATATCGCCCAAGCAACTCTCTCTTTCATTTCATTACTCGTCAAATCTTCGGCATGTCCCATTTTTCCAAGCTCAATACATTTCTCATATTTCTTTAAATCATGTGCTTGAAAAGCCATCTGGTAGTAGAAATGAATTCTCTCTTCCTGATTCAAGAAATCTACATAATGCAGCACTTCCTCGCCCAGTCGAAACGACTCTTCCAAACGTTTCAAATCTTGCATTTCAATTAAAAACTTTTGCAGGAGCCCTTTCGCATAGAATCGCTGCATCCCACGCTCTCTTGCATACTTAATGATCACTTCATACAGTGGAAGCTTACTGTTATTATCTGAAAGATCACCGACAAAACGATGCAGTTTCTCCATCAGCGTTTCGCTATCTTCGTAATGAGTTTGAAGAAAATGCAGAGCAACTTTGCAAGCCAAAGGCATATTGGAAAGCTGAATCGACTCCATGAGTATCTCTTTCAAGACGTCAGGACGCTGCTCTACTATTATGTAATATTCAATAATTTGTTCAAAAGGAATATGTAACGCTTTGGCTAAAGATAGAATCGTTTTAAACTCCGGTCGCTTGGTTTCGCTGTTTTCGATCTTGGAGATAACCCCTTTGCTAACTCCAGACATTCTTGACAATTCAGACAATTTTATATCAGCCTGTTTCCGGTTTTTCTGAATTAGCTCCCCCAACGTGGTGTACATCAACACCTCTTGGCACGTAGCCATTCCCTCACCTACATTCTTTTCTCTGTTTTACTTTTTTTACCTTATTTGGATGTTATCATTGCTTGCTTTTGTTGTAAATGTCTGAAAAATGAACAAATAATATTACATAAAAGAGTGTAAAGAACTTAATCTCTACACTCTTCCTAAATGCGATGCACTATTCTTTTATTTGTTCAAAATTTCTCCCATTACTCGCAAGACTTCCTGAACATCATTTTCTGCAATATGGCGATGGGTGGTAAAACGAACGACGAATTGATCAAAATCAACGGCATACACTCCGCGATCAGCTAATTCAGATAGGAGCTGCTCGGCTGTGAGGCCTGTATTGGTAGTATCAACCAGAACGATATTTGTATCAACTTTCTGAACGGAGAGAGACAAGGCTTTTAATCCATCTGCCAGGGATTGTGCATGATGATGATCTTCGGCTAACCGATCAACCATTTCTGTCAGTGCCAAAATTCCCGGAGCAGCCATATATCCGGCTTGTCTCATTCCTCCCCCCAGTTTTTTACGCCACCAACGAGCTTCCTCGATAAAATCTTTGGTTCCCGCAAGAATGGACCCCATCGGAGCACTGAGCCCTTTGGACAGGCAAATTTGAACGGTATCAACATATCGAGTAAACTCTTGCACATTCCGTTGCAAGCCAACAGCAGCATTAAACAATCTTGCCCCATCTAAATGAACGGGAATCTGATGCGCTTGTGTAACCTCGTACACATCTTTCATTTGTTCAGGCATGATAATCGCCCCACCTGCACGGTTATGCGTATTCTCCAAACAGAGCAATGATGTGCGAGGATAATGAATATTTTGCCCACGAATCGCGTATTTCACTTGATCTGGCGCCATGGCACCTCTATCCCCTGCGATCGTTCTCGTCTGCACACCTGCAAGGGCTGCCACAGCACCACTCTCATAATAAAAAATATGGGAATCTGCTTCGAGAATGACTTCATCTCCATTACGACAATGGGTAAGCACGGCTACCTGGTTCCCTTGTGTTCCACTGGTTACCAAAAGAGCTGCTTCTTTGCCCAAAATTTCGGAAGCAATACTCTCTAAACGATTTACAGTAGGGTCTTCACGGTACACATCATCTCCCACTTCAGCCGTAGCCATGGCATGGATCATTGCTTCTGTCGGTTTTGTAACGGTATCACTTCGTAAATCGATCAAGTTTCTTCACTCCTTCTATATTAATAGCCATAAATTATCAGCCGCTCCTACCTGGATTTATGTTACAATATTTCCATTGTTTTACGAGGGGAGATTTATTTATGGATAATCAATCGACACAAAAAAATTATCTATTTCTAGGTGTTTCCATTATCATCGGCGCCTGGTTCATCTACAACGGTTTGGGCAGGGTGTCTTTTAGTGCCGATTTGGATACAAGCAGTATAACTAATGGGTTAAACAGCATCGCCTACCGAATGCAAGAAGAACAACCTGCAGCAAACATCGCTCAAAAGAAAAAGCTTCTGACAGAAAGCGATGTAGTTGAGTATCTCGGAATATCCAGGGCTGATCTTACCATGCTGATTCAGCAGACAGATATTCCATACATTCAGGTGAATCAGATCAAATTCTTTCCTGTAAACGCACTCGATCAATGGCTTCTGGAATCAGGTAGAAAGTACAAAGTTCAGCCAAAATAAGCAGTGTTGTGAAAGCTCACTTTTGTACCATTATACAAATCCTCGCAAAAAAAGATAAGAGGCGCACCATTGGCATTCATTGCAGATTGCCCCTATTCTTGTTAAGATGAAGAAATCGTATGAATGAAATCTATCAATAACAAGGAGACTGACTGCGATGAAATGCAAAATAACTCGCAATGCTGCAAAAAAATTACGTGAAGTTTTGGAACACGAAGAAAATAAAGAACTCAAAATCCGTGCTTACGTCGATCACAAGCATGGTGACCATGCCCATTATGGACTGGCATTGGATACGCCTACTGAAAAAGATGTTGTTATCTCAACTGACAAAGAAATCGATGTCATCCTGGAAAAGGACGAAGAGCTATTAGATGGTCTCGTCATTGATTACCTTTACATACCAGAAGAAAGATTTATTTTGACGAACCCAAGCAAAGGCAACAGCGGCGATCATTAAGAAACCCTCCCGACTCTAGCTATCGCTGGCTTCGGGCGAGGCCCCAATTAACCTCTCAAACAAAACGTGGAACCTTCATGGCTCCACGTTTTATTTTATTGCTTATTCATTTTCCTGTTGTAGAAGCGGTGTAAGCTTTCCCTCATTTGCAAAGAGATACAGTCTATGTACGGGTCTCGTCATCGCAACATACAGAAGTTTGGCTTCTTCTTCATTCATCTGATAATGATCCTGATCGGCATCGACCAGAAGGACGCAATCGAACTGTAGCCCTTTGGTCAGAAATGCTGGAATAACGCTTACTCCACCCGGATACTCCTGATCTTTGGCAGACAACAAAACGAGATCAGTTACATTTGCCTTGAGGCGTTTGAATAACTGTTTGCTTTTCTCGATGGTTCTCGTAACAATGGCAACTGATGTAAATCCTTCTGCCGTCAATTCCTGCACTTTTTTCAGTACAAGCTGATCCAGTTTTTCATTTGGCGCGACCGAGACAACTTGCGGTTCCTCGCCATGGCGGAGTACTGGAACTGCCTGAGTCCCCTCCAGCCTCTTTACATGAGCAATGACCCGATTGGCCCAATTCATAATTTCAATAGTCGAACGATAGCTCTGCTCCAATTTGTAATACTCCACTGTTCGATTGGCAAAAATGCCAGCAAGCAAATCATTCCATGTATCCAATCCACGATAGCTATGGATTCCCTGAGCGATATCGCCAACAATCGTGACAGAATTTTGTTTAGTCATTCGAGAAATCATAGCAATCTCCAATGGACTTAAATCCTGTGCTTCATCGACTACCGCATGGTCAAATACCCCATTCGGCTCCAACCCTTCCACCATATCCTTCAAATAAAGCAGTGGCGCCAAGTCTTCGGCTTCCAACCGGCTTTCCTCAAAAATCACTTTGGAGGAAAGAGCTACATCGGAAAGAACTTCATCTGGAATATCGGATGAAACCAGTCTGCGAAGGTTCTGTTCATCACTCATGAGCATGCGATACAAAGAAAATGCCTCAAAGGTTGGCCAATCCTTAAGATAGTTCTCTACGATTTGATCAATTTTCTTTTCAAATTTGGCAAGACCTTGTTTGTCCAGATCAATTTTTCGCTCACGCAGATGGGAGTAAAACTGCTTGCTAATGTCTTGCTTCATGTGTTTCCGTAGGGCAACCATCCGTGCACTTAATGGCAAATGGGCATAAACTTCGATAAATAGCTGCTTGATTTCATTTCCGCCCAACCCGAACGATTGTTCTGTTTTGTTGTATAGGAAACGTAAATTTTTGAAAGAGATATGTTCCTCGATCAAATAAGGAATGAATGAATCAAGAGCTTCTTTACAAGCAAGCGATCCCTTAAACAGCATTCGATTCTTGGCCACCGAGCATTCCTTCAGCCATTCCGTATATCGTGGAGAATCCTGATCAGGCAACTCACCAAAGAACAAGGTCAGCGGTCGATTCGGGTCCAATATCCGCCAGCCTTTTGGAATGTCAGCTTTAATCAGCTTGGCCGCCCAATCCACAAAGGTAGACTGCTGCACATCTTCTACTCCTAGTTCCGGCAGAACATCAGAGATATAATTCAGGAACAATTTATTGGGAGCAAACACCATGAACCGCTTGGATGCCAACGTATCCTGATAGTTATAAATCAAATAAGAAAGGCGATGCAGTGCGATCGTTGTTTTCCCGCTTCCTGCAACCCCCTGAACGACAACCGGGCGATCTTTCAAGGCACGAATAATATCATTTTGTTCTGATTGAATCGTAGCAACTATGTCCTTGAGCCTGCCATCGTTGTTCTCATTTAACGTAGAAGCAAGGAATTCATCGATGTATCCTTCATCAAGATACTCTTCCGGATCTCCTACTTCACGATCAATCGTCTCTTTCAACGCACCGTCATAGATCCCTTTGATCTGTCCCTCTTCAATTGCAAAGTTTCGTTTTAACTTCACTTCGCCTCTGACGATCCCATTCTGGATGCGATAGAATGCATCTTTGCTTTCTCCGCTGTAGTAAAGACTAGCAATCGGTGCCCTCCAGTCTACAACGACAGCATCGAAAGTATCACTTCGCACCACGCCTCTTTTTCCTATGTAAACACGATCCAGGTCATAGGTTTCCTCTTTCAGGAAGTCGATACGACCGAAATACGGTTTGGTTCTAGCATATTCGAGGTGGCGGAGTTCTTTTGCCTTGTTATAATTCACCACCTGCTTGACGTAATCATCCGTTGCTTCACGAATATCTTCACTCAGTTGTGTAATTTCTTTCTCTATGATTGATACTGTTCGGTCAAGATGTTCTTGCTCCGATTGATAGGCTGAATGGCGAACCGACAAAGCGTTCCCCTCCTTAAATAACCCATTTGTGGTGTAATTGTTATCAACTAAAAAATGGAAAGCACTATCCATCTTATCAAATAACGGATTTGTTGGCTATAAAATAAAGTGTGAATCAAAGCGTTGCAGGGCATGAGTCTCTTAGAGAAAAAACTGACGACCAGCAACTATACCCAAGAAGACTCCGACAAGGCCAACGCCTAGACTCAAAACCGAGTACACGAACGCTCGTTCCCACATCCCACTTTGAATGAATTGAACGACTTCAAGAGAAAAGGTAGAGAAAGTCGTAAACCCACCCATGATGCCAGTTGTCAGAAAAATATAGAGAACAGGGGACATGATGCCCTTCTGCTTTCCCCAGACGAAAAACATACCGATCAAAAGTGAACCCACACCGTTGGCCATCCATGTTCCGTAAGGCAAGTTAGGCTGGTTCAGCAACAAGGAAAGCATATAACGAAGCACGCTACCGATAGCTCCACCAACAGCGACCGCAAGCCAATTCATAGTATCTCCACCCACCTTTTATGTAACCAATCAACATACGACAGAAAAGCACCCGCTACAGAGGGGTGCTCATCGTTGAAAACCTGGGTTGACGCTATATTAATGTTTTGGTCCTTTTTCTTCCTCAATATCTTCTACATATCGAATAGAATCAAGATTGAATTTGAGGGAGGTGCGTACAGCTTGAATATATTTCTGACGCAGTTCAGACTGTTCCTTGGCTTCTTCTTCGTTCAGTCCGACCTCTTTAGACTTTTTGGCTAATTCGTTGATTCGTTTGATCTCTTCATCTGAAACCACGATTTCGTTCCCTCCTTCCACATCAACGCATTCCTTTTAAAATCAGGAGATACGCTGCGTACTATCATTTCATTATAGCACAAAGCTGGATGGGAGGAAGCTTGGAAAAAACGAAGAAACCTCTATCAATTTCGAACAGGTATTTTCAAAGACTGTCCAGGATAAATTAAAACATTCTCCAACCCATTCACTTCGATGATGTGATCAACTATCTCACGAATATCCGCATCAGCCGATTGGGAATGCTCCGTTGCCAATTGCCAGACACTCTCACCTGCTTTCACTGTAACAACTTTATATTGAGTGGTATCCGCATTTACAGACCCAACCATCAAACTGCCCATCAGATAAAATACAATTCCTAATAATAACGTGTACAAGATTGCCTGCCCACGAGTAATTCCGATTTTCACACGCTTACTGCCAGCTTTCTTCGCCTGCGGTTGATAATAAAGAGTTGCTTCCATAACGACTACCCCCAAACATTCGTTCTCATTTGTTGTTTTTATCATAATGCGAACGTGTGTTCATGTCAATAGAAAAAAACGAACTTATGTTTGTCGAACGCAAGATCCCATGGTATAATGTAGAAAAAGGTTCGAGAGAGTCGAGGTGTAATAATGTCCAAGCTTTCTAATCGACAACAAGCGATTATTGACTTTATCCGTAGAGAAGTTAAAGATAAAGGGTATCCCCCATCCGTCCGTGAAATCGGTGAAGCTGTTGGACTAGCTTCCAGTTCTACTGTTCATGGGCATTTAGCTCGTTTGGAGAAAAAGGGTCTGATCCGTCGCGATCCTACCAAGCCACGGGCAATTGAGTTACTTGGTGACGGCGATCGTTATCAGGAAGATTTTGATATTTCAGTTGTTCGAGTCCCTGTGCTTGGTAAAGTTACAGCCGGACAGCCGATTACTGCTGTCGAACAAGTCGAAGAGTATTTCCCACTTCCTGAAAATCTCGTTTCTTCTGACAACGTCTTCATGCTGCGGGTATCAGGTGACAGTATGATTGAGGCAGGCATTCTCAATGGTGACTATGTCATCGTTCGCCAGCAAAACGTCGCTACCAACGGCGATATCGTTGTTGCCATGACAGAAGAAGATGAAGCAACGGTTAAGCGCTTCTTCAAGGAAAAAACCCATTTCCGTTTGCAACCGGAGAATTCATCACTAGAACCGATCATCCTTCAATCCGTTTCTATCCTCGGCAAAGTGATTGGTGTCTACAGAAACATTCACTAGTGTCTACATAAGAAAAGCTTGGAAGCTGAACTCAAGGAGCAGCCACCAAGCTTTTTTCATACTAGAATATCGCAATAAAGAACCATGCAATCATCGTCAACTGGATGAACACTTTAACTACAGCACTACCGAGGAATGCGATCAGGGAACCGACCCCCACTTTGACCGCCTTATCTAGCGGCTGCTTCTGGATGAGCGTTTCAACAGCGATAATCAACGCAAATGGCAACAGAATCATCCCGAAAGGCGGAATAATAAAGATCCCCAGCAAGATCCCAGCAATACCCGCAATGGATGACAATCTGGAACCACCAGATTTTTTCACAAAATACAGGTTTGTCAACAAATCCGCTCCATAAGAGAACAAGCTTAAAATTCCCATCCCCCACCAAAACGACGGAGGCAAGCCCGCTGCTCCTGGATCAACCAGAACAAACTGATAAAGCAAGAAACCAATCCATAACAAGATCAGATCAGGCAGCACCGGCAAGAAGATTCCCGCAATGCTGATCCCGAACAACACTACAATCATAATCCATAACAATATCTCCATGGCAACCTCCTGAAATCACCCTATCATTCAATGTGAACACTAGTTGTTTACGTGGTATGTTTCCCAAAGTTTCAAAAACCCTTCTCTTGCACTTGGCAAAAGAAGGGTCTGTATTATTTCCACCACTGATCAAAAGGAGTGACAGGCAATTCCCGCTTGTGTTGGGTTGTTTTGTACCGTTTTTCAATGTTCGCTTTCACACCTGCATCAACGATGTTTCCTGTCAAATACTCATCAAGCTGATGATAAGATATTCCCAATTCATCTTCATCGGCTCGTTGTGGCCTGTTATCCAACAAATCGGCTGTTGGCGTTTTCAAATAGAGTTTTTCAGATGCGTCCAATGCTCGCAAAAGCTCTCTGCCTTGACCTTTTGTAAGACCTGTAAGTGGAAGAATATCTGCTCCGCCATCTCCAAACTTGGTGAAGAAACCAGTTATTGCTTCTGCCGCATGATCGGTCCCAATGACCAAGCTATTTCGATCTCCTGCAATAGCATATTGAGCGATCATTCTCATTCTTGCTTTCACATTTCCTTTGTGAAAATCAGCCAACTCTTGACCAGTAACATCACGGTGTGTAGATACAAGGGCATTTACAGAATCTTGAATGTTAAAAACAATCGTTTCGTCGGGTTTTATAAATACCAAAGCTTCCTGAGCATCATCTTCGTCTTTTTGTACTCCGTATGGCAATCGTACCGCACAGAATTTTGCATCATATCCTTCAATACGTAGCTCTTCTACCGCTAATTGAGCCAATCTTCCTGCTAATGTGGAGTCTTGCCCTCCACTGATTCCTAAGACAAAACCTTTTGCACCTGCCTTTTTACAATAAGCCTTTAGGAACTCTATTCGATTGCGAATTTCCTCTTTACTATTAATAGTTGGTTTGACATGCAAAGCGTCTATTATTTGTTTTTGAGTGTCCATCTTATCTTTACCCCTCACTATCGATAAAGTTTGTTGGTTTTAATGTAGTCGTAACAACAGTCTGGAACCAAGTATCGAGGTTCCCCTCCACGTTTGAATTCTTCACGAATATAGGTTGAACTGATTTCCATCGCCAATCCTTTGTCGATCAAATGAAAAGTACTTCCATTATCGGCGTTTCGCAGAACAGGAGATTTGCTGATCGCTTTTAACATGTCGATCCCGTCTCTTGCCATGACGATAAATTTGTTTTCATTGATTAAACCCTCTGCATTCTTCCATTTTCCCTCACCGATATCAACCAGCAAATCGGCTCCCATGATGAAATAAATTTCATCGTCAGGATACTTCTCTTTAAAGTGTTTCAGCGTGAGGTAGGTGGCAATCTCCCAACCGAATTGTTTCATTTCATAATCATCAGCTACAAATTTATCGTTGTTTTCAATTGCCTTGACAACCAAGTTCCAACGATGCTCGTCAGTGATATTCATGTCTTTATCTGTACGTTGACTAGAGCAAGGCAGAAAAATCACCTTATCCAGTTTGCACCGGTGAGCCACTGTACTCGCTGTCCACAGATGAACATTGGTAATCGGATCAAACGAAGATCCGTAGATTCCAATCTTGGCCATAGTCTCCTCCTTATTTTTGATTGAGCTGATTTACTTTTTGCTGAATTTCTTCGATGAGTTTCATTTTGTTACTCCAACAATTTTGACTTAAGCTAACTGGATATTCCGCAGGATTCATCGTTCGTTTGTATTCATCCCACAATACATCCAGATTTTCTTTTACAAACCCCTGGATTTCATGAATTGTTGGAAGCTGATAGACCAATTCCCCATTTGTAAAAATGACTTGATGGAGTTCTCTCGCTTCAAAATTCGTAACAAATTTTGATATATACGTATGAACGGGGTGAAACATGTGAAGACGAGTTTCATTTTGAACGTCTTCGTGTTCCAGAGCAATATAGTCGCCCTCTGATTTGCCATTTCCTTTGTTTATGATGCGATAAGCCTTTTTTCGTCCAGGTGTTGAAATTTTTTCAGGATTGGAGCTGATTTTCATGGTATCTACCATCACGCCGTTTTCATTTTCAATGGAGATCAGCTTATAAACGGCTCCCAGAGCTGGTTGGTCATAAGCCGTAATGAGTTTGGTACCTATGCCCCATACATCAATTTTTGCTCCCTGCGCTTTCAGGTTCATGATGGTGTATTCATCCAAATCATTGGATGCGTAGATTTTTGCGTGGGGAAAGCCCGCCTCATCAAGCATTTTACGTGCTTCTTTAGATAGATAAGCCAAATCACCGCTATCCAAACGAATTCCTTTAAAATTGATTCGATCTCCAAATTCTTTTGCAACTCGGATCGCTGTAGGAACACCCATTTTTAACGTATTGTACGTATCCACCAAGAATACGCAATCCTTGTGTACCTCAGCATATTTACAAAAAGCAGTGTACTCGTCTAGGTAAGCTTGAACCATCGCATGGGCATGTGTTCCTGCCGTTGGAATTCCAAAAAGCTTACCAGCACGCACATTGGATGTCGCATCAAATCCAGCAAGATAAGCGGCTCTTGTTCCCCAAATGGCAGCTTCCATTTCTTGTGCTCGTCTGGTTCCAAACTCCATACTGACTTCATTTCCAATTACCTGCTTGATCCGAGATGCTTTCGTGGCAATAAGCGTTTGGTAGTTAACGATATTTAAGATTGCTGTTTCAATTAATTGGGCTTCTGCCAAGGGCGCTTCGATTCGCATCAGTGGTTCATTTGCAAAAACCAATTCGCCCTCTCTCATGGAATAAACCGTTCCCGTAAAGCGAAGCGTTTGTAAATAGTTTAAAAATTCTTCGCTGTAGCCATCATCTCTCAGGAAATCAAGATCACTTTCTGTAAACCGAAAATCACTGAGATAGCTGATCACCTGTTCAAGGCCGGCAAATATGGCGTACCCGTTTTTAAAAGGATTTTTACGGAAGTAGACTTCAAAAACCGCTTTACGGTTATGAATCTGATCCCGCCAATACACTTGCGTCATATTAATTTGATATTTATCGGTGTGCAAAGCAAGGCTGTCATCTATGTTCTTGTTCATGTTCACCTTCCCCTTCCGCTACTGAATATCTGCTCCAAGTGATCCTTTAAAATGACGCAAGGCCCAAGAATGACCCTCTTGATCAAAGCTTGCAACCGCATCTTGATGAATCACGATGTTGAATCCTTTGTTATAAGCATCGACTGCTGTATGCAGTACACAAATATCGGTGCAAACTCCTACCAAATGAAGCTCCGTAATCCCTCTTGACCGCAGTTGCAATTCTAAATCCGTTCCGACAAATGCACTGTATCTTGTTTTGTCCATCCAGTACACATGATTTGCCTGTTTATTCTTTTGATAAATCTCTTCTAATTTGCCGTACAGTTTTCGCCCTTCTGTCCCCTCGATATTGTGTGGCGGAAACAATTGGGTTTCAGGGTGGAGGGAATCGTCTTCTGTATGCAGATCAATCGCAAAAACAACATAGTCATCATTTTGGATAAACGTTTCTGTGATCTCCACAATCTTTTTCTCAATTGCTTGAGCCGGTTCCCCACACGTTAATGCCCCATTGGTTGCAACAAAATCATTTGTGTAATCGATATTAATCAAGGCTCTTCTCTTTTTGTCCATACTGGATTCCTCCTTAATTCAAATTAACATTTGCATAATTGTTAATTGATTATTTTAAAAAAATTATATTTTTGTATGGTAAATCGACTTGTTCAACTCTACCTCTATAAAGCGATACAACTGAGTGGGTCGTTTGGAAGTTCGTGTTGTTTTCTTTCCTTTGATTTCCTGGATAAACGGCAAGGTTTTCACTTTCCTTGCAAATGCAGATTCCACTACGATGGCAGAATCGTTTGTGACTGTTAAAAGGACTGCTTGCAGCTCTGAGTACGTAAATTCTTCAGGTAAAAACTCTTTTGCCACTGTTGTTCCAAGCAGCTTATTCTGAATCACTTTGATCGCGTCTTTAATGATCCTAGCGTGATCAAATGCCAGATCAAGCGTTAAAACATCTTTTACGGAGAACAACTCTACTTCGCTTGCATCATCATTGGCTTGTCGATTGGAAAGTGTAAATTCTGGTACGATCGCATAATGAGCATTCGAGATAATCCAGCCTCTCGGATCACGACCAGGATCATCGTAAACACCAAAATGTTCGAGGTGAATATGTTCTACACCTGTCTCTTCCTTCAGTTCTCGCTCGGCAGATTGGAACGCATTCTCATTAGGATTCACAAATCCACCAGGCAAAGCCCATTTCCCCGCTTCGATATTTGGTCGATTCTCACTGTCCACCATGCTTCGTTTAATCAACATAATTTGTAGATCATAGACGGGCGGTTTGAAGTTTTCCACCTTGATCGGAACAATGGTAAAAACGGCGATATCCGATGTGTAGCCATCTGGTGTCCGATATTTTTTAACATCGTACTCTTTTAGTGCTTGTTCATTTGACATTGCTGATCTCCCTCAATCGAAATTAACAATTATCATTTTGTTAATTGTATTTTACTGGACTTATTTTTGATTGTCAACCTGATTTTTCCACCTGAAGAAAATAAGCATTATGATTTTGAAGTTTCCGACAACACTCACTTTGTGGGAACAATCCTTCCTGACTCGTGTTTCGAGTACAAAAGAAAGATACATTTTCTCTTTTGTTAAGTAACCTTTGGTAGCTTGTCCCATTCTCGATGGTAAAGCATTCTCCTTGCTCTTTCTATCCCTTTCTTCATTGCAATTTCCATTTCTGGTATTATTGCAATAAAGAAAGGGTTCTCTAGTTTCAAGCCCGATCTAGAAATGAATAATTACCGTCTAACAAGATTCGGTCGGATCGCGTGTCTCTCCAGGTGATGGTCGTATATATGTCCGTTTCAGCACCTTTTTGTTTGGTGTAAGAAACTTTGATCGGCTGTTTATTTGTAGATATCGTATAAGTCTGAACTTTGGATCCAAGTTTAACGTCAGATCCCTCTGGTTCTTCAACTATGGCAATTTCGACAGTCCGTGGGGCTCCCTCTGTTCGTAAAGCTAGCCTGAATGTGTATAGACCGGCAACTAATCCGCCATGCCCCTGATAAACCATATTTACATTTGAATTTGGATTTGTGTTAGAAAAAGATGCCTCATAGTTCCAGGCTTTGTTGCCTGTTTTTCGGTGATCTATTTTTATACTAGGAGAAGACCCGTTCCAACGAGGTGCTAGATAATAAATCTTTTTAGGTAGAGATGAAGAAGTCAACAATCGGTTCACATATTGAGGTGCATCACTCGGAGTCCCCACATATTCAATAACTGCTTCAACTCTTTCACGTATACTTGCACCAGCTCCAAAGCGTTCGCCTCTCGCGCGAGCACTTCCAACTAATCGTCTTTTTAGTCGTTGGAACTCCTGAACTTGACGCCTCGTATTATTCCATTTAGTATCTAAATCACCTTTTCCCCATACTTCCGCATACTGCCATTCCACTCTGGATTTTAGATCTCCTTCAATAGAATCTATAGTAATAATGCGATTTCCAGCAGGTTGATAGCCTACATTAAACGTGGCATCACCTCTTCGTACTTCCTCATGAACTTTGTAATCAACGATAACCCATCCATCATCAGGAAAATATTCTTGTGCAGGAGGGTTATCAGTTGTTGGGTTTGGTCCCCCTCTCGCACGGGCATCCAATATAAAAGCATTTACCGTTCTCCGCTCGCCAATTCGAGGCATACACATCTCTCCTGCATAGATTTTTTCCATTTCATCATATTTAGCCTAGAGATGAATGGTGCAGGAGTTGGACAAATTGACAAGGCAGATAGTTCGTAATTTTATTTCCTCGAGTAATGATTAGTAAAATTCAGCATTGAGGAAGCCTGTTGTCCAAACAGAAAATCTGTTGGTACTATTAAAAAATTAAATGACTTGTATAATTTATTCGTATTTTTTGTCATAGGAGGGCCCATGTGGAAAATAAATCAAATTCGTTACTTGCTCGTAATCTTGAATTAGAAGTACATCGTGTGTTGCGATAAAAATGAATGTCGCCTGAAGAAACAAGAATTGAAACTCCTTTATGTGGCAAAATATTTTATAGGAGGCGACAGTAATACATGGTTAACTTATTGGAAGCAACCGTAGATACGATCAAAACAATGATAGATCAAGATGAAGATCAACCTCTTCATGTTGGAGAGGTAATGGGATGTTGGTTATATTTAGCAGGTCTTGAATTAGCCAAAACAACGGTTCAAGCAGCAATTAACTCTACAACCGATCACGAATTAAAAGAATTGCTGGAAGAAGATTTGGCGCTTGGAACCAGCCAAAGAAAACGGCTTCATGATTTCATGATTAATAATGGAATTACCTTACCCCCTTCTTCCGAAGATATGCCAAAAACAGATCCAAATAATATTCCACTTGGAGTTAAATTAACGGACGATGTTCTCGCCAATGAATTATCGCTTAAGATATTAAGCCTAATTGTCCGGGCCGCCGGGATTTCTGCCGAATCGATCCGTGCTGATGTCGGTATGTTGTTTATTCAGTTCCAAAGTGAAAAATTAGCATTTGCGGCCAAATTGAAACACTCTATGCGTAAACGAGGTTGGATTCGAATGCCACCGTTCTACATTCCTCCTGGTTCCACTCAACCAACGAAATCTATACAAACAAATGATTAACATTTACGACGGGTGACATTTTGTCACCCTATTCTTTTGTGAATCAAGAACACCTACACTCAATGTTGGTTTGATCTCTGCCTTGTTTTCCTTTTGCATCTGCCCCCCCTCCTTCCACTCAATTACCGTTGTGTTAAGCCAAATCAAAGAGTAATATCAAAGTAGTTTTCTAAAAGGTGGTGACTTTGGAAATGTCTTCCCATCGAGCAATCTCAGAATTCATCTTTGCAGAACGCAAAAACCTATTTTCGCACCCTGACCTTGTCATTTTTCATCCTGGACATTATGTTGAATTAAACCAACAAATCATACAATTCTACAAACATGAGGGGTTTTCAAAAATTACTTTGTCTTGTGCTCCCAATCGGTTTATGAACGGAAAGTCAGAATATGAGGTGTATAAAACAATCCTAGTTGATGTTGGTATCCCAGAAAATGACATCATTCACATTACAGAAGGTTACACCATTGAAGAAATTGTTAAATACTCCTTTCAAATTCCTCTCCAACAATCGATACAGTACAAGAACGTACTTTTAGTCGGGAAAGCTTTTTTTATGAGACGTTTCTTAATGTTGGGTGAAAAATATGCTCCCGACGATACCAATCTTGATGTTATGGGGCTAACTGATGATAGAGGCATTACAAAAAACAACTGGATGGACACTGAAACCGGAACAAAAAGAGTCATCGGAGAGCTTGAAAAAATATCATTGTTGTTGAAAGGGACTATTTAATCGTCTTTTTTACTTTCTAACTATTTTGCTAAATGTACGACATTTACATTTTTGATATTAATTAAGAAAAACTGGAGATAAGTAATGTTAATTTCAAAAATCATGCAAGTACTTTTACTACTATCATTTTTCCTATTAATTCTCGGCATTTTGTTAAGAAAAAGTGGATTAAATCTTGTTGGAATTCTATGCTTTATGGTTTATATATGTTTGTATATCTACATTTTTAGAGATTTAGATTTGCCATGATCTCTCTACACATTTTGTTAAATGAAATTGCTGCTACTTCCCATCAACCAGGTTTTTTTAAACATTGAGCTATCGTTACTCATTGAGGAGGATATTGAATGGACATTGGTCAAAAAGATGGGCATGCATACACAAAGCAAGACTTAATTGAATTTATTAATAAATCGCTTGCTGAGTTAGAAAACAATCCAGATTGGGAAAATGTCTCGCTATTTTGGATCTACGAAGGAGGTGCATCAAAATGGTCAGCCTCGGGACTTTGACAACTTTCGCTTTTGTATCACTAGCCTTGTTAGTGATCGTAGGTAACATTAACATAATTTCTCTTTTGTTAAGTGACTCTGATCATTCTCGATTTCAATCAAACTTCCTAATAGCCACATAATTTTTTAATTTGTGAATTGTACTACATAAGACTTTGGGAAAAAATGTTATTTTCACTTAGTATAGGAGGTGAAAATAGTGAAAAAATTAATAATTTTGTCAGTAGTTATAGGAAGCCTTTTGAGTGTAATTCCAAGCGCTTCAGCCCAAGAGCCCCATTGTTGTGTATGGAGTCATGGTCATGTTGTTTGCTGCACATAGAAAGAACCAATCAACAAATTTCCTTTAGACTAGGCTGTGAAGCTTAGTCTTTTGTTATTAAAAATGCACAAAAGTAATGTTTTATTTCGTGAAATGCACTACAGATTATCTTGAACAAAAAAGTTATTCTTGTTTTTACAAACAAAAAGGGGTGAAATAAATGCGTAATTTTCTCCTTATTGCAGTAGCTGTTGTAAGTCTATTAGGAGGAGTACAAGGTGCATCAGTCGCTGTAGCCGCAGGTATTACCAATGGAGGGCATAACGAGCCTCCTGTTACAGGTTTAGCTTTTTCAAATGGAGGTCATAACGATCCTCCTACAACCTGATAAACCTCCATCATAATTTGTTTAAAATAGACCGGAATGACAGTAGGAGTTCCGGTCTTACCCTTCCTATGTCATAACAAACGTAATGTTTTGTAAAATTTATACCTTTGTATATCCTGAACCCCAAGAAATATACATCAGAATAATTATTATTTGCTTCAATTTTTGCTACATTAAGATCAATTACATGTAGCAGAAGAGGTGATTTGATGAAGAAATTTTTGTTTGCAATCTACACTCTGGCTACACTCGCTGTGGGCATCCATTTAACAGATGGAGGTGGTCACACCGATCCTCCTGATGTTGACGGATTTGCACTATCTAGCAAGTACGTCCAAATCGTAGAGGGTGGCACACATACCGATCCGCCCGATGTAGAAGATTTCGTTTAAATTCTCTGGCAGGACCTCTGTTTGACCGGAATCCAAACATATTGTATTCCGGTCAAATTTAAGTTTGTACCCCTCTTTTATTGATTTACCGTTGTGTTAATAGTCGTAAATGACGCTTATAGCGCAGCCATCTAAAGGGTTTGAAACCACCTGTTGTATACATTTATTAAAATTTGTAATAATATGGTTCATAACCAACATGTATATGAGGTGTAAATATGATGGGGGTAAATGTTTTCTTTTTTGTTTCTTTCCTCAGTGTTATTGGGCTGATACTTTGTACAGCTATTGTTATAGTACGAAGATTTACAGAGCCATCTAACGAACTCATAAGACAAGTTGCGGTGCTTACTCGTGAAGTTGAAGAATTAAAATCCAAGAAGTGAATTTAAACTTTGAGCATTTCCTGCTTAAGGTTTCTTATTTCTCTCCCCTAACTAAAGTGTTAAGCCCGACTTTTTACCTTAGACATGCAAGCTGATTCCAATCTTTCTGAATCGTAAGTCTCGCCGTTAAAGTCGATCACCACATAGCTAGGAACGACCAAAAACTCTTTTCCACATTTATTACATTTTGGATTGTCATACGCATATATCCCATTGATCGTATCCGGCTTTTGCAAATCAAAGTCGGCATTTTCAAAAACCACATGACCTGTACATCTTATTACATTGCATTAATGTGCCTCGATTGACATACTTCAACCCTCCGTTTTCTCAATACACATTTTGTTAAATATTCTTTGCTTTCTCTTTACATACCACCTAAAATTTATGAAGAGTCTACTGGATGAGGTGGTATAAGGATTTATGGCAAGCGCTTTAAATACAAGATTCTGTTGTCAGAGTTAAGCGAAAATGATTCATTATATTTTGAAGTTGGTCAAACTCAAGACGGTACATACTCTGACCAAATCAAAGTGATTAAAAGTGTTGAAATAAAAGACGGATATCTAATAATAAAGGGACTCAAAGCAGGAATTTTTCCGGTTTGAGCAATGTCTCTTCTACTCGACTTCGCTTTCGCACCCCAAACAAACCTTGTCGCTGTTTATTATCTCTGTCTCTAATCACACTTGTCATATCCCAAGGAACCGATAATCGTCCATATGAATCTCTCCCTTTACTTAATTGAGAAAAAGTAAAATCATCTTCTACAATCTCTTAGAGATGATGGTTGATAATTGACAATACAAAGCGGCCTCGGACACACGAATTAAAAGTTTCACCAGGTATGATTGTTTATGATCCACCTGATGAAAACTTATACCAATCTTTGAAACTGGTCATATATCCATATGCAAGGTGATAACAAATTACCAAACCAGATTATGCCTAAAAACAACAAAACCCCCTACGCTTAGAGGCGTAGGGGGTTTGAGCATCTTAGTAAGTGCTCATGTATTGCTCGCGCTCCCACTCATGTACACGGGTGCGGAACATATCCCACTCGATTTCTTTTGCTTCGATGAAGTGCAACAATGCATGCTCACCCAAAGCTTCACAAATAACGGGGTCAGCTTTCAAGCATTCGATTGCTTCTTTCAAGCTGGACGGCAAGCTTTCGATGCCATTTTCTTCACGATCTTGTTCATCCATTACATAGATGTTGCGATCAATTGCAGGAGGTGCTTGCAATTTGTTTTTGATTCCGTCCAAACCTGCTTTCAACATAACCGCAAGAGCAAGGTATGGGTTAGCAGCCGGGTCTGGGTTACGCACTTCAATACGAGTTCCCATACCACGAGATGCAGGGATACGAATCAATGGAGAACGGTTTTTCGCAGACCAAGCCACGTAGCAAGGTGCTTCGTAACCAGGAACCAAACGTTTGTACGAGTTAACCAATGGGTTTGTGATCGCTGCGAAACCACGTGCATGGAGAAGGATTCCAGCAAGGTATTGTTTCGCTGTTTCACTCAAACCAAGTTCATCAGATTCATCATAGAAGGCATTCTCTTTGCCACGGAACAAGGATTGGTGAGCGTGCATACCAGAACCGTTTACACCGAACAATGGTTTTGGCATGAACGTAGCGTGCAATCCATGTTGACGAGCGACTGTTTTAACTACCAATTTGAAAGTAAGGATTTGGTCTGCTGCTTCAATCGCATTCGCATATTTGAAGTCGATCTCATGTTGACCTGGAGCCACTTCATGATGAGAAGCTTCAATTTCGAAGCCCATTTTTTCAAGGGTTAGTACGATATCACGGCGGCAGTTCTCACCGAGATCGAGTGGCGCGAAGTCAAAGTAACCACCTTGGTCATTCAGATCAAGTGTCGGGTTGCCTTTTTCATCTAATTTAAAGAGGAAGAATTCTGGTTCTGGACCTACGTTGAAGTCTGTGAAACCAAGTTCTTCTGCTTCTTTCATTACTTTTTTCAAGATTTGACGTGGGTCACCTGCGAAAGGAGATCCGTCTGGCATAAAGACGTCACAGATGAGTCGAGCAACTTTGCCCTCTTCTGTTCCCCAAGGGAATACTACCCATGTGTCAAGGTCTGGATACAGGTACATATCGGATTCCTCGATACGAACGAATCCTTCGATGGAAGAACCGTCAAACATCATTTTGTTGTCGAGTGCTTTTGGAAGTTGAGAAAGTGGAATCTCAACGTTTTTGATTACACCCATCAAATCTGTGAATTGCAAGCGAATGTACTTCACATTCTCTTCTTTTGCTAAACGCATAATGTCTTCTTTCGTGTAGCGGCTCAAATCATTCTCCCCCTGACCAATAAATGTAGATTATATTTTTTAGTGGAAAAAGCGTGATAGCTCTCCACGAATCAGCGCCGTCTCACCGAAGCGAGAAGCACCGGGATTCATAATTTGTTGCTTCAACATCTGGCGCAGCTCTTTGTCAGACAGTTCCTTGCGCTTCGCTTCGGATTTCTCGGTGATCTCCGTTTTCTCCGGTATTACGCCTTTCATGTCAATCACTTGCTTGATACCCGCCATGTTGAGTCCTTTTTCAATGAGTGCTTTGATCTCCAGAAGTCGATCAACATCATTAAAAGAGAAGAGTCGTTGCTTACCTTCCGTACGGGCCGGATGAATTAAATCATTTTGTTCGTAGTAGCGAATTTGGCGTGCAGTCAATTCAGTAAGCTTCATCACAATACCAATCGGGAAGAGAGCCATGTTGCGACGAATTTGATCACTCATACATTCTCCCCCTATTCACTTTTTCCAATCGATGCATTTCATATTCGATTTATATTTCATATCATACGCTCTCAGATGAAAACCGTCAATAGTTATGTCAGTAAATATTACATGAAAAAAGTAATTTATTTAACATCACCATGTATCATTTTAAAAAACTTTCTCCTAGCTAGTCCTTTATGAATGTTACAGACAGATAACAAAAAAGCCCTACGCCTAGAGACGTAAGGGCTGATGATACTAGTATGTGCTCATGTATTGTTCGCGCTCCCAATCATGAATACGAGTGCGGAACATATCCCATTCAATTTCTTTTGCTTCGATGAAGTGAAGCAGTGCATGTTCACCTAATGCTTCACAAATAACTGGATCTGCTTTCAAGCAATCAATCGCTTCTTTCAAAGAAGCTGGCAAGCTCTCGATGCCATTCTCGGCACGATCCTGCTCGTCCATCACATAGATGTTGCGATCGATTGCAGGAGGAGCTTTCAGTTTGCTTTTGATTCCGTCCAAACCAGCTTTCAACATTACTGCAAGAGCAAGGTATGGGTTAGCTGCCGGATCTGGGTTACGGATTTCAATACGAGTACCCATTCCACGAGAAGATGGGATACGAATCAATGGAGAACGGTTTTTCGCAGACCAAGCCACGTAACAAGGCGCTTCGTAACCAGGAACCAAACGCTTGTACGAGTTAACCAATGGATTCGTAATCGCTGCGAAACCACGTGCATGGAGAAGGACTCCTGCCAAGTATTGTTTCGCTGTTTCGCTCAAACCAAGTTCATCAGACTCGTCATAGAATGCATTTACGTTGCCACGGAACAAGGATTGGTGTGTGTGCATCCCTGAACCATTTACACCGTACAATGGTTTTGGCATGAACGTAGCGTGCAATCCATGTTGACGAGCGATAGTTTTAACTACTAACTTGAAAGTAAGGATTTGATCTGCTGCTTCTACTGCATTTGCATATTTGAAGTCGATCTCATGCTGACCTGGAGCAGTTTCGTGGTGAGAAGCTTCAATTTCGAAGCCCATTTTTTCAAGAGTCAGTACGATATCACGACGGCAGTTCTCACCAAGATCGAGTGGTGCGAAGTCGAAGTATCCACCTTGGTCGTTCAAATCAAGGGTTGGATTGCCTTTTTCATCTAATTTGAACAGGAAGAATTCTGGTTCTGGACCTACGTTGAAGTCCGTGAAGCCAAGCTCTTCTGCTTCCTTGATTACTTTTTTCAAAATTTGGCGTGGGTCACCCTCGAAAGGTTTTCCATCTGGCATATAGACGTCACAGATGAGACGAGCAACTTTGCCCTCTTCTGTTCCCCAAGGGAAAACAACCCATGTGTCAAGGTCTGGATACAGGTACATATCGGATTCTTCGATACGCACGAATCCTTCGATGGAAGAACCGTCGAACATCATTTTGTTGTCAAGTGCTTTCGGAAGTTGAGCAAGTGGAATCTCAACGTTTTTAATTACACCCAACAAGTCAATGAATTGCAAGCGGATGTACTTGACGTTTTCTTCTTCGGCTAAACGCATAATGTCTTCTTTCGTAAAACGACTCAAATTATTCTCCCCCTGACCAATAAATGTAAAATTCTATTTTTTAGTGGAAAAAGCGTGATAGCTCTCCACGAATCAGCGCCGTCTCACCTAAGCGAGAAGCACCGGGATTCATAATTTGTTGCTTCAATATCTGGCGCAGTTCTTTATCGGACATTTCCTTGCGCTTCGCTTCCGAATTCTCAGTAATCACTGTATGCTCCGGTTCAGCGCCTTTCATATCCATTACCTGCTTGATACCAGCCATATTCAGTCCTTTTTCAATTAACGCTTTGATCTCCAGAAGACGATCGACATCATTAAAAGAGAATAGTCTTTGCTTACCTTCCGTACGGGCCGGATGAATTAAATCGTTCTGTTCATAGTAGCGAATTTGTCGTGCTGTCAGTTCAGTAAGCTTCATCACAATGCCAATCGGGAAGAGAGCCATATTACGGCGAATCTGATCACTCATACAATCTCCCCCTAATTACCATTTTTCACAACTTTGTAAGCAATCAATTCCAATCTTACGTGTTTTGTCGGAACTCGTCAATAAGGTCAGATAATATAACACGCCTCTTTTGCACCAAAATAAAAAGATACGAGGGAAGAATAGCCCTCGCATCTTCGTAAATTTGTCGTACAGTTGTTCCTTTAAAACAAACCGTGACTGGCAAAAGAGTTCCTTAGCGAAACTTCAGTTTTTCGGTAAATCAAGCAAGCCTTTGGAGAGCATTTGATCCAATGCTGTAATAATCCCCACTTTTACATGGGAGTAGGTCAAACCACCTTGGACAAAACCGAGATAAGGCGGCCTGATAGGACCATCTGCCGAGAATTCGATGCTGGCACCCTGAATAAATGTCCCCGCAGCCATAATCACTTCGTCTGCGTACCCCGGCATCTCACTTGGGTAAGGCGTCACATGAGAATCCACGGGTGCTGCTTTCTGAATGCCCTGACAAAACGCAATCAAACGCTCTGCAGAACCAAACGCTACGGACTGGATTAAATCCGTGCGAGGTTCATGCCAGAGCGGATTGGTGCGAAACCCTAGTTTTTCTAATAATGCAGACGAAAACACAGCACCTTTCAAAGCTTCACCCACTACGTGCGGAGCAAGGAAAAAGCCCTGGAACATCTCCAATAGCGAGTACAGTGATGCACCGCCTTCTGCACCAATCCCGGGAGCAGCCATGCGATACGAAGCCAGTTTCACCAGTTCTTCTTTCCCTACGATATAGCCACCCGTTTTGACGAGTCCACCGCCGGGGTTTTTGATCAGTGATCCTGCCATAATATCGGCTCCCACATGAAGTGGCTCCCTGTCTTCTGTGAACTCCCCATAGCAGTTATCAACGAAGATACGTAAGGAGGGATTGATCTCTTTTACGAATTTGACCATCTCTTCAATTTTTGCAATTGTAAAGGACGGTCGATCAGCATACCCACGGGAGCGTTGAATCCCGATCACTTTTGTCTTGGGTGTAATGGCTTTCGCAACTGCTTCGAAATCGATATCGCCGTTCTCTCGTAGTGGTACGACATCGTAGCCAATTCCATATTCTTTGAGTGAACCCTGGGATTCACCTCGTACACCAACTACTTCTTCCAATGTGTCATATGGTTTGCCTGTTATGTAAAGAAGCTCATCACCCGGGCGCAACAACCCAAACAAACAGATCGCAATGGCATGTGTCCCTGAAATAATATGGGGACGCACGAGAGCCGCCTCGCCGCCGAATACATCCGCATAAATCGACTCCAACGTAGATCGTCCCATATCGTCATAACCATACCCGGTGGATGGAGCAAAATGAAACTCATTTACTTCATGCTTCTGGAAAGAACGCAAAACACGCAGTTGATTGTAATCAACCATAGCTGCAATCTCATGATGGCGATGTGTGATTAATTTCTCGACTTCTTCTACAATTGGTTGCAGTTCTTTGCCATACGAAAATAACTGAAACATCCCTAATCTCTCACCTTTCCTGCTTGCACCAAGAACGATATTTTTACCAGGTCTCTTCTACAATCACTGGCTTTTCATCAAGAAACGGATATATCTTGCCGTATATCGGGTTATCCTGATTCACCCGCACTTTGATATGATAGGCAGAAGATTCTTCATTAAATTCCTGCTCCATCTCTACCCCTTCCCGGTGCAGCAAGGAGAGAATGTCTCCACGCTCAACCGGGACGGTCAATACCATCGGACGGAACGCCTGTAGAGCAATCTTCTCAATCCGTTCCAAAAGACGCTTCAGGTCATCCTGATTTAATGCCGAAATCGCTATGCTGTGCTCATTATTCGGCAGGTAACCGCCTGACATTAGCAAATCAATTTTGTTATAGACGATCAGTTGCGGAATCTCTTGCGCTTTCAAATCATGAAGCACTTTATCCACGACTTCCATATGAATCTCATAATCCGGATGGTGAATATCAACAACATGGAGAATCAGGTCAGCTTCTTTTACCCCTTCCAGCGTAGAGCGGAAAGCAGCTACCAAGGCAGTCGGCAAATCCTGAATAAAACCAACTGTATCAGTTAACAGGACATCTGTTCCACTTGGCAAAATGAGCTGACGTGTGGTTGGGTCAAGCGTGGCAAACAGTTTATCCTCTTGAAGAGTGCCTGCATTCGTCAAGCTGTTCAAAAGTGTTGATTTGCCTGCGTTCGTATATCCGACAAGAGCGATTTCGAATGCTTGATTCTTTTTGCGCCGCTCTCGATGGAGGTTACGTGTACGAGCAACATCTTCCAGTTGCGCTTTCAACTCACTGATCCGTTTTCGAATATGACGGCGATCTGTTTCGAGTTTTGATTCACCAGGACCTCTCGTACCGATACCGGCACCAAGGCGTGACA
This sequence comes from Brevibacillus nigriterrae, assembly GCF_049846925.1. Classification (NCBI taxonomy): domain Bacteria; kingdom Bacillati; phylum Bacillota; class Bacilli; order Caryophanales; family Paenibacillaceae; genus Brevibacillus; species Brevibacillus nigriterrae. The sequence continues at coordinate 141,295 of NZ_JBNCMT010000001.1, forward strand.
TTTGTTTCCCTTGACCTGCCAAACGCGGGAGCAAGTAGTTGTATTGAGCTAATTCCACTTGAATTTTTCCTTCACTGGAGTGCGCACGTCCAGCGAAAATATCGAGAATCAACTGTGTACGATCGATTACCTTGCACTCGAACAACGTCTCCAGGTTCCGATTCTGGCTTGGAGACAACTCATCGTTAAAGATGACGACATTTACATCCAAATCTTTGGATCGTGCAGCAATCTCTTGAATTTTGCCGCTGCCTAAATACCAAGCATTATCAATTCGATCACGATTTTGCGTGATTACTTCCAGCACTTCTACATTGGCGGTTCGTGCCAGTTCATGCAACTCTTCCATGGATAAACGTACCCGTTCCTCATCACGATTATCCAGGATACAGCCTACAAGTATGGCGGTTTCATGGGTTTTAATCAAATCTTCGGCCATTCCCTCAACATCCTTTCCTTGCCAGCCCTATAACCCCAATTCGAAAAGGAGGACAGACCCGGACTTTTTGCTTCTTTAAACTCTTATTGTAGCATAGTTTGCGGCGTTTACTACAGGGTTATGTAAAGGCGATGTCGTCTGACCGCAGGCTTTACATCGTAAAATCTTCGGCCTTTAACAACAAGAGGTCTTCTTTTGTCAGATTCGATATGGATAACAACCGAACGGAATGAACGCGAATGGCTTTCTCAATTAAATTCCTGGTGTATCTGCCATTGCTAAAATTAAAATTGAAAGGATCTTCTGTTATTTTCGTTAAGTGATTTTTGATTTTATCCATTGCGACTCTTGAAAGTTCATACTGTTTATCTTTGGCTATCTGTTCGCAAATACTCATCAGTTCATCCACTGAATAGTCTACAAAATTTATTCGAATCGGAAACCTTGATGGTAATCCGGGATTAAGCTCTAAAAATGATTCCATTTCCTCGGTATAACCTGCAAGGATACAAATAAAATCATTCCCTTGATCTTCCAGTGATTTGGTTAAACAGTCTATGGCTTCTTTTCCAAAATCTTTTTCTCCCCCACGAGCGAGTGAATATGCTTCATCAATAAATAAAACTCCACCCATTGCACGTTTGATGAGTTCTTTTGTTTTTTGTGCTGTATGTCCGATGAATTCCCCCACTAGGTCGGCACGTTCACACTCAATCATATGACCTTTGGATAAAACCCCAAGTTCTTTAAAAATTTTGCTTATGATTCGGGCAACTGTTGTTTTACCCGTACCGGGATTCCCTTTAAACACCATATGATACATTTGCTTTTCACGTTTTAACTGATGTTTCTCCCTCTCAGCATTGATTCGAAACAACGCATAAATTTCATACATTGTTTTTTTCGCTTCGCTTAAACCTACAAGTCGTTCCAACTCATCAAAAGCTAAAACCAAGTTTGGACTAGCTGTAATTCGAACTAACTCTGCTAATGTTTTTGGTATCTTCGTTTCCTCAACACGGTTAAAAGTTACCTGAATTTTGTGGGGGTGTTTTGTCATATCTATGTTTGTCAATTTTTCATTACTCATGGAACTCACCTCCCGTAACCATATCTATATATACTCTAAATACCTAAAAAGCTGAATAAAAAAAGCGATTAAAATAACCGCTTTTTTGGGTGGGATTTCATTTAAAAATGTGGAACAAATTCTTTCTTCTCTCTTCTTGTATTTCAACAATAGTCACAAACTTCGTTCCATATGATTCTTGAATGGAATAAACACCCATTTTCAACGATTCTAATAATAGCACTCCTTCTTTACAACTCTTGTTTCTTTTCGCATTAGGCAGTATGCATTTAGCAAAATTTCTCTCTAATTCGACCTCAGCAATTTCATTGGTTAAAGATCTTATACTATTTATCGTATTTATTATAAGAATGGAAACACCAGCAGCTATTATATCTAGACCATATCGCATAAATCCTGTCTCCCCAGATGCAGTGAAACCATACAACACACCTTTATTGTTCAAGTAAAACGTTATAACGAAAGGGTCATAAGCATCCTCTCCTAATATTTCCCTCTGGAAATCTATTTCATCAAAAAAGCTGTTTATGTCATCCATAAATAACCTCACAATTCGTGGCTGTTTTCAAAAAAATGATGCTTTTATCCAATACGTTTTTATTAAATCACTTTTAGGTTAAAATATGTAATTGAATTTCCATTGAGAAATTTGAATTCCTATTAGACGAGGATGAAAAAAATGTTTTAGGAAACTCTTCCTAATTGGTGTTGGGCAGTATATTACTTTTTTTTATTAACAACATTAGGAACTGCAATATTTAGTGTTATACGAAAGAAAATATGGCATTTGTCCATTTTAGCCATTGCTTTTACTGTTACAGTTCCAATAATTAGTTTAATAAACAGTATTGGAAGGGCAGAAGAAATGAATGAATTTGAACATTTAATTAGTCAATTACAACAAGGGGCTATTTGGTCTATATTTACAATCCTAGGTTATTTGTTTTTATTAGTATGGTGGGTTTTGTTCCTACTCAAGAGCAAGACTAAAGATCAAGCTACAGTTTCAAATTAAACAGATAGCCTTTCTCTAATTCAAACTTACCACTCATTTAGATACTTTCAATGTTTTTCCAATGGCAAAAATAAATATCCCCTCCAATTACCTAGAAGAGGATATTCTTATAAATTACTTGCTAATTGAGGTAATACTATCTAGTTTAATCCAAATAAAATCTTCATCTTTATCAGCTAATTTAATTTTCTTATTTATTGCATCCAGTTGCTTTACGGCTCCTTTTACTGTCGAAATTACACCTAACTTTCCATAAATAGGCTCCCAGTAACTGATCTTGAGAGCATAGTCATAAGTAACACTATCGTAGATTCGAAAGTGCATCTCTGCTATCTCATTATCTTCCAAGACAGGGCATGGAACAAGAGAACGAAATAATTCATCATGATTTCCCATTTTAAAAATCCTCCATAACAAGAACGTGTGTTCTTATTATGTGCGATACATTTTGATATTTCAAGGATTGACATCCAAAAATATCGCAACTAGTCGTGTAACGCACATCTCACATAGCCCCTTACTTCCTGCTCCAAAATTTTGCCCAGTCGAAACAAGGCGCCTTCATTGCCAATCGAACTGATGAGTTGCACGGAAATCGGAAGTCCCTCCGAGGATACACCAGCTGGAATGACCAGGGAAGGTAGCCCCATTGTATTTGCCAGTGCAATATACGGTAAATACTGCAAGAACGTTTTGCGGATATTGAAAATCTCCTGATACACTTCTCCATGCGGAAGTGCATGTGTATGATAAACCGGCAAAATTAATATATGATGGTTGAAATACTGTGCAATTTCCGCATCCAGTTGTTTAAGCGTGTCGGATAGTTTTTCGATTTTCTTTTGGGACGGTTTATACAAGCTGGCCCCAATAAGTGCCCATGACAAGTAGTGGTGAACCCGAGAAGTTCCCAACAGTCGCTCTTTCAAAAAAGCAATCCACGGTGAATGCCCTTCCAGTGCCAGCTCAGCAATGCTTTTGCCCCCATCGATCGACATGATGTACTGCCAAAGCAAGGCAACCTGTTCAAACATCGGCGGATAATCATCTCGAATCGAAGTGATGAATGTATGAGAGAGATTAGCTGCGATTTTTTGTTCAACCTGTGTGAGGATATGGCGAGTATCATCACTTACGGGATACTCAGGAAGTGGTGCTGGGATGGAAACGCTGAATGATGCTAATTCTACGTCCTTTTCAGGAGCATCACTGATCAACTGATTGATTTGTTCCGCATCCCTGACCGACTTGGACAAGGCACCGATGCCTAACATCCTCGTTTGCAATTCGTGCTCCGTATAAGGAAAGTGTCCCACTTGCGAAACTTGATTGCTGCCTGATTTGAATCCGACAACCCCGTTAAAATGAGCGGGAAAACGGATAGAACCCCCAATGTCCGAACCAATTCCAACCGATGAACCGCCAATCGCAATCAGCGCTCCTTCTCCGCCACTCGATCCCCCAGTTGTGCGTTTTACATCCCACGGGTTGTTGCTTCTGCCGTAAAGCTTGTTATCTGTCTCCTGACAAAAGCAGAGTGTTGGTGTATTCGATTTTCCCAAAATGATGGCCCCAGCCCGCTTCAACTTGGCAACAACCACTGCATCTTCCATTGCTATAAAATCCTTGCGGTGAAAGAGACCTCCCGTTGTTTTCATCCCTTCCACATCAAAGCTTTCTTTCAGTGTGAGAGGTACCCCGAATAACGGCCCGGATTCCGTTCCTGTGAGCTTCTGGTCGCACGCTTTCGCTTCTTTCATCGCAGCATCAAACCGATCTTCAGCTAAAATATTTAACGTTGGCTGGACCTTCTCAAGCTGCTGGATGTACGTCCGTGTTGCCTCTTCACATGAAATCTCCTTCTGCCTGATTTTCTCTGCAACTGTCGTAGCATCCCAGTCAAGCACATCACGGTTCATACGATCACGCCCCCGAGTCTTTTCTTTAATCTTACCGATTTCCGGATTTTTCGTCTCGAGTTTTCTTGTCGTAAATGGGATATGCACAAGCGAAATTGACAATTATTTTTTAAATAATCTAAACTTTCATTAGATTGTTATCATTTGCAACAGGATTTGTATGTCCCTGGATGGAAGAAGTCGTAAGTCAAACTTCGCTAAGGATGTGAAAATGCAATGTCTTTGGAACGCACTTTTGATTCACAAGCTTTTGTCGAACGTCGTGCCGATTTTCCCTCATTAGCAAGAACAGTTTCCGGTTATCCGGCCGCTTATTTCGATGGCCCCGGTGGTACACAGGTACCCAGACAGGTCATCCAAGCGATTTCAGCTTACTACGAGACCAGTAACGCTAATGCTCACGGGCCATTCATTACGAGCCAAGAAACAGATATGGTTGTTGATCGCACGAGAGAAGCGATGGCTGCTCTGCTTGGAGCTGAAACTGCGGAATCTATTTCCTTTGGAGCAAACATGACTACTCTTGCCTTTTCGTTAAAGCGAGCATTGGCTCGTGTGTTGAAACCTGGGGATGAAGTCATTATTACCGATTTGGATCATGAAGCCAATCGTGGCCCCTGGTTGTCACTCGAAGAGCATGGAGCCGTTGTTCGTTCCATACCAATGACTTCTGGTGGCACAATCGAGATGCAACAGTTGCACGCTGCCCTCTCTTCACGTACCAGAATCGTTGCTGTTGGATATTCCTCCAATTCGCTCGGTACCGTAAACGATCTTGAAACCATTCGCAAATGGACTCGTGAGGTAGGAGCCTGGTTGATCGTAGATGCGGTTCACTATGCCCCACACTTCCCGATGAATGTAGCTGCTCTGGACCCTGACTTCCTGCTATGTTCCGCTTATAAATTCTATGGTCCGCACGTGGGTATTTTGTATTGCAAACCCGGATTACTGAATCAGTTGCCTACTGATAAACTCCGACCGCAATTGTCAGAAGCACCTTACCGAATCGAAACGGGTACGCTTAACTTCGCTGCTCTGGCTGGAGTCACTGCGGCTGTAGAATACATTGCCTCGTTCGGAAAAGGCTCCACTCTGCAAGAACAACTCACAAGTGGAATGAACAAGATCCATGCGTACGAAACGTTCCTGGCGCACCATCTGTACAACAAGTTATGCACGATTGATGGGGTGATTGTTTACGGACAACCGTTTGATTCCGACTTGCGTGCACCTACCATATCTTTTGTAGTAGACGGCATTGCTTCACCCAAGGTTGCGGAAACTCTCGGGGATCAAGGAATATTCGTCTGGGGCGGACATTTTTATGCCATGCAAGTAATTGAATCACTGGGGCTTCAGGAGCAACACGGCTTGGTTCGAGTGGGCATCTCGCTATACAACACACTGGATGAAGTTGATCGATTAATTGAGGCCGTTCAAGCAATAGCAAGCAAAGGAGTTGCCCGACATGCTTAATTCATTTGGTTTTTCCTTGCCCACCCGGATTGCTTTTGGCGACGGGATTCTGGAGCAAACAGCAAATTTAATTCAAGAGACATGCAGCGGCAAGCGAGTTTTTGTTGTGACCGATGCGGGAATCATGCGGGCTGACATCGCTCAGCCTGTCATCACTTCGCTTGAACAAAACGGGTATGTGGTAGAGGTTTTTGATCGGGTCGCACCCAATCCCAAAGACGTTGATTGTGAGGCTGGCGGAGAGCAGATTCGGTCGTTCCAGGCCGATATTGTCCTTGCCATTGGCGGTGGTTCTGTCATTGATTCCGCAAAGGCAATTGCTCTTTTACATACTCATGAAGGCCGTCTGAAACAGTATGAGGGTCGAAACAAGGTGCTGCACGATGTGACTCCGCTTATCGCTGTTCCAACTACAGCCGGAACGGGCGCTGAAGTGACGAGATCATCTGTTATAACCGATACGGAGCGTTCTTTCAAAATGACGGTAAAGGATATTCGTTTAGCTCCCCGTCTGGCGATTGTTGATCCACTTACGACAGTCAAACTGCCTCAGGCGATAACTGCTTCTACCGGAATGGATGCGTTCGTCCATGCGATTGAAGCATATACCTGCAAACTGGCTAATCCCATTTCTGATGCGTTGGCTTTGTCAGCGATGCAGAGAATCTGGACCCATTTGCCGATTGTTGTAAAGGAAGGAGACAATCTCGTCGCTCGTCGGGAAATGATGATCGGCTCTGTGATGGCTGGCATCGCCTTTTCTCATGCGGATGTGGCAAGCGTTCACTGTATGGCAGAAGCGTTAGGTGGATTGTATGATACACCACACGGCATTGCTAATTCGATCTTTTTACCCGTTGTTACTTCATTTAATGCGGAAGCAGATATCGGCAAGCATGCAAATGTGGCACGTATTTGTGGTGTAGCCAAAGCAACACACTATGACAAGGAAGCTACTCGCATGCTCGTGCACGCTTTGCATGAAATGGCAGAGGAAATCGGTATTCCGCAATTCAGTAGTCTGGATTATGTGAAACTAGAGGACTTTGCTGCTCTCGCTGAAGCCTCATTCATCAACGGATCGACACCGAGCAATTGTCGGGAGATTACGGCGGAAGATTACTTGCGATTGTTTGAAGAGGCGTATGCTGGAGTAAAATAAATTAAGTTTATCCCAAAAAGAATAGTAGGGTGAGCCGCTCGTTGATGGACTCACCCTGTTTGTCTTGCTACAAGTTTTTATACTTGTTATATACTTCTCTTCACAGTAGATGATATTTTTCTTTATCACGGCCACTGAAAAAATTGTCCTCCATGGCGTCGAGCTGATCCATGCGTTACTTTCCCTGAAAACTGTTTACGTTCCAGTCGCCAACCGCAAATCTCCCCACTCTTTTGGTGAATGAGAAAATCCAAACTTACAGTAAAAAAGTGAACCTCGTCAATCAAGGTCCACTCTTCTCGCTCGCAAATTACATATGTAACTATTGATTATTTTCTTGTGGCATCAACGATACAGGGCGTTGAGGTGTGAAGGTAGAGATCGCATGTTTGTATACGAGCTGTTGTTTGCCTTCACTATCGATAACAATGGTGAAGTTATCAAAAGCTTTAATATAGCCTCTTAGTTGAAAGCCATTCACCAAATAGATGGTGACTGCAATGTTTTCTTTCCGTAGATGGTTCAGGAACGTATCTTGGATGTTGATGGATTGCTTCATTCGAAAATACCCCCTAAAAGGACTTGTAAATTTATATATTCGGCATTTGGCGAAACTTTCCTGCCAATGATTGGCGAATTGTTTCCTTTACCCTTTCGTGCTCGCCTGGATTGGTTAAATCAAACCACTGCACTTCCGGGATACGATTAAACCACGAGAGCTGCCGTTTGGCAAAATGGCGCGTTCTCTTTTTGATTTCATTGACTGCCTGTTCCAGCGAACTTTCACCATAGAGGTATGGAATCAACTCTTTGTAACCCAGTCCTTGCATGGAGGTAAGGGATGGATTGTAGCCCGCGTCCAATAATGAACGCACTTCTTCCACCAGTCCCGCTTCTATCATCAGATCAACACGCTGGTTTATCCGTTGATAGATTTTTTCCCGCTCCATCGTAAGGCCAATCATCACAATGTCATAAGGCGAAAACTCTGCACGATGCTGGAAATCAGCCATGGTACGACCCGTTAACTGATAAATCTCAATCGCCCGAATCACCCGCTTCACATCATTGGGATGAAGTCGATCCGCTGTGATGGGATCGATGTCACGGAGTCGTTGATGAAGAACCTCTACACCTTCTGTATCTGCCATACGCTGTAATTGGTCTCTGAGTTCTAGATCATGATCTGCTTCCGAAAACTGATAGCTGTGTGTCACTGATTGTATGTATAGTCCGGTCCCTCCAACGATAAATGGAAGGCGATTTTTGGAATTGATGTCCGTGATCAGATTTTTCGCCATCTCTTGAAAAATAGCTACTGAATAATCCTCTTTCGGATCAATAATATCAATAAGATGGTGTGGTACAAGCGCACGCTCTTCCGGTGTCGCTTTGGCTGTACCAATATCCATATGCCGGTATACTTGCATGGAGTCCCCCGAGATGATTTCACCGGAAAACTCTTGCGCCAGTTCTAAACTTAACGCAGTCTTGCCAACTGCGGTAGGCCCCACAATGACAACCAGCTTTTCTTTCTGTTCCGCCAAGTCACTCCCTCCTAAACGTCTCTATAACTATATACGACGTGATGCTCCCGATTGCGAAATGGCAAAAAACCATATCTTTCATATAGTTTACCAGTTTTTCCTTCTTTTAGCACTACACGTCGCCTCGCAACACGGAGCGCTTCATCAATCGCTGCCTGTTGCAAAGGAGTATGGTTCGCAAATTCTCTCATGCCGGAAATTCCCGAAGATTCCTCGATTGCTAATTCAAACATGGGATCAAAGTATACCACGTCGAAGCTTTTATCCGGTTGTTCCTTCAGATACGACATGTGATCGCAGGCTACAATCTCCACTCTGCGCATTGCTTCTGTTAATGAAGGTGTCCCCTGCCATTTGGACAACCCGTCTGCTACAAGCAATGCGATCATTCGTTCGGATTCAAGTCCTACCACTCGTCCTGAAGCTCCGACTGCATGTGAAAAGACAATGGAATCTGAGCCTAGCCCAACCGTCGCATCAAGAACCGTATCGCCTGTCTGAATTTGGCAGGCAGAGAGCATAGTATCAGTATCGCCGCGCTCCAGTCGCTTTATACGAAACGCAGCCGTGTTCGGATGAAAAAAGAAAGATAGTTTCCCTTCTTGCTCCATCCTGGCTCCCTTGGCCGATACAACAAGAATTGCATCCACTTGATACTTGCGTCTCAGGTTGGCTAGTGATTCATCCCTGCGTTTGATGAGCGGAAGACCAAACTGCTTGGCTAATTGCTCGGCATGTTCACAGGTCAACTGATTCGGTTCCAGCCCTGTCGTAATGATCAACTTCTATCACTCTTTTCCTTGCTTAGACACAGTAAACAGATAGGCAGATGTAAACGAGTACATTTTATCTTATACAAGAATTGATATTAATTCAATCCTTGTATTAGCTGGCCTATCCTGCTTGTGGTATTGATTTTATTGACTATGTGCGTACCCCATTGGGAAAAACTAAACTGAATCTACCATAACAGAATGGTGGTGAAGATGATGAGTAATTATTTTTGGTATTTGATTTTAGTTGTACTTAGTTTGATTCTTACGTTCTATACACTTTATCGAATAAAAGATAGTAGAATTCTTATTCTATATCTTTTGCTGGGAGGTATGATTGAACCTCTTGAATACATTGTAATGATATTATTGCCTGGATATCAGTACTTACCACAAATAAATCCTGATGAGTGGGTTGACAACTTATTAGGTGCATTTGTCTCCGATTTCTTTATTGTTCCTTCCGTAGCTTTAGTAATTGCTGTATTCCGTTTACGGCTCGTTTGGTCTGTCATCTTTGCCATTGGATTTATGGGAATCGAATGGCTATTTCTTTCGTTGGGCATATATAAACATTTCTGGTGGCAAACCATTTACACAGGCATTGGAATCTTTATCTATTTTTGCATAGGAAAAAAAATATGGGCATACACGCAGAACATAGAACGAAAAAATTTCATTATTATCATCTATTTCTTTTTGTTATATTTGATGCTCAATGGTCGAAGTACATTTTTCCTTGTACATCTTTTGCACATCGTTAAATTTCATATCGGCTGGTTCAATAACCCTACCCGAGATCATATGGCATTTGCAGGACTATTTAACGAAATGACTGCTTTGCTACTTACGATAAGTTTTATGCTAAAACGTTACTATCGATGGGTAGGCATTTTCTTGCTTGTATTGTTAGATTGTGTGCTATACAAATGGAATATCCTGCAAACTGCATCTATTTGGTACCTGATCGTGGTTATCCTTGGACAATTTGGCATCATTTTCTTTACATATTGGATGGTACAATTTTTACAAAAAAAATCACGGCTAGCCTCTGACAAATGAAAAGAACAAGAAATCCTGCTTATTCGAGGATCTCTTGTTCTTTTTTCTACATCACCCGTTTGAACATCTTCTCCAAATCATACGTGGTGAAGTGGATGACAATCGGTCGACCGTGCGGGCAGGTGAACGGACTTGAGGTTGTACGAAGTCTTTCCAGCAAAGCTTCCATCTCACTAGTTGTCAGAAAGCGGTTTGCTTTGATCGAGGCTTTACACGACATCATGATCGCTGCCTTTTCACGGATAGGACGAATATCTGCCGATTCTTTATCCGATATACCAATGACGTACTGGACGATTTCATCAATGATCTCCAACTCAGCCCCATCAGGGAACCATTGTGGATGGGAACGAACCATGAAGGAGCGGTTGCCGAACCATTCCATATCCAGACCAAGTGATTGGAGGATAGGCAGTCTTCTCTTCAGCTTTTCTTCTTCTGCAACCGTACACTCGATGGTATGCGGAAACAGAAGCATTTGGCTTACTGCGGTTTCTTCCAGCAGCTTTTGCATGAATAACTCGTAAAATATCCGCTCTTGCGCTGCATGCTGGTCTACCAGATACATCCCTTCGTCATTCTGGGCCACGATATAGGTTCCATGCACCTGTCCGACTGGATACAGGGGCGGAATGGGAGACTCTGGTGTGGCAGGTTCGGCAGGTTCGGCAGGTTTCACTTGTAAAACTGCCGTTTCGTATGTCTGTTGTTCTATTTGCACAGGTTGAGGTGCGAATGGTTCTTGCTGATAAGATCCCCGACTCGATTCCTGTTCATATGGTTTTGATACTTGTTCCCGCACAGCCATCGCAGGAGAGATCACACGTGAACTGGTTTGTGAAACCACAGGTGAACTCGATTGTGAAACCACTGAAGAATTCTGAGTTGAAGATACAGCAGGAGCCACAGTTGAAGCAGATGTTAAATCAAACTGAGGCTGCACTGGTTGCTGTGTAATCACTCTTGCTTTTTTCTCTACTTCCATCGGCTTGACAATTCGCAGGCCATCTCGCAGTGTTTGTTGAACAGATCGCTCGATTTGCTGACAAAGCTCCTGTTCTTTACTGAATCTCACTTCCAGCTTCGATGGATGCACGTTTACATCTACAAGACTTGGGTCCATCGCAATATCCAAAACAGCAATCGGGTAACGTCCGATCGGCAACAACGTGTGGTAACCACGCATGATGGAAGCTGTCAAAGCATTGCTCCGAACATATCTGGAATTAATCAAGGTCGAAATATACGACCGATTAGACCTTGTCACATCTGTCTTGGATAAAAATCCACTCCAGCGAAAATCGAGCGACTCCCCTTCAATCGGAATCAACAGCTTGGCAATCTGGACACCATAGATGGCAGCCATGACATGCAACAACTTACCATCACCAGAGGTTTGCAAGAGATTTTTGCCATTGTGACTGAGCGAAAAAGAAATGGTAGGATGCGTCATCGCAAGGCGACTCATATAATCGGAGATGTGTCCTACTTCTGTCGCAATCGATTTCATATATTTCAAGCGGGCAGGTGTATTGTAAAAGAGATCCTTGACGTCGATTTGTGTCCCTTGAACCCGGGCCACATCCTCCACCTTTTTTACTTGCCCCCCTTCCACACTGACCTTGGTGCCTATTTCCCCACTCGACAAACTACTGAACAGTTCCATCCGGGAGACAGAAGCGATACTCGGCAGAGCCTCTCCCCGAAAGCCAAGTGTCCTGATTTGAAACAAATCACGAGCCGTTCTGATTTTGCTGGTGGCATGACGCTCAAAAGCGATCAGGCAATCTTCTCGCTCCATGCCATGCCCGTTATCGATCACCTGGATGGTTTGCAGTCCGCCTTCCTCAATCAGGACTTCAATTTTGGTAGAACCAGCATCGATCGAGTTCTCTACCAACTCTTTGATGACAGAAGCAGGTCGTTCAACCACTTCACCTGCCGCAATCATGTTACTTAACTGCTCGTCCAACAATTGAATTTTGCCCATCGATCTCCCTCCTTCCCGCTCATCCATCTATTTTTCGTCGAGCTTTCGTTTCCACTCAGACAAGGTAATCAGCGCTTGCAGCGGCGTCATATCGTTCAGGTTGACAGAACGCAGTTCGGTAAGGACTACATGCTCTTGTGGAGCGGCTGATTGAGCTTGTACCCTTGTTTCCTCAACAAGTGAGACAGACGCAGCCGGTTCGCGGAATAATGTCTCAAATGAAAGTTGCTCGATGTCCTGGCGGCTTTTCGATGCTTCCAATCCAGACAGAATCGTGCGTGCTCGTTCAATAACAGGAGTCGGCATTTCCGCCAGCTCCGCCACATGTATCCCATAGCTTCGATCGGCTCTGCCTGCCTCAATCTTATGCAGGAAAAGCAGTTTGCCATTTCGCTCTTCACAACGGGCATTCACATTAACTACTCGAGGGAGAGCTTCTTCCAATTGCGTCAACTCATGATAATGGGTGGAAAACAGCGTCTTGGCACCAATTACATCATGGATGTACTCGATGACCGCCTGAGCCAAAGCCATTCCGTCATAGGTGGATGTACCACGCCCAATTTCATCCAGTAAGATGAGACTTCTCGAAGTCGCTTTGACGAGTGCCTGTTTGGTCTCTAGCATTTCAACCATAAAGGTACTGTGTCCTCCCACCAGATCATCAGCAGCTCCTATGCGTGTGAATATTTGATCGATCAAGGAAAGCTTCGCAGACTTGGCTGGTACAAAACAGCCGATCTGTGCCATGACGGCAATTAAGGCAATCTGGCGCATATAGGTACTTTTTCCGGCCATGTTAGGGCCAGTAATCAACAAAATTTGTCTGTTGTGCGGGTCAAGATGTACGTCGTTCGAAACGTATTTTTCATTCTCCAGTACCGCCTCTACCACAGCGTGACGTCCCGCTTCTACAATAAACTCGCCCTGATCGGAAAGGCTCGGTCGGACAAATCCATGCTCCTCACTTACGGTTGCAAATGATTGAAGTACGTCAATGGCAGACACACGCTCAGCCAATGTTTGGATACGAGGAATGTGCTCAGCAATTCGACTGCGAATCTCGGTGAAAAGCTGATATTCCAGCTCTACCATTTTCTCTTCTGCTTCCAGAATTAGTGCTTCTTTTTCCTTTAATTCCGGTGTAATGTAACGTTCAGCATTGGCAAGGGTTTGTTTCCGCTCAAAGCGCTCCGTTGGGACCAATCCGATATTGGCACGGGATACCTCAATGTAATAGCCAAATACCTTGTTAAAGCCAACTTTTAGTGAGCGGATGCCCGTACTTTCCCGTTCTGTCTGCTCCAACTGCGCTATCCAGCTCTTGCCTTCCCTGCTTGCCGTAATCAGCTTGTCCAGGTAATCATTGTAGCCACCCCGAATGATCCCGCCTTCCCGAACCGAAATTGGTGGATCGTCAACAAGCGATTGTTTCAGGATCTGGCTAATATCCTCACAACTATCCATATCGTCTGCAATTTTCTGCAAAATCGGAGAACCGCAAGATTGAAGCAACTGCTTCAGCTCCGGGATCGCTTCCAAAGAGTATCGGAGCTGAACGAGGTCACGAGCATTTGCATTCCCGTAAGCGACTCGCCCTGCTAGCCTTTCCAGGTCATAGATTTCATCCAGATACTTTCGGATATCCGAACGAAGCAGCAAATCATCTTTCAGGAATTCAACTGCCTGGAGCCGTTCTTCAATTTCTGAGTGATTCAGAAGTGGACGCTCAATCCAGCGGCGAAGCATCCGTCCGCCCATCGCTGTCTCCGTGCGATCCAGGAGCCAGAGCAAAGAACCTTTTTTGCTTTTGTCACGAATCGTTTCAGTAAGCTCCAGATTCCGTCTCGAATACGTATCCATTTGCAGAAATTCTCTTGCTTCATACCGTTTGAGCACTCGCAGATGGGCAAGGCCTCGCTTCTGGGTTGCCCCCATATAATGCAAGAGCGAACTAACAGCGAAGCGCATGGCATCATCCAATGGGGCAGCTTGTGTACCGTACTGCTGTTCCACGAGATTAAGGTCTACCTGCTCCATCGGTATATTTGTCACGGTTATCTGCGGTTTGTACCGTTCTTGCACAGACCCGCACAACACCAATTCACGTGGTCTGTATTGCAATGCTTCCTCATATGCATGTGTACCAGATGTGTGAAACGAAGTGACATACATTTCTCCTGTGCTCATGTCACAAGCACTGACCGCTTCTTTTCCGTTCCATTCGGCGATCGCCACAAGGTAGTTGTTCTCTTTGTCACTCAGCCAGGTTCCTTCCATCATGGTACCCGGCGTGACAATGCGAGTGACTTCTCGGCGTACAACCCCTTTGGCCTCCTTGGGGTTCTCTACTTGCTCGCACACAGCTACTTTGTGCCCTTTGCGCAGCAGTTCAGCGATGTATGATTCGGCAGCATGATGAGGAACGCCACACATTGGGATGCGCTCCTCGGTTCCGCCTTCACGTCCAGTTAACGTAATTTCCAATTCACGTGATGCAAGAATCGCATCTTCAAAAAACATTTCATAAAAATCACCCAAGCGAAAAAACAAAAACGTATCTGGGTAATCCTTTTTGATCGCCAGATACTGTTGAATCATCGGAGTATATTGTGTCATCTCAATTATTCACCTACTAAGGGTATTTCTCGCTCTTCATTATACCATGCATCAAACGGTGGTTCGATAGGGTTGTTGTGTATCATTGCGATAGCGGGAAACTGACTTTTTTTCCCGGGAAAGCAAACCCCAGGCGATGCGAATATCACGTTGATGATCCCAGGTCTCGGTATTTTGAATGGTCTGGTAAAAGGCATCCAATTCAATTTGCAAATCCTTATACATCGCCAGTGATTTCAGCTCTTGCCACAGCTTCGGTATCAATGGACGCAGCTTGCTTTTATCACCTTGATAGTACGCTCTTTGCATGTGGATGTCTTGCAGGGGATGTTGTGTCAGTTGATTGTAAGTAGATGCGATCAATTTGGCCAAAGCAAGCACTCCTTGGGTAATCTCGGGTGACACCAACCAACTGGGCAGAGTCCGGTATTCAAATCCGCCATATGGCTGTTCTCGAAAATCGCCGAGAAACCCGTACCTTGGCCTGCGTTTTTTACAGCCTTCGTCTTCGATACAGGTCAAGGGTAACGCTAGATAGGAATCCAGCTTATGCAGCAAGTCGAACGACAAAGGGACACCGCTGAAATGGATGTGCCCCCCAATCGGGTACCCCCAAAAAGGCATCCCACCCGCAATCCATTCCAAGTTTGCAGGAATTTTCTTATAGCCCTTTCTCATAGCCTGTAATAAATGACGAAATACCTCCCGTGGATTGGGAGAAGGGTCAGGTCGCAACTCGACAAGCGGATGTTGGGATTGCAGTCCTTCCCCACGCAGTCGTGCTGCATCGTGTCCGATTACTCCTTGCTTGTCGAGATACCTGGAGGCGATACCCATTTGGAGATTGGCATCACGCAAGGCAAACTCGGGATCTGCACCCAGCATGACCTGATGCGGGTGTGATGATGCTTGTTCCCGCTGCATATCCAGGGAACCTTTCTTCCAGGCTACTTTACTCTTGTCATTGATTTCCTGAGAGACTTCAAGCACGCTCATTCTGGTCTGGGAATGAACGCCAATGGCTACTACACCAAAATCAAAACCAAGTGCATATATACTGCGGATTGCCAGTGTGACAACCCGCTTTAATTCCAGATCTTCCGGTATATATTCAATT
The DNA here is from genome assembly GCF_049846925.1 of Brevibacillus nigriterrae. Classification (NCBI taxonomy): domain Bacteria; kingdom Bacillati; phylum Bacillota; class Bacilli; order Caryophanales; family Paenibacillaceae; genus Brevibacillus; species Brevibacillus nigriterrae. Next base: position 157,507 of record NZ_JBNCMT010000001.1, read on the forward strand.
GCCTCAAAAGATGGCTGATCTTGCTGAGTAACTGTCTGGTTGAGCCAAACTCCATTGCCATCCATTCGTTCGATCCCGAGAACCTTATATTGATCCAAAAATACCAGATATCTGCGAATAAATGGCTCACTCTGTATCGCTTCACCTGCTCTATTGCGGGTAGGCATTATACTGGCAGGAATTCCGTGTAACCTGAGAACGGCATTATGCATATCGCAAACACTCCCCCCATTTCCCACTACCTATGGTATGCCATGGGCAAATATAGGGTACCAAAACGGTCATGACCGTTTTCCCCTCTCATCCCCTCTCATCGGGGGACTGAAACGTCGGGGGACCAAAACGTGTTGCCCGCAAGCGGTCACATCCACTTTTATAACAAGGTGCCTCAGCGTAACATCTGGCATTTACTTCGGTAAAAACGTCGAGACGTTTTTCACAGAAAAGAAAAAAGAGAGGAAACTGCATCCTCTCTTAATCCAAGTCGTCTAGCAAGTCATCATAGTCTTCGTCAAATTCGCTGTTGCTATCGTTAAAGTCTCCGTTGTAGTCGAAGTCTTTATCATCGCAACTGTTGCAAACGACCACGCATACCTTGGTTTCGCCAACTACCTCAACCGCAAACTCTTTTTCCACCCGAACAACAACATTGCCACCAGAAATCTCGGCTTTAATGCATTTTGGTTGTTCTACTGCTGTTGCAAGAATCTCTAATTCGCCTCGGCAATTGTGGTCAAAGTAGGAAAGAGGGACTTTCTCGCAATAGGAGACGCATTCTTTCTTTACTTCTGTTTGCGTGTTGTCCGCGAAAGAATACCACAGGTTCACATCATACTTACCTGAGATTTCAACCGCTTCTCCGACTTTCTCTGCTTGGAAACTGTTGTTAATAATCCAGCAACCCAGGATCGTCGAAGGAGTGTGTGATGGCGTGATGGTATGTGTTGTCTGCGAGAATTTATGTCCCTTGCCAACTACAGCTTTCGCAATAAGCAACCGGCACTGCAGATCTTTATCTGTACCCGACATTTCGTTACCTCCTCCATACAACGTTTCTGTACATTTGTATGCAGGGTATTCGTCTAGGGTGCAAGATTCGATCGAGATATTATCCTAGGAGCATCCGCACTCGCCGTGGTGATGATGTTTTTCTGGTCCGCCGCCCGTCTCACCTTTCAGTGGATCTCCGCCTGTATCAATGATGATCCGCTCAGAAACAGTGTTGACCACAACATTGGTAACCATTTGGAGCAGATCATTTACATCCATTTGAGACTGTTTGAACTCAGCCACGATCGGAATGTTATCCAACTCTTCTTGAAGTTGGTTGTACTCTTCTTCGAGCTTGGTTACTACTTCTGGTTTATTCATGGATTCGAACATCACGATTTGCTTTTGTTTTTGTTTCACTTCATGAATCAGGTCTTGCACGCGTTCATTGTGCTTGATCTGGTTTTCTGCTCGTTTGTAGAAATCTACCTCTTTGGACTTGGAAATCATCATCGCAATCTCTCTTGCTTTTTCAAGAATTTCCTTATCTGTAATGAATGTGGATTCTGCCATTTTTTACACCTCTACTTTGGTTACAACCTCACCGTGCAATGTCCATGTTTTCGCATCTATAATTCGCACATTCACAATTTGTCCGATAAGAGATTTATCTCCGGCAAAGTGGACGAGCTTATTGGTGCGAGTACGCCCGGACATGACTTCGGGGTTGTTTTTGCTTTCGCCTTCTACTAATACTTCCATTGTTTCTCCGAGCAGCTTCAGATTTTTCTCCAAGCTGATCTTGTTTTGAACGTCCATCAGACGATGCAATCGATTCTTCTTCACGTCTTCAGGAACGGTATCTTCCATGCCAGCCGCTGGTGTCCCTTCACGAGCCGAGTAGATGAAGGTATAGGCAAAATCATAGCCTACTTCTTCTACAAGCGAGATCGTTTCCTGGAACTGTTCCTCTGTTTCACCAGGGAAACCAACGATAATGTCTGTGCTCAGGCTGACATCAGGAATGGCTGCCTTGATCTTGCGAACCAACTCAAGGTAATGTTCACGTGAATATTTGCGAGCCATTGATTTGAGTACATCTGTGCTGCCTGATTGCACCGGAAGATGAATATATTCAACCAGGTTGCCACGTTTCGCCAGAACTTCGATCAAATGATCATCAAAATCCCGAGGGTGGCTCGTGGTAAAACGAATACGAGGAATATCAATTTTACGGATTTCGTCAAGCAAATCACCGAATCCGTACTCCATGTCTTCGAAGTCTTTACCATAGGCGTTGACATTTTGGCCAAGCAGCATAATTTCCTTATACCCTTGGCGAGCCAGGTCACGCACTTCAGCAATCACGTCTTCTGGACGACGACTGCGTTCTTTCCCACGGGTGTATGGCACGATGCAATATGTACAAAACTTGTCGCAACCGTACATGATATTTACCCATGCTTTGATATTGCCTTCACGGATTTTCGGCATGTTCTCGATGATGTCGCCTTCCTTGGACCAAACCTCAATCACCATCTCCTTGGAGTACATCGCATCTCGCAGCAAGACTGGCAAACGATGAATGTTGTGTGTTCCAAAGATCAGATCCACCTGCTGGAAGCTCTTGAGAATCCGGTTAACGACCCCTTCTTCTTGCGACATACAGCCGCAGACACCCAGGATGAGATTCGGATTATTCCGTTTCCGGCGCTTCATGTGTCCCAACTCACCGAATACCTTGTCTTCGGCATTTTCACGAACGGCACAAGTATTGAAGAGAACGACATCTGCTTCATCCTCATCATCCGTTGGCTCATAGCCTAGTTGCATCAGAATACCAGCAATCGTTTCACTATCGTGCTCGTTCATCTGGCATCCATAGGTTCTCAGCGTGAATTTCAGATCCTTACCCTCTGTAATCTGGCGAACTTCCTGAACCGCTTGTTCGATTACCGGGTCATCGGAAAAGCTGACAACCATAATCTCTTCCTTACCGCGTTTTTTCGCTTCTTTCAAGCTTGGCGGCTGAAAGTACTTGCTGAAATCTTTTTCTTCTGGAGCAGGGGTACAGGATTTTAAGTCCGTTCCCTCGTTCTTTTCTGCCATTATCTCACCTCAACATCATATTCCATGACAAATATTCGTTGCTACATCAAAGTATTATAGCATAGTCAAATGCCTGAAATGAAATAAAATGAAGGAGGTTTATTACAATTTGTTTAATCAGATTCAACTTTAATACTAACCAGACAAATATCATCCTGGTGATTGGAGGTTACGAATGCAGAAATTACTTTTTTCAACAAAGCCTCATTCGAGCCATTCAGATGATCCATGATCTCTTTTTGCAAATGCTTCAACGCCACCTCGTAGTTTTGGCTGATTGCATCGATCAAACCATCTGTCAGCAGGATGATTCGTGAAGAACCCTCGAGGGGAATGTGGTACTTCATCACGGGAACATCGCTAAACAGGCCAATCGGTACCCCTCCCTGATCCAACGGCAGTACGGTTTGATCATTTTTCAGCAAAAGCCCAGCAGGATGTCCCGCATTAGCGTAGGAGAGCATCTTTTGCTTTGTATCAACCAGGACATAGATCGCCGTAAGGAACTGATCGCCGATTAAATCACTGGAGTGGTACAATGCCCGCATATGGCGGTTCAGCTCTTTCATGACAAGAACCGGATCAATCAGTCGTGTAATGAGTCCTTGCAGCAGCGAACGGATGGACATACTGATCAGAGAGGCAGCAACACCGTGACCCACCACGTCCAACACAATGACACCATATCGGTATTCATCAATTTCATACCATGCATACATATCCCCACCCAATTCTTCCGAAGGGATGTACAAGGCGTCAATTTCGACTCGCTCATTTTTCACCGGGGAACTAAGTACGCTTTTTTGTACCTGTTTAGCTAGCTGTAAATCATAATGCAATTTTTCCTCCACCTGTTTCCGATTGGTAATGTCAGTAAACACGGAGGCATAAAACATATCTTTACCCTTCTCGCTGCGAATCGCACGAATGGTCGCCCACTCGACGAAAATCTCTCCATTTTTCCGTTTGTTCCAAATCTCCCCTTCCCACTTGCCCGTTTCTTTCAACGATTGCCAGAGTGATTTGAAGAAGGCCTTGTCGTGGATTTCGGATTTCAGCATTCTTGGATTTTGTCCGATTACCTCTTCCTTGCTATAGCCCGTAATGGAACAAAATGCCGGGTTCACCATCAGGATTCTCCCGTCAGGATCCGTAATGACGATGCCTTCCAGTGCGTTCTCGAACACTTTCTCCTTTAACAAATACTGATCTTCAATCGATTTTCGCTCTGTGCTGTTGTAAAAATGGACGAGTATGCCTAGCGAGTTGCCTTCATGGTCTTTTAGCAATTTCCCTTTGGCTTCCATCCATATATAGAAGCCACGGGCATCAAGGTAGCGGCACTCTGCTTTTCGAGTGGGAATATCCATTTTGAGCATGGAAAAACGAAACATCGTAGCATCAATATCTTCGGGATGAATTCTCGAATAAAAGGCTTGTCCGACCAGTTGATTGGCGGATAATCCCGTCATACGCTTGCATACCGGATTCACCGCCTGGATGATTCCGTCCAAATCCATTACCAGACACCCTTCATAGGAGCAGGTGAGTAAAAGCCCCAGTAATGATTCATTTCCATCCATCTGCTCAAATGTCTTTTGGATGATCGACAGTTTTTTCAGTTCCTCACTCAATGTCCGATTTTCTTGACTCATCTTTCCCCACTACTCCGCTTGGCAGATTCTTCATCTTATCATCATAATTTTCATTGGATACCGATACAACCAATCTCTAAGAAAGTTCATAAAAAATCTTTTTACTTTTAAAAAACTTACTTTCAGAATGAACCGTATTGAGTGGCTTGCATTCGGATGTAATGTTCAAGACCAATTAACGAATGGATTCCTCTTTCATCCAAAATCTGCAATAGTTCAGTAAACAATTCTGCTGTCATGATCGCATCATCCAGGGCATGGTGGCGCCTGCGAAGAGAGATATCGAAAGTAGCCAGGAGTGTATCGAGGTTATGGGAAGGCAAGGTAGAGAACATATGATAGGTGAGAGTAAACGTGTCTATTGCTTGATTCTTGATCTTTTCTTTGCAGCACAGGGTAAGATGCCGATTCAAAAAATGCAAATCAAATTCCAGGTTATGGGCCACGATGCAAGCCGGTCCTGTGAACTGTAAAAAATCACGAATGACTTCCATTGCCTTGGGGGCACCTGCGATGTCAGTTTCCGTAATCTGCAGCAGTTCCTGGATTTCTGGAGGAATTGAACGGTTGGGGTTAATCCATTCAAAGAACGTTTTGTCGCTCGCAACCTTCCCTTTCTCTACGACGACAGCTCCAATCGAGAGAAGCTCATCTCCCCCATAAGGATGAAATCCTGTGGTCTCAGTATCAAAAACGACAAAAGTTTTTTCCAACAATTTTTCATACGGATTATGTTTCACGCTTTTATTGATGGAGAGCAGGCGGATCATTTCTTCAGCCAACTCCTGATCACATTGATACTTCTGTTGTTTGTTCAGGAAACGCTCGGTTACCCAGTTTGCGACAAAACGAATCATAGCCTCCCCCCTACCTGCAATCGATGTGCTACCAACTGTTGCAACCACTTGGCGGTAGACAGCGATTTTTTCAGACGAATGTATTCCCGTTTGGACAGTGTTTTAATACAGACGTAATTGTTCGCTTCCTTTCCTTCTTGTATTTGTTTTAGATTCTGACGAATACGGAGGACCATCAGCGTATTAAATGCTTCCTGTATATTGCTTGCGTCTTCTGCAGAAAACAATTGCCGCTGTGTTAGTGCGTGCAATCGTTCGATGGTGGAATTGGCGTGAATTCCCTCGCGCAAGGCAAAAATCCGCATGGCATTCACAATATGCATCACTCCGCCATGCTTGATATTGATTTCATCGTGATGGGCTTTATTGCGTTCTGTAAGAATTCGACCAAACACCCCGAGCGGCACTTGATGCTCCTCATCATCTTCCGCCAGTCGATGCAAGAGGTAACGATCGTTCATACACAGGGAAATCAAATAGGTCCGAACTTCTTCAGCCAGGGCAAAAGAGCCATATGCGGGACGAAAGTCAAGGAAAATGGTAAAGTTTCGTAATTCATCCCCTTCCACAGATTCCAACCATTGATCAATTTCCCGCTTCCAGTCATTGACGGAATGACGCCAACGGGGATTGGTTGCCATGACATTGCCAGAACATCTAGGAAAACCGCATTGCTCCAATCCAGTAACAATTTTGTCAGCCAAACGAGCGAAATAGTCATTTGCCTGTTTCTTCCCATGCGGCTCCACATCTTGATAGATTATCGCATTATCCTGATCGGTGCTGAGCGTCTGCTCTCGTCTGCCCTCACTTCCCATTGTCAACCAGCAGTACTCTACCGGTGGATTCCCATACCCTTCGTTTCTCATGCTCTCTTCGCTGATCGTGATCACTTTGCGAACCAGACGATCATTCAGTTCGGTTATCAAACTGCACATTTCGTGCGCTGCCGCATTTTCCTTTACCATTGAATCAAGAATTCGGTAGATCTGTTGTCGAGAATTTTGCAATCCCTCCACAGTCGTTTGGGATTCCACTTCATCGACAACAGAGAGGATGGTTCCTCCTTTGGCTTCCGTAAGGTTGCGCATGGTGATGATCCCTTCCAGCGAATGGGTGTGCGTGACAACAGGAATATGCTGTATTTTATGCTTTGCCATCATGACAATTGCTTCATAATAATATGCTTCTGGAGGAAGCGTCAGCAGGGTTGTACTCATGACATCTCTCGCATGATACGTGGTCAAGTTGGACGGATCAGATGCAACAATGCGAATGATATCTTCTCTTGTAACAATTCCTTTGACCTCGGCCCCGGAAGATAGAATGACTAGCGATGACACTCGTGACTCCATCATCTTGGACGCCAAGCTTGTCAATCGGTCGCCTTCCCAAGCTGTTATGACGGGAGAGCTCATGATTTCACCGATTTTTTTGCGGTAGGGGAAAGTATCGAAGCCAGTAGAATGGTAGGAGTGCTCTTGCTGAATTTCCTGATACAAGGTATCAAAGCGTTGGCTGATGATTCTCATTACTTTTTCTGCAAAAGGATAATTTACTCGCAGGAGCTGTTCAAACACGACATGAGGCATTCGCAAAACTATGGAGTCCATAACGGTTTGAATGGAAAACCTTGTTCTTCGATGAGAAATGGCTGACACTAACCCAATCAGATCATTCGGATGGTAAAAAAGAACCGTAATTTCTTCTCCTTCGTCACTGATAAATGTGTTCTTGGCCATTCCTTCAACTAGAAGAAACAAATCAGAATCAATCATGCCTTCATGAATAAATACACTGCCTGCAGGTAATTCAATAATCTCCATCGCTTGCAACAGCATTGTTTTCTGCTCTTCTGTCAGCACTTGAAGGATTGGATGAGTCTCCCACTTTTTCCGAATTTCCAACGAGTCCATCGTAATTCCTCCTGCAATAACACCTTTTCCCACCATCGTACCAGAAGATTTTTCTGAATTATACGTAAAATCTTCAGATTTAATAAGTTGTTCAAAAAGGAGGACGTTTCGAATTGTTACATTCATCCGCACATTTTCCTAGTAATAGGCTTTAGTCCTTTCGCATGTCCATTGTACCGCATACATTAGCCAATAAGGATGAAAGGAGGATATCAATTTGTACCAATACTTAGCTGCCCGAGGAGAATCTCTTGAATCAATTTCTTGCAAGTTCGGCATTTCCTTACAATGGCTAATCTTGAATAATCCTTATGTTCCCGATCCATGCTTCAAATTCAAACGGCGAAGAGTCATTATTGTGCCTTTCCCGATTCCACCAGTAATTGTGTCACCGCAAACAACGGTGGTGTCGCCACAGACAACAGTCGTTTCGCCACAAACAACGGTTGTTTCACCACAAACAACGGTTGTTCCTGGCCCTCTACCGCCTCCGCTGCCGCCACCGCCGCCAAGGCCACCAATCGTGTCACCATTTCCACCAATTGCCCCCCCTCCACCTCCACCAAGGCCCAGACCTCTATTACCGCCTAAAAATGAGTCTTGTCATCAGTCTTCGTCGTCTTCGTCTTCGTCGTCTTCTTCATCATCTTCATCTTCCTCGTCTTCTTCGTCTTCTTCGTCTAGTTGCCATCGTGGAAGAAAATGCAGAAAACGAAAATCTTGTTCATGTCCTCCTAAACGATGTGACAGAAAATCGTGCTATTGACCTACTAAACAGATAAAAGACAGCAGTGATTATCAGACTGCTGTCTTATTTTTTAGGGTTAGGCCTGTCCTCCTGCAACTTTCCTGTAATTCCCAACGTCATACATGACAGAAACTTTCACAGACGATCGAAGGAGGATAAGGTAATGAGAAAGATATTTACTTTACTTTTATCAACATTGCTCATTTTCAGTATGCTGCCTCAGGCTTTTGCAGCAACAAGCTTTACAGACGTGCCAAGGAGTCATTGGGCCTATGAAGCGATCATGGATATGGCTGATCGAGGTATTATTTCTGGTTACAACGATCGTACATTCCGCCCGGACAACAAGATTACCAGGGCCGAATTTGCCAAAATCATGATTGCTGCAGCAGATATTGATATCGACCGGTCCCACTCTGTGAGCCAAACTTTCAAGGATGTAAGCAAACGTCACTGGGCATTCTATTATGTCGAATTAGCTAAATCGTATTTAACTGGCTACAAGTCTGGCTCTTCCTATCTGTATAAGCCAGATGAGTACGCTGTACGTGAAGATATTGCCGTCGCACTGGTACGCTTGATGGGCTACGACAGAACACAAAATGCTGATCTTGACTTGCTGGATAATTTCCGGGATGAAGATGATATTTCCAAAGCACTTCGTCCGTATATTGCACTAGCCATTAAAAATGAATTAATCAAGGGATTCAATGACCGTACATTCCGTCCGTTGGCACCGATTACTCGTGCAGAAGCTGCCTCTCTTCTGTACCGTGCCAATCTGGATGAAACCAAAGTTGTATTCCCGCCTACCACGGAACCAAAGCCTGAGCCACCAAAACCGCCACAAGGGACAACAATTACTGACTCGTTTACCGATTCCAAGTTAAGCTCAAACTGGAAAACTGGCTCATCTTTAGGTACGTGGGGTGTTTACAACAAAACTGCTACCGCTTTTACATTTGAAAAAGACCTGGATCATCTTTTCCTTCCGTTAAACTGGGAAAAATCAGATGAATCCCAAAACTATGAGATGCAAGTAGATGTGCTTGCAAAAGGAACAGACGGGTTAGGCGGACTCTATATCTCCGGTAAAGACGATGACCCCAAAGTAATCTATGTAGAAAAGGGCAAATTGACTGTTGGCACCGTAAAAGATGCAAACAGCAGTGAAGTAAAGGTTTTGACCCAGGTTTCCTACAAGTTGCAATCAACGAACAAACTCAAGGTGGTTGTCAAAGATAGTTCCTTTTCCATCTATCTGAATGGAAACTTTGTATTTGAGCAAAAAGATCAATTGAAGCAACCTACCACCGTTGGCCTTTACTTGCAAAGAAAATCCGGTGAAGGATTGCCTGAGAAGGGTACTTTCTTCGATAACTTCTCCTTCAAGGCACTGACTAGGTAATCTCCCGCTTCACCCTATCAATTTAATTTAATGTAGAAATGCCCGGGAAGCTAACCAATCCCGGGCATTCTTTCCATTTTGCCTGCTTTGTTTGAAAATTAGACAAACCACGTGTATAATGGGAACCGACTTTTGGCATGGAAAGGAGGCTGCACCTTGTCACAATTTCCCATCATGGATCAGGTTCTCTGGATGGATTCAGGCATTCATACACAAAGTCCTGTCTTTCCGATTGCTATGGATGAGGCCCTGGCAAACTCTATGGCTGAGGCAGATTCGAAACCGATCGTACATCTCTGGGTATATGAACGAGCTCTCTTTTTAGGACGCCGTGACGCCAGACTTCCTAATCTGGAAGCTGCCCTACGGACGACTGCCAAAAATGGCTATGGCGCCCTTTTGCGCTCTTCTGGCGGTGCTTGTGTGCCCTTGGATGCCGGAGTATTGAATATTGCCATATTATTACCAAATCTTTCTGTCACCATTGATGAGTTTTTCCGCTTGGCAGCTACGATGTTACAGGAAGGTTTGGAGTCGTATGGTAAAATAGAAGTGGGTGAAGTGACAGGCTCTTATTGCGTAGGCGACTACGACTTTGCTATCAACGGCAAAAAAATTGGCGGTATGGCCCAGCGCAGGACACGATATGGCTCGATTCTTCAGTTATGCATTAATATTGAAGGAAGCGGTCTGGAGCGGGGACTTCTCATGGAGAATTTCTATCAGGAAGCAGGACTACACTTGATGGAAAACAACAAACCGATTCCTTTTATCGACGCCACTACGATTGGAAGTATTACTGAGTTGGCGGGGAGACATGTTACCGTTGATGAAGTAAAAACTTCCTTGTGGGATTCTTTTTGTCAGACACATAAAGCTGAGCAAGTCCCTTTTCGATTAAACGTATCCGCATTTGAACAGGCAAAGCAACATCTGCAGGATAAGTTGCAGTTGTTTTCTTTCACAGCCAGAGAGATTATGGAAGAAACTTGGAGGCTTCCATAACTCATCAATACGCCAGACATCTAGTAATGTTTTGACGTTTTTCGGGAGGTTTCTTAAAAACACATCATGGAGAGCAACCGTAGAGGATCTTTCGAGGATTTGAACGCTTTCTTTGTATTCGGGGCGCTGTCAATCCTTTTACTTCACATTCTCGGTTTCTTTATCGAAGCACAGAATGAATTCGCATGGAACTATGACATTGAAGCCATACTGATCATTTTACTGCGATTCAGCAGGGCGTTTTTCATCTTTGGTACAGGCATGTTGCTGTTTTACTGGTATCGACATCGGGACGTCGATTGGAGTGTTTTTTGGCGCAAACGTTGGGTAAATATTATTCTGCCCTATTTGATCTGGACAGGAATCTATACTTACACCCGATTCCAAACAACTGATCCATCTGTATTGGTTCCGGAATACTTGACCAGTCTGATTAGCGGCAGTTCCTTTTATCACCTGTATTACATTCCGTTGTATTTACAGGTAACTGTACTTTTCATGCTCAGTAAACGCGTGATTGAAAAATACATTCGATTCCGACTCGTCGTCCTGATTGGCGTTTTACAGATGATGCTGTACGGAGCCTATCAACACTTTTTTTCTGCTCCTGTACTGAATCAGATTGACTGGAATGCCAACATGCTATTGTCGCTTTTAAAACACAGCTATGTGTATAACCAGCTGTATGTGTATATGTATTTGTTTTATTTTCTGTTGGGTGCATTTGCCGGACTCCATGTTGACCAGTGGAGAATCTGGGTACGTCGCCTTGCTCCGTTTAGTTGGATAATTTTAGGGACAACCTCTTTCATTCTTATCCATCGCTATCTGACTGGCAAAATGACCTACCTGGAAGGGCTCAATATCTTTACCCCGCTCTATATGGTTTACACACTTAGCTTGATGATTGCCTTTTATCCAGTAATGGCACGATTAGGCAGAATACCACATATTGGGACTTGGTTGTCAAGAATGGCAAAACATAATATGGCCATTTATATGACGCATCCATTGATTCTGTTCCTGTTGGAAAGCTATGTGATCTATCACGTACGATTCTGGTCAGTTCCAGCGATTATGGCAAGTATGTTCATACTGACTGTACCTGTCAGTATAATACTATATAACAACACCCGCATCAGCACGTTATGGGTAAAGGCAAGGAAAAAGCATCAACACCAGCAACAAATGCAGCCATACCGTGCATAGAAAGAACAGTCTTACCGCTTGGTCACCAGTGCCCTGTGGCAACAAATTCCTAATGAAAATAAGTCGATTTCGGGCCATACTAGTAGTGGGAACAGTTTGTCTCCCACACCTCGATTATTGGCCTGGCATACGCTGGGCTTTTTTTCGTTTTACGACAGAAACGTTTGTACTGAAAGGAAGTGATCATGTTGGCTAACTCAATACCAGAGCTTCCTCAGGCTAACATAACAGATTTAATCATCCCGGCTTCTAACGTTGCACATGTGCAGCTTGGCAATTCGTTGCAACACGCATTGCTTGTACTGATCAAATCGGGATACTCAGTCATTCCCGTTCTCGATATGGAATACCGTATTCACGGCCTGTTGAGTACTACCGTCATTGTAGAATCTATCCTGGGAATCGAGCGGATTGAATATGAAAAACTGGATGATCGCAAAGTAGAAGATGTAATGATCCACAAGATTCCCAGAATCTCTGATCAGGGTGATTTCCTGCGAGCGTTGGAGCTCTCGATTAACCACCCGTTTATTTGTGTAGAGAATGAAGATGGTGTATTTGTAGGGATACTGACTCGTCGATCCATTCTCGCCGAATTGTATCGCCATGCACGAGGGATTGAATAGAAAAAACGGAAGTCAATCGGAGACTGATTGACTTCCGTTTCGTCTGTATCGTCAGATTTGTGCTACATCAGCAAAGTTTGCTTTTGTTACCTTGGCCAGATTCTCTGCCTTCAACTCGATCTGTACTCCGATATTTCCGCCGCTGACAATCATAGTATCAAGTGATTGAGCTCGTTCATCGATGATTGTAGTAAACAACTTTTTCATGCCAATCGGTGAACACCCCCCACGAATATAGCCTGACACTTTCGTAATATCCTTAACCGGGATCATCTCCACTTTCTTTTCTCCAACAGCCCTTGCCGCCTTTTTCAAATCGAGCTCAGCCTCAACTGGAATCACAAAAACAAAATAGGCCTTGCTGGTACCTTGAGAAATCAGGGTTTTATATACTACCCCTGCTTCCCTTCCAATCTTATTGGCAACTGAAACCCCATCTATTTTCCCATCGTCTGTTTGATAGGTCATCATCGCATAGTCGATTTTTTCTTTGTCTAAAAGCCGCATGGCATTCGTTTTACTCTGTTTCATCTGTCATCCTCCTTGGTGACCTTGTTCTGATGAGAAAACATTCTCTTCAGGGATATGGATACCCGATAGTTCGCATGCATGAGCAGTTGATCAAGGAATTCATTCAACTCATCGTGTGACGGGAAGTTCGCTTTCACGAAATAACACCCTTCTCCTGTGACCCGATGGACTTCTTCCACGTTTGTCTGCGTCTCGATAAATTGAAAAAACGATTGATGATTGGGAGATTTCATAAATACGGTGATAAAGGCAGTTACGATCAACCCCATCTTGGTTGGATTGACTCGCAAGGTGAACCCCTCGATGATGCCCATATCCTCCATTTTGCGGATGCGTGCGGCTACTGCTTGTCCTGTCATGTGAATCTGTTCACCGATTGTTTTCCATTGTGTACGAGAATCCTGCATCAGCAACTCGATAATCTTTACATCGATTTCATCTATCAGCATACGGATAAATCCTTTCACAGTGTAAGTAAAATGTGACATTTGCTTTCACCAGAACATTCATTTGCGCTTGGGTTTCACGTATTCTTAATCTACCATCAACTAAGGAGTGAATGAAATGAAAATGCAACTGATTCGCCATGCAACACTTCTGCTGGAATTCAACGGTTATCGCATACTCGTTGATCCCATGTTGTCGCCGAAAGAAACAATGCCTCCTATTTTGAATTCCACTAATGATCGAAGAAATCCTCTTGTTGATCTTCCACTCAGGGCAGACTCTTTAACACAAGTGGATGCCATCATCATCACTCATTGTCATCCAGATCACTTCGATGAAACAGCCAAACAACTTCTTCCCAAGCAGATTCCGGTTTTCTGCCAGCCTTCTGATCGGGACAAATTGCAAGAAGCAGGCTTTTCACAAGTGAACCCAATTCAGGAGACATTGATGTGGAACGGTATTCGGTTGGACCGTACAGGTGGTCAGCATGGCACAGGTGAAATCGGTAAGCTGATGGGCATTGTATCTGGCTTCGTTCTTCATGCAGAGGGCGAACCCTCGGTATACATTGCTGGAGATACGATCTGGTGTGAGGATGTGGAGCATGCTCTCGCTACCTATACCCCTACGATCACTGTCTTGAATACAGGTGCGGCCCAATTTGCAACAGGTGATCCCATCACAATGGATGTAAACGATATAGTGCAAGTTTGTCAATTCGCTCCCAATACGCAGATCATAGCCGTTCACATGGATTCCATTAACCATTGTTTGCTCACAAGAAATGATTTGCGGCACGAATTGGAGGCGAGAGCATTGATACACCGAGTGTTGATTCCTGAAGACGGAGAATGGGTGGGTGACGTGTCAGTATGAGTAAGCGAAGCTGGAGCCTGTGGGATGATTGGGAAGCGTTTGATTTATCCAACTCTGGAGCAACCCCAGGAGAGTATCAAGGGCAAAAGGCTTTATTTCTTGAAAAGCTAGGAGAACCGGTCTTTCTAAAGGAAGAAATATCTTTTGAGAGTTTTCGTCTGAAAGCAGAAGTTGCCATTCCCCCTCCAGTTGCTTTTGTTGGGCTGGTATTCGGCGCAAGAGATTCACAAAATTATGAACTGATTTATCTAGCCCCACAAGAAATTCAATACGACCCTGTGATGAACAATTCCATGACATGGCAAATTTACAACGGGCCGTCATACCAAAAACCGTTACAGAATACGACCGGGAAGTGGATGAACTTAAGTGTGGAAGTTTATCCAAACGGGGCTGCTGTTTATTTGAATGAGAATGCGTCACCAGAGCTTATCATCCCCAATCTTCAGCATGGCGGCTCCCTTGACAAAATTGGATTTTGGGGCTATTTACCGTGTTACATACGTAATCTCTCGGTAGAAGAAATTACACCGATTCTGATCACCCATCGTAGTACGGACATAAAAAAACTGATGGACGAAACTTATCTAACGGAATGGATGGTTTCTTCCCCATTTGTTTCACAAGACAATCAAACCGTCGTGCATCAGTGGTCAAAAGCCCAAGTGGAAGAAAACGGCACACTAAACATCAATCGCCTGTATCCAGCAGAGCCAGGGATTTCCGTCCTGGTGGAAAGCACGTTTACGATCCCTGAAGAAAAAGAAACAGAGTTATCCTTTGGTTTTAGCGATCAAATTCGGCTTTGGGTCAATGATGCAGAGGTCTACCAGGGAACGTGGCGATGGGCACCGCCGGGAAGTGATGGCCGCATCCGCAGTGATTATGCCAGCTTGCCTGTTCGTTGGAGAGCCGGCTTGAATACGATTCGTGCCGAACTAACGAATCATGAACAATTTGGCTGGGGATTGAAGATGAAAACCGGGCTGTCCGACATGTCGTTATTCTTGGAAGAACAGTAACATTCAATGATTAAAACACAAAGCCTGCACCTCGACTCAGTGCAGGCTTTGCGCTAGAAAAAGCTTCTCCCATATTCTAATGGACGTAGATACGTCTGGCGAAACATATCGATGGAGCCCGCTTTATAAAAAGAATAACGCTGGTCTCTTACGTTGATTTCAATGAGGTACGGATTTCCCAGTGGATCGATGCCCATGTCCATTCCTAAGTCTGCAAGTGACGGGAAATACTTATTGTACTGGATCGCAATTTCAATCGCTGCACGAGTCAGTTCAGCTTTTACTCGTAGTATCTGGTCCAATGGGAATAAGGAAGCAAGCACTTTATCAATTTGTTCCGCCCTTCCTCCCTTTGCCAGATTACTCAGCTTGTTCTCTGGATTTGCTATTTTACAGACAAAACCAGAAACACCCCATTGCCGTAACCCATCTTTTTGTACAGAAACACGAATATCAAACGTTTGACCCTGGTATTTCGCCAGCATAACACCTTGTTGTACAAGGAATCGTTTGACATTTACCCACTTTCCAACCTGGGCGATTACCTCTTTTTTGGTTACATGCATACGATGTTCTGATGTAATGAACAAATACTTTTCTCCCGTCTGTTCAATTCTTCCTACCCCCTGACCAACGGAACCAATAACGGGTTTCACGTAAACGATCGGGTATTGTTTGAGAAATTGAATCAGAGTTTCCTGAGAAAATGTTGCAGTTCTCGGCAGATAAGGGTGAAGCGCTGAATTTGCCCATAAATATTGATGAATGGCAGCCTTGTTTCGGATCACAATTCCATTATAAACCTGACTGAATTTACCGAGCTTCTCAATGGCTCTGTTGGTCTCTTGATTTCCGGTTAAAATACGATTATGAATAACTGGCGGAACCGAGGTTACTGTACGAATGAGTTTTCCTTTTTGGTAGACATAGCCTCTCACTTTTCTAGTCCGGAAATCCACTTGCAACGGATGAAAAAACACGGGAGCCAAATTCATCTGCTTACCTAATTCTTCATAGTAGTTCAGTCTTTCGAATGTTGGTATTCCTGCATATGCCCGCTTCAGTATAGCCCAATCAAGTAGTATCCCGATTTGTCTCACTCAAATCCCCTCTCATACCCATTTCTAACCGATATTTCTTCCTTACAGGGTATGAAGTGAATGAGCAAAGCGCTTGCCCAAATCGTTGTGCAGGACTTGCTTATTCCGACTTTTACTTGCTCCGTTTTTCAATCACTAATAGGAATGGTGCCTGGTTTTGTTGGTTTACGTACTGATATTTCAACGCCAAGTACTCGGTTTGATCCAGATTCACACAATATTCTTCCACAGCGTCTTTCTCAATCTTTCCTGCATCATGACCCCAGTAGACGATAATTGTCATTACTCCGCCTGATTTTAGTAACCCAAGTCCTGCTTCGATGGCACGAATGGTACTGGCTGCCTGTGTCGTAACCTCTTTATTGCCTCCTGGTAGATAACCCAGATTGAACATGATAGCTCCCACAGTATCTGGAACCTGATTCATTTCCTCGTGGCTCACGATGCGAATGTCAACCCGTTCAGCCACACCTTCTCGTTCCAGACGAGCCCTCGTCTTTTCTGCCGCTTCCTGCTGGATATCATATGCAATCACTTTGCCATGTTGTCCGATGAGCTCAGCCAAAAATAGCGTATCATTGCCATTCCCCATCGTTGCATCTACTACTGTTTCTCCCAACCCGACTCTCTCTCTGATGAATCTTCTCGCAACTTCCAATACATTAGGTAACATCTGGCTCTCCCCTTATGATTTCTATAAGTGTAGCTGCAGCCCAATTTTAGCTACATATCCTTCTCCCCGAGTATACCCTTCTATTTCGCTTCGTACCTCCGATTCCTGATAGGCAGGAAACAAGTGAGTCACGATAAACCTGCTGCAACCAATCTGCTCGGCAACTGCTGCGGCTTCTTTGACGCTTAAATGACCTGTCGGTGTAGTCGGTTTATATTTTTCCAGAAAAGTCCCTTCACCAATGAACAAATCAGCCCCTGTCACAAAGGGAAACCACCTGGTCCCAGGCCCGCTGTCTGCACCGTAAACAATTGTCTTGTCACCTTGCTGGATTCTCATCGCATAGCAGGTAATGTCATGCTGTGTTTGCAAAAATGTGACGGTGCAATCTCCAATTGTGATACGAGACTCTTCGTTCACCTCATGGAAGGTCGTAAACGTTTCATAATCCAGTGTAAGCCCCTTCTCTTCCGGTTTGGCTGGCCCATAGATCGGTAAACTTCCTTTAACCCGATCATTCATACGCATATGTAGCATGGTTCCGTATTGAAGCACACCGACATCGGCAACGTGATCGTGATGATAATGGGAAAGAAATACTGCATCCAATTCACTGATCGGCAAATAGTTCAAGAGCTGGCTGATCACTCCACTGCCACAATCAAACAATAGATTTACCTCATCTGTCTGCAATAAGTACCCTGCTGTTGCTCCATTCGCTCCAGGGTAGGGAGAATGACAGCCCAGAATGGTCAAGCGCATGAAACTTCACTCCTTCTCATAGGATGGTGGTAGGAGGGTACAAGATGCCAAACTCATGGAAACTTACATTTCAAATCGCTTTTACCTATATTGGAACGGTGGTTGGTGCGGGTTTTGCATCTGGACGGGAAATCATCGAGTTTTTCGTCCAATATGGCGTTCAGGGCTTCGTTGGAATCCTTCTCGCATCGTTTCTCTTTATTTGGTCAGGAATACAGGTGATGCTGGTTGCACGCCACATCAAAGCCACTTCTTATCACGATATCAGTATGTATCTGTTCGGCAAGCCGCTTGGAACGTTCTTTAATATCATTCTACTGACAATTCTCATCGGTACAACATCCGTTATGCTAGCTGCAACTGGTTCGATCTTCGTGGAGTCATTTCAACTCTCTCCACAACTCGGTATTTGGTTGAGTATGATCTGTATCTATATTGTCACGGTGAGAGGATTGCATGCGATCCATTCCGTGAACAGTTTTTTTGTCCCTATTTTGATCGGCTTTACCATTCTTGTTTTCCTTCATCATCAGCCTTGGGTCCAAACCGGATCTAACTCTGGTGTGATCATCGAAACAGCCAGGTCGTGGGTGTGGATTACCTCCCCCCTTTCCTATGTAGCATTAAACATCGCTCTTTCGCAATCTGTCCTGGTCCCTATGGGGCGAGAAAGCAAAGACCGTCGAACATTGATCTGGGGGGGCATTTTAGGCGGGTGTGGAATTGGCTTGCTGCTTTTACTAGCCTATTCTTCCATGCACAATCATTCGCCTCAGATATTGGAAGTAGAAATGCCGATGATTTTTCTTTTGACCGATATGGGAAAAGCAGCAGCGTATTTATTTGCACTCCTTGTGTTCGCTGAAATCTTCTCTTCGCTAGTTGCAAACGTATTTGGTGTCGTCGAGCAGATGAAACGATTTTTCAGCATCACACCCAGTATTATCACCATCTTCATTTTGCTTTTAAGTTATCTGATCAGTTTTATTGGCTTTAGTTCTCTTCTCTCTGTATTGTACCCTCTTTTTGGCCAAGTTGTGGTTATTTTTCTACTGATGCTGGGATACCGTCAATGGGAGCGTAAAAGAAAATAGAACCTCTCCAGTATTTGGAGAGGTTCTACTAATCAACCGAAGTTGAAGATATTATTTGAATTCTGCCACCAATTTCGCAAAATCTTCTGCAGAAAGGTTGATATCCTGGTTAGCAATCCCTTCTTCTTTGAAGCCTTTAACCGATTGTTCGTAGGATTTTTTCTCCGTGTCTTGATAGATCAAACCGGTTAACAAACCTTTGTGTTGCATAGAGAAGGACATCGCTTTGATACGATCATGTGGATCATAGCCTTCTACTGATTCAACAGGAACGATGTTTTCCTTGAACCAATCGTAAGTGTTCACTTTGTTGTACGTTACACATGGACTAAATACGTTGATCAAGGAGAAGCCCTCATGCTTGATACCAGCTTCAATCAACTCTGTCAGACCTTTCAAATCGCTAGAAAAAGATTGAGCAACGAATGTAGCACCTACGGAAAGTGCCAATTCAACTGGTGAGATCGCAGACTCGATAGAGCCGCCTGGTGTTGACTTGGTTACGAAACCTGCCGCAGAGCGCGGAGAAGTTTGTCCTTTCGTCAAACCGTAAATAGCATTATCCATTACGATATAAGTGATGTTCATGTTACGACGAATCGCATGAACAGTATGACCCATACCAATCGCAAAACCGTCACCGTCTCCACCAGAAGCGATTACAGTAAGTTCACGGTTTGCCATTTTCACGCCTTGAGCGATAGGAAGTGCACGACCATGAATACCATGTAATCCATAAGCATTGATATAACCAGAGATACGACCAGAACAGCCGATACCAGAGATAACTGCCAATTGCTCAGGCTCTAATCCTACATTTGCAGCAGCACGTTGAATCGCTGCTTGTACAGAGAAGTCACCACAGCCCGGGCACCAGTTTGGCTTTATATTATTGCGAAACTCTTTGAACGTCGCCACGCTTGATCAGCCCCTTAACACCTGTATAAATATCGTTTGGCAAGAACGGATTACCGTCATATTTCATAACCATTTCGATTTTTTCTGCATTGCCCAAGTTCATTTTCAACAAGCTGGAGATTTGTCCAGTGGCATTATTCTCAATCACAACCACTTTACGTGCTTTTTCAATCAACGGTTTGAGTGTGTTGGTTGGGAACGGATGCACCAAGCGAATATGAGCATGGTTCACCGTAAAGCCTTCTTGTTCCAGACGAGCTTTCGCTTCTTGTATTGTACCACCAGTTGAGTTGATACCAATGATGAGAACATCTGCTTCTTGATGTGGAGCATCAACCAACACAGGGTTTTTGAATGTAGATTCAACTGTGCTAATTTTGCCTAAACGTTTATTCGTTTGTTGGTTGCGGTTAATAGGACTTTCCGATGGACGACCTGTTTGGTCATGTTCTACCCCTGTTACATGGTGAATTCCGTATTTTTGACCCGGAATGGAACGAGGGGAAATGCCATCTTCAGTCAATTCATAGCGCTTGAACAATTGATCAGCAGGAATCTCAGGAAGATCGCCAGTCATCAATTTACCACGGCGGATTTCAACCTTGCTGAAGTCAAGCGGATCTGTTGTTTGTTTGCCAAGAGACAATGCAATATCAGTCATCAAAATAACTGGCACTTGATATTCCTCAGCGATATTGAACGCTTCTACAGCATCATAGAAACACTCTTCTACTGTGCTAGGAGCGAGGACAACTTTTGGAATTTCACCATGTGTACCATAGATCATCGCCATAAAGTCAGATTGTTCAATTTTTGTAGGAAGACCAGTGGATGGACCACCACGTTGTGTATCAACGATAACAACTGGTGTTTCCGTCATACCAGCCAAGCCGATAGCTTCCATCATCAAGGAAAGTCCAGGGCCGGAAGAAGCTGTCAATGTACGAGCACCTGCGTAGGCACCACCGATAGCCATCGTGATCGCAGCGATTTCGTCTTCAGTTTGGATAACGGTACCACCAAATTTAGGCAGTTTCTTAATCAAATATTCCATAACCTCAGATGCTGGCGTAATTGGGTATGCTGGCATAAAACGTACACCCGCAGCTACAGCACCGAGTGCAATTGCATCGTTACCGATCATGAACAGACGAGTTTGACCATCTGTTACCGGTTTTTCTAATTGGAAATCAGGAAGTTGGCCGCCTACAATTCCTGTAACGAACTCAGCGCCTTTTGCAATCGCTTCCATGTTCTTTTCTACAACTTTTTCACCTTTGCGCAAGAACATGTCTTCCACGATGTTGCGGTAGCTTTCCACAGAGATTCCCAGGATTGCACTGGTTGCCCCGATGGACACCATGTTCTTCATAAGGGAAGTTCCTAATTCATCCGCAATTTGTGTCAATGGTACGGAGAGCAGACGCACAGGCTTGAGGCCTTCAGGTAGCGTTGGATTGAACTTCGCATCTGCAATGATAATTCCGCCTTCACGTAATTCGTATGCATTCAGATCAATTGTCTCTTGGTCAAACGCGACCAACATATCAAGAACATCTGAAATTGCACGAAGCGGTTGTGTACTTACGCGAATCTTGTTGTTGGTGTGACCACCTTTGATACGTGAAGAGAAATGACGATAACCATATAGATGATAGCCCATACGGTTCATCGCTGTGGAGAAGATTTCGCCAGTACTCTCGATACCTTCCCCTTGCTGTCCTCCAACTTTCCAAGAAAGTTGACTAATCATGAAATTCCACCCCTTCAGAGACTGTGAAAGAAGATGCATCATCCATTCACCGATCGACACAAAAAACGGCAAAAACCGCTTTTTATTGACTGCAAGCAGTCACATCAAATTCTCATGAAAAACGTTGAGACGTCCCTCACTATAACAGACTGTAAAAGTCAATATGACAGCAAATGGATAAGATGTGAACAATGTGTGTATAAGCTTTTCCAATTGTAGTCCTAGCTCTGCAAAATTGCAAGTGCTTTTACTAAAATTACTTTTGGAATCATTCGAACGATGTACTTAGTTCATTAATCTTCTAATGTTATTGTAACACTTTTGTAAAAACTCGCAACCAATTTCCTCGTACAAATTTCTCCACTTCCTCCTGTTTGAATCTTTTCAGGAGGTTGTCTACTAATAATGTGTACTGTCCGGGACTAGTCAAATCCCCAAACAGGAGTTTTTCTCCATCAAAATCAGATCCAAATGAAACGTGATTCACCCCGCCGCGCGCACATATGTAATCAAGGTGCCTCAAGAGATCATCAATCCAGACCGTACGCTTTTCGGATGTGTTGAAGTACGGGATAAAGGAAAGTCCGATCACACCATCTTTCTGTATCAGTGCATCGATTTGTTGATCGGATAGATTGCGTACATGGTTACATAGCTGTTTTACATTCGAATGAGAAGCAATCACAGGTTTTGTTGAGAGTTCTAACGTATCCCAAAATCCTGGTTCAGCGATATGGGACACATCGATTATCATGCCCAATTGGTTCATTTCTTCAATAACCTTTCGACCAAAAAGACTTAGCCCGCCCGGATTCGGTTCGTGACAGCCATCAGCCACTTCATTGCGAAAATTCCACGTCAGTGTCATCCCTCGCACACCCAGACGGTGCAGTGTATGCAAATTAGTCAGTTGGCCTTCGATGGCCCCAGCCCCTTCTACAAACAGAATGGCACCGTTCTTGTCATCGCAAACAGTTATTTCTAAATCATTCTTTGACAAGATGAGCTTGTATCCAACAGGCTGAATTTTTGAGTAGTACAGATTGATCATGTCCAGCGTCGTTGTCAATCGTGCATGAGGATGAATTCGCTCGGGAACGTACATGGCAAACGCCTGAAATTGCACATTTCCCTTTTCCAGTTCTGGATAACTGGCACGGAGACGATCATCCTCGTCGGTAAAAGTAAGATCAGGATGTTCCAACAGCTTTAACAACGCATCACAATGTGCATCAAATATCTTCATTATTATTGTCCCCTTTTCCCCATTAGAATCGTGGCTTTTTACGCTTGTTGCAGCACAAACTTTCCATTAAAACGAAAAAACCTGTTTATTCAGTGAACAAACAGGTACTCAACACTTTATTTACTTTGGCTAGACTATCATCTGGGTTCTACAATTAGTTTGATGGCTGTACGCTCTTCCCCATCAATCACTATATCGGTGAAGGCTGGAATGCAGATTAAGTCGACACCACTAGGCGCTACGAACCCTCTTGCGATTGCTACTGCTTTAACAGCTTGGTTAAGCGCTCCAGCCCCAATAGCTTGGATCTCGGCTGCTCCGCGTTCACGAAGCACACCAGCAAGGGCGCCAGCGACAGAGTTGGGGTTAGACTTTGCTGAAACTTTTAATACTTCCATCCTTTGTACCTCCCGTCTGATAGAATAACTGTTTTCATTAAGATGATATTCGAATAACCCCTAAAAATTCCTTCCTTTTGACAGGGAAAATTCAAAAAATTCCGATCTAATCATATTATTCCATAAAGGGATACTCTGAGTCAATTCGGATTCGTTGCACCTTCAATGTTTTACCAGTTGTTTTATCAGCGGTAAATAATACAGCATTCAATTGTTTATTCCCAGAAGCTACCTCAAATCGAACAGGCAATTGTGTCAGAAATTTCTTGATCACCGCTTCCCGTTCCATGCCCAGGATGCCGTCCATCGGCCCACACATTCCTGCGTCGGTGAGGTACCCCGTACCACCCGGGAGAATACGATCGTCACCGGTTTGAACATGAGTATGAGTCCCAACCACTGCTGTAACCCTTCCATCCAGATACCAGCCCATCGCCTGTTTCTCCGACGTTGCCTCTGCATGGAAATCGACCAAGATGTATTTGGTGCGCTTGCGTGCTTGTTCGACAAGCTGATCTGCTAACTCGAACGGGCAATCCAACGGTGGCAAAAACGCTCTTCCTTGCAGATTGATGACAGCGAGTTCACCCTCCGGCACAGTTATGTAAGTGATCCCTTGGCCCGGTGCTCCTTTGGGGAAGTTTGCCGGACGAATCATCCTTGAATCTTGATCGATAAAGTCAAAGATCTCTTTGTTATCCCATGTATGATTGCCCATCGTAATAGCGTGAACACCTGCACCGTACAACTCTTTCGTAATTTTTTCGGTAATTCCTCGGCCGTTCGCCGCATTTTCTCCATTTACTACAATGACAGAAGGCTGGAATTTACGCTTCAATCGTGGAAGATACTCAACAACCATCTCTCTTCCCGGTGAACCGCATATATCCCCCAAAAATAAAATACGCATACCCTACACTTCCTTTACTGATTCAAGCCTACTATAGTTTTTCCTAAATTTGCAAGTTTACAACGAATGCCCTTAACTTATTCTTAAAAAACCCACTCGACACAAGAAAATAGCTGGCGGTCGACTAAACGCAACATCCGTGTTGCATCGTCGACACTCGCACGTCCTCTGCATCGTCGTGCGAGGCCCCAAACAATGCAAAAAAATAAAGTGGCATTCAGCCACTTTATTTTGCGTACTCTACTGCTCTCGTTTCACGGATCACGGTAACCTTGATGTGTCCTGGATAATCCAGTTCACTCTCAATACGTTTCGTAATATCACGAGCCAAACGAACAGCATCAGCATCATCGATACGCTCTGGTTGAACCATTACACGTACCTCACGACCTGCTTGGATGGCGTAAGATTTTTCAACTCCATCGAACGATTCGGAGATTTCTTCAAGTTTCTCCAATCGCTTGATATATGTCTCTAACGTCTCACGGCGTGCACCAGGACGAGCCGCTGATAATGCGTCAGCCGCACCTACG
Source organism: Brevibacillus nigriterrae (assembly GCF_049846925.1). NCBI lineage: Bacteria > Bacillati > Bacillota > Bacilli > Caryophanales > Paenibacillaceae > Brevibacillus > Brevibacillus nigriterrae. The sequence continues at coordinate 182,296 of NZ_JBNCMT010000001.1, forward strand.
AGCATAGCGATAACAGAGGTTGGTTCGGTATCACCGTGGTGAGAAGCGATACTGTTAATCACTACCGGGTGCTCACCGTATTTCTTCGCTAATTCGACGCCAATTTCAACGTGAGAGCCTTCTACTTCGTGGTCGATAGCTTTACCAATATCATGCAAGAGACCTGCACGTTTGGCCAGCTTCACATCTTCTTTCATCTCAGCAGCCATTAAGCCGCAAAGATGTGCAACTTCCATAGAGTGCTTCAAAACGTTTTGTCCATAACTTGTTCTGTATTTCAGACGACCTAAAATCTTGATCAAGTCAGGATGCAAACCATGTACATCTGTTTCAAAGGTAGCTTGTTCACCATACTCACGGATGCGTTCATCCACTTCACGGCGAGCCTTCTCTACCATTTCTTCAATTCGAGCCGGATGGATTCGTCCATCTGCTACCAATTTATCAAGTGCCGTTTTTGCAATCTCACGGCGAATCGGGTCAAAACCAGAAAGAATAACAGCTTCAGGAGTATCATCAATAATCAAATCGATACCAGTAAGAGTTTCGAGTGCACGAATGTTACGACCTTCACGACCGATAATTCGGCCTTTCATCTCATCGTTTGGAAGTGTCACAACAGACACCGTCGTCTCGGCGACATGGTCTGCCGCACAACGTTGGATAGCAGTAGAAATGATTTCACGAGCTTTCTTATCTGCGTCTTCTTTTGCCTGTTGTTCAATCTCCTTGATCATGATGGCCATCTCATGCTTCACTTCATTCTCAACATCTGTGAGAATAATGTTCTTCGCTTCTTCTTGAGTTAAGCCGGAGATTCGTTGGAGTTCCAACACTTGCTCTTTATATAACTGCTCAACTTTAGCCTGCAGTGCTGCAATTGCCTTGTCACGTTCGGCCATTTCGTTCTCCTTGCGCTCCAGTTGTTCACTTTTGCGATCCAAGGATTCCTCTTTTTGAAGGATACGACGTTCTTGACGTTGAACCTCATTACGACGTTCTTTCAGTTCATTTTCAGCATCAGAACGAAGTTTAAACACTTCATCTTTTGCTTCAAGAATTTTCTCCTTCTTAACCGATTCAGCGTCACGCTTGGCATCTTCTACGATTTGTTTGGCTGCTTCTTCTGCACTGGAAATCTTTGCTTCCGCAATTGATTTCCGTATGAAGTAACCAACTCCGAAGCCCACTGCTAGCATAACGAGCATTCCAATTATCGTTACAGGATTTAAAACTTCCATGACTGTATTAATATTCACCTCCTTGCTGTTCAATCATCTCCCCTTGTGTAAGCTCTTGTGATTACCTGTAATAACACTGTAAGTTCATGATGGTAATGTAACAGGAGGTTATTTGATAGGTAACATAGGCTCTCAAAGAAAAACGTAGTCAGTTTAATAAACAGGACCGAAGCTATTCGGTCCCTGCTGAATCCGTTCTTTTGGAACGGTTGTTCAGTTTTTCGATTACGAATTAGCGAAAGAAATAGCGAAAATCATATGAAACACCACGTAAACACAAACCTATTTTATTATTTGGCTACGAAGCTTGTCAAGAAGCATAGCTCGTATCCTGCCATTTCTCTCCATTTTAGAACCTAATCTTCAAACAATCTACCCGATCTCGCTTCTTGTTTGATTTTTTGGACGATGGAATGAGAGAATCCTTTACGCATCAGGTAGGTCAAAAGTTTTGCTTCTTCTTTCATTGATAGAGGGATTTCCCTTCCTCTGCACTTCTTGATCGCCAGCTTGCGAGCGGCCATCACTTCATCATCCTGATCAATTCCTCTGAGCGCAGATTGAATAACCTGTGTGGTTATTCCTTTCTGCATTAGCTCCTGCCGAAGAGCAAAAGAGCCAAGTGATTTGTTGATCAACCGCTCCTGTACCCATTGTTTTGCAAAGGCTGTATCATTAAGGTACCCTTTTTGTTCACACAGTTCCCGAACTTCCACAGCCCGTTCTTTGGTATATCCTTTACCCATTAAATAAGTTTCAACCTGATGGCAAGACCTCGGCCGAATACCTATGTAACGGAGGGCAGCGAGGAAGGCACGATTCTTTTCTTCAGCAAGAAGTACTTCCTCATAAAGGTTCCCGTCGATTTCGGTACCTTTAAGCAGACTGTATTTCACCAGGATGTCTTCATGTACCTCAAAAGCAAGTTCTCCCTCGATGAATATCTCGTAACAGTATTTATTTCTTTTGTTTTGATGAACTGCGGTAATCACACCGCTTCTCATCAGCTTCGCCCCTCTCCGACTTTCCTAAGATATAGACAGCCTGCCGAAAACGGGCAGGCTGCTTGAATGCGTTCTATTCTAATTCAAAAGTAGGTTCGATATCTTCTTCTGGATCAACCTCAGGCGCTCCTGCAGGCACAGAATTCGGATTCAGGCTGTAGTATTCACGCACTTTCGTTTCGATTTGTGTTGCGATTTCCGGATTTTCCTTCAGGAAGAGCTTGGAGTTTTCACGGCCTTGTCCCAAACGATCTTCGTTAAAGGAATACCACGCACCACTCTTCGATACAACATCAATCTCGGCACCGATGTCAAGAATGCTGCCCTCTCTGCTGATTCCTTCTCCGTACATAATGTCAACTTCCGCAGTTTTGAACGGTGGTGCTACCTTGTTCTTCACAACCTTGATTTTTGTTTTGGTACCTACCACGTCATTGCCAAGCTTGATGCTCTCTGCTTTACGAACATCCAGTCGAACACTCGCATAGAACTTGAGGGCACGTCCACCTGGAGTTGTTTCTGGGTTACCGAACATTACGCCAACTTTTTCACGTAATTGGTTGATGAAGATTGCGATGGTTTTGGATTTATTAATAGCACCAGACAATTTACGAAGTGCTTGAGACATCAAACGAGCTTGCAGACCAACGTGAGAGTCACCCATCTCGCCTTCAATCTCTGCTTTCGGAACGAGTGCTGCTACTGAGTCAACTACGATGATGTCTACTGCACCGGAGCGAACAAGTGCTTCTGCGATCTCCAATGCTTGCTCTCCCGTATCCGGTTGAGAGAGTAACAGTTCTTCAATATTAACACCTAGCTTTGCCGCATATACCGGGTCAAGTGCGTGCTCCGCATCGATGAATGCCGCTTGTCCGCCTTGTTTTTGGACTTCTGCGATAGCATGTAATGCAACGGTTGTTTTACCGGAGGACTCTGGTCCATAGATCTCAATAATCCGTCCACGTGGGAAACCACCCACACCTAAAGCTATATCCAAAGCCAACGCACCGGTTGACACAGTTGAAATCTGAACGTTAGCCATATCTCCAAGCTTCATGATAGAACCTTTACCAAATTGCTTTTCTATTTGACGTAAAGCACTTTCTAATGCAGCGCGACGATCGGACAAAACCGACACTCCCTTTCAAATTTAACTCTTGCATTCATCATACATCGAGACAGAAGTGTTTGCCAAGTATTTTTTGCGAACAAATATTCGCATGGGACAAAAAGACCACTGCGGGAAAATCCGCAATGGTCTCAGGGTTCATTTTACTGTTTTTTGCCACGAGGTTTTGCTGGTTCCATGTTGATTCGCTTGCCATTAATTCTCGTCTGACGAAGCGCCTCGTAGACAAATGGAGCGACTTCTTCTGGAACTTCGACAAATGTGAAGTTCTCAAAAATATCAATTCGGCCAACTGCTTTGCCTGGAATGCCAACCGATTCCGAGATTTCACGAACCAGGTCTTGCGGCTTCATGTTTACATTACGTCCCACATTGAGGAAGAAACGAACCATGCCTTTTGCCGCACCTGTCTCTCCGAAGTTGTACAGTTCCCCTTCTTCACTACCTTCTACATCGCTATGGAAGGCCAAGTGAAGGGCAGCAGCCGCAATTTTCTCGGCTGGGTATTGCTCGCTCAAGTTTTCAGCGACTTTCAGGTACATATCAGCAATCGTATCGTTTTCGATTAATTGTACAAGCTGTTCACGCAGTTGCTCCTGTTTGCGTTCAGCAACTTCTTCTAACGTCGGTACATTGCGTGACAGAACGTCTGCTTTGGTCTGTCTTTGGATGATCACTAACTGCTTCATCTCGCGCGGTGTAACCAGTGTCATGGCAATCCCTTTGCGTCCGGCACGACCCGTACGTCCGATACGGTGAACATAGCTTTCGCTGTCTTGCGGGATGTCGTAGTTGATTACGTGCGAAACGTTGCCTACGTCGATACCACGAGCAGCCACGTCTGTTGCGATCAAGAACTCGATTGTGCCTTCACGGAAGGCTTTCATCACTTTATCACGTTGCGCCTGGGACAGGTCACCGTGGAGACCATCAGCAAGGTATCCACGAGCTTGAAGTGTCTCGGTCAATTCATCTACGCCACGCTTGGTACGGCAGAAGATAATGCCCAGTTCAACATCTTCACTGTCGAGAATGCGGCATAAGCTGTCCAACTTGTTGCGATCGAACACTTTATAGTACACCTGCTCGATGAGAGGAGCCGTTACTTCTTCCCGGCTGACTGCAATGGTCTCCGGCTTTTTCATATAACGATGCGCAAGGCGTTTGATTTCAGAAGGCATTGTTGCAGAGAATAGCAGTGTCTGACGTTCCTCATTAATATGATTAATGATCGTTTCGATATCTTCAATGAAACCCATATCCAGCATTTCATCGGCTTCGTCAAGAATCAACATATTCACATGATCCAGTCGAAGGGTTTTGCGACGCAAGTGATCAAGGACCCGACCTGGTGTACCAATGACTACCTGCACACCTTGTTTGAGTGCACGAATTTGATGGGTAATGGATTGACCACCGTAAATAGGCAAGGTGCGGATTTTTTTGTACTTGGCGATTCTCATTAGCTCGCCAGATACCTGGATTGCTAACTCACGTGTCGGAGTCAATACCAGTGCCTGAATTTTGTTAGATGGCGTCATCTTCTCGATCAACGGAATTCCGAATGCTGCTGTTTTACCCGTTCCTGTCTGCGCCTGACCAATCAGGTCCCCACCTTCCAGGATTTTCGGGATGCAAGACGCTTGTATCGGTGATGGCTCTTCAAACCCCATGTCATGAATGGCATTGAGAATGGTCTTATGTAAAGGAAAATCAGAAAAAATCGTCATATTTGTCACCTTTCTTTTAAACGTTGCAGCATGTAAAACATAGCAAACTTGGCCGCTCTGCCAATAATTGCCTGGCGCTTGCCTGCAAGATGAAGCTCTTTGACCTCAGTAGGCTTGCCTTCGCTTGCAAGTCCAATATAGATGAGACCAACCGGTTTTCCTTCCGATTGGTTAGGGCCAGCAACACCTGTAACAGAAATTCCATGAGTACTGCCTAACTTGCGGCGAACATTCTCAGCCAACAATTTGGCGGTTGCAGCACTGACTGCACCCTCCGCCTCCAAAATTTCCGTTGGAATGTCTACCAAGCTATGTTTACTTTCATTGCTGTAATTGATGATACTTCCCGGAAATACAGCGGATGAGCCTGACACAGAGGTGAGAAAGGAAGAAAGTGTGCCACCTGTACAGCTTTCCGCACAAGAAATGGTTTGATTATTTTCTAATAAAGTAGATATGAGTACTTCTTGCAGATTGGCATTTTCACCGACAGCATAAATATATTGACCTAATCTGCTGCGAATTTCCTGTTCCACGGGAAGGATCAGTTCATCTGCTTCTGAAACAGACGCTGCCCTTGCCGTAATCCGTAAAGTGACCTCAAATTCCTTGGCATACGGAGCAATCGTAGGGTTGTCTTGCTTTTCGATCAAATCTAATAAACGCTCTTCTAAAGCGGATTCGCCAATACCAAAAAAACGCAGAACTTTGGAATGGAAAATTTGTTTCTCCGGGTGTTGTTCCATCAAAAATGGCATCACGTACTTCTCTACCATCGGATACAGTTCACTTGGCGGTCCAGGAAGCAGTACGAAGACTTTGCCATCCTGATCAAACCCCATACCGGGAGCCATACCATGATCATTTGGAAAAATGATCGCCTGATCGATGACAAGCGCTTGTTTACGATTGTTCTGGGTCATCGTGATTCCACGTCGGACAAAGAAGTCTTGGATACGTGTCATTGCAGGAACGTCTTCATGTAGCCCGCGTTTGACGAATGCAGCCACCGTTTCCTTGGTCATATCATCCTGTGTGGGACCGAGGCCACCTGTAAGAATAACCAAATCAGCCCTTGATGTGGCAAGCTGAACTGCCTGCATCATCCGCTCACTGTTATCTCCCACTACGGTGTGAAAATAGACATTAATGCCAAGCTCTGCCAGCTTTTGCGACAAAAACTGAGCATTCGTATTTGCTATTTGTCCAAGCAGCAATTCAGTCCCAACAGCAATAATTTCTGCTCTCATATCTAACCAACCTCAACTTTAGTGTTTCCGTTACGAGTATTGAATGACATTTCGATTCTTTGCAAAATAATCATATCCGGAATAGATCGTGATGAGTACCATAGCCCACATCGCAATGGTTGCAAAGGGAAATCCAATCAGTTCAAAAGGAAAATTCCGAATCATCAACGCTACGATTGCCACGATCTGCACCCATGTCTTCAATTTGCCCAGTGCGCTAGCAGATATGACTTGTCCTTCTGCCGCAGCGACTAATCGCAATCCGGTAACCGCAAACTCTCTACTAATAATGACAATAGCAATCCAAGCCTCTAGCCGTTGCATTTCGACAAGCGAGATAAGAGCAGCAGAGATTAATAGCTTATCGGCCAACGGATCCAAAAACTTGCCCAGATTTGTCACTATTTTGTTTTTGCGAGCGATGTATCCATCAAGTCCATCCGTACTGGCGGCCAAGATAAATACCAATGCTGCGATAAGCTCGTTGTAAGTCATGCTGATGCTGCCGATCGAAAAGTGTCCGAAGCTATATTGAACGAGCAGGAAAAACATAACAGCTGGAACGAGAAAAATGCGAACAAGCGTTATTCGGTTGGCGAGATTCAATTAAATTACCTCCCCAGCCAAGTCGTATTCGTACGAGTGCGTAATCCTCACTTTCACGATTTTACCCAGTTCCCCCGTGTATCCAGTAACAAATACCTCTCCGTCAATTTCAGGGGCATCGTACTGGGTCCGGCCAACATAGATGTTATTGCGTCCTTCGTATCTCTCAATTAAAACAGGAATCTCTTTTCCGACCCAACGCCCGTTTTTCTCACGAGAGATTTCACGTTGAATTTCCATAAGCATGTTGGCTCTAAGCTCTTTGGTTTCTTCATCTACCTGGTCTGGCAGACGGGAAGCAGGCGTATCATCTTCATTGGAGTATGTAAACACACCGAGTCGATCAAACTGAATCTCTTTTACAAACTCACAAAGGTTTTGGAAGTCTTCTTCCGTCTCTCCCGGGAATCCTACGATTAACGATGTTCGAACCGCAACATCATCTACCCTGTCACGGATTTTCTGAACCAGTTCACGTGTGTCCCTTTGGCGTCCCGGACGTCTCATTCTCTTAAGGATCGCATCTTCCGAATGTTGCAGTGGCATATCTACATACTTACATACTTTGGAATTCGTTGCAAACACTTCAATTAATTCATCTGTAAAAAATCCAGGATATGCATAGTGCAAGCGAACCCACTCGATTCCTTCTACTTCGGACAAACGATTCAACAGTTCAGGAAGCATCTGTTTGCCATCGTAAATATCCGTTCCATAGTTCGTCGAATCCTGAGCAATCAAGCTGATTTCAATAATCCCCTGACTTGCCAGATGCTTCGCTTCTTCCACAATCGATTCAATGGAACGACTGCGAAATGCACCACGCATGATCGGGATACTGCAGAACGTACATGCGTTGTCACAGCCTTCTGCAATTTTGATATAGGCAGAATAGGTTCCTTCTTTAACTTTTCGCTTCACTACTTCTTCATAGCGGAATGCAGGATTACCAACATAAATTGGCTTCTTGCCTTCCAATGATTCTTGAATAATTTCTGTTATTGACATAAAGTCGCCGGTACCGACAATCCCATCCACTTCTGGGATTTCATTCAACAGCTCTTCCTTGTAGCGCTGAGTGAGACAGCCTGCAACAACCAGGGATTTCAGGTTACCAGACTCTTTTAATTCAGCCATATCTAAAATTTTTGAGACAGACTCTTCTTTTGCCGCATCGATAAACCCACATGTATTGACGATTACAACAGTAGCTTGCTCAGGGTCATCTACCAATTCATATCCACGCTCGTCAATTAAATGAGCCATCATGTCCGAGTCAACGAGGTTTTTCTCGCAACCTAGTGTCACGATTGCAACCTTTTCTTTCGATGGAACTTTCTCGGTCATCTCTTTTCCTCCAATGTACAATACCTGCCCAGATTTCACCTATCAAGTATAATATAGTGCCTAGGGGGAATCAAGAATAACACGTTCCCCATGTGGTTAACCTCCCCCCCTTCCCAATAGAAAAAAGGCAAGAGCTGAACTTGCCTTTTTGGGTCATTGTGGTTGAGCAATTTTAATATCCAAAATGGATGGGAAAAACTTCAAATCGGCTGTCTTGATCGGGCTGTTATTCACCGATAGTTCAACTGCCGTCGGGCTTCCTACGATGATATAAGCAGTTTTGGCTGCATCGATCAGTTTTTCGGTTCCCTTTTTCAACATGCCTTTTTCGATCGGTTTCGCCGTTCTTGATTCCCGCACTTCAAACCAGCAATCACCATTTACCGCCTTGACTTTCAACGAGATTTTTTCGGCACCCTTCAACGTGTAGCGATATACTTTCCCTTGCTGAGATTCAAATGCAAGTTGTGCAGTAGTCGCTTCAGTAACCGATGTGCCCGCAGGTGGAAGAGTTATTGAAGGTGTATTCGGTTGTGTTCCCTGTGTCTGTGTAGACGGAGAAGGTACAGCATTCGGCGCTGTGGCTGTTGGTGTTTGGACCTCTGGTGTAGTGACAACGTCATTGCGTGGTATTGGGCTCGTGTCCAATCCATTCTTATTGACAATTGCCGTGTAAATTACTCCAATGACGAGTGCGACAAAAAGCACAAACAACGATTTCGTCACCCAGCGTCCCGCCTGAAGCGGTTCCTTGGATGCTGCAACCCGTCTTCTTCTCAAACGCTCCATCTGTTCCTGTGGAGGCTGTGCTGGCAAATCAGATTGAAAATGAGACAATATATGGTTAGGATCGAGTCCGACTGCTTCTGCATAGCTCTTGATAAATGCTCGAGCATAGAAGTGTCCTGGCAGTATATGAAAGTGACCTCTTTCAATCGCCTCTAAATAACGTCGCTGAATCTTGGTGATTCTTTGGACATCGTCAAGCGAGATTCCCTTCTCTTCGCGGGCTCTTTGTAGCACTTGACCAAGCTCAGACACGCATGTTACCTCCTTACGTCACGTCAAAGTCATTAAAACCGCTCTTGTTGATCAATTCATAGGTAATCTCTTCGTCCGGGTGGTGCCGCAATTCAATGATATAGTGAAAATCAGACAACTCATACTCCGATTCTCTCACGAAAATATCCGGGTGCTCTATTACCTTCGTTGCAGGAAAACTCATAATCTCTCTCAGCAGACTGTGATGTTTTTCAGTCGAACGCATCGTAGAGACAATCCCATCAACTAAATATACATGATCTGATGTCATCTCATCAATGGCAAGAGAGCTTCTGACTGTTTGACGTAATAAAGTAGACGAGATAAAGGTCCACCGTTTGTTGGCTGAAACGCTGGCAGCAATCATTGATTCCGTTTTGCCTACACGAGGCATTCCCCGGATGCCAACGAGCTGATGCCCCTCTTTTTTGAAGATCTCAGCCATAAAATCAACCAGTATCCCTAATTCATCCCGAATAAAACGAAACGTTTTCTTATCTTCATAATCACGCTCAATATATCTGCCGTGTCGGACAGCCAATCGGTCCAGCATGGTAGGGGGGCGTAATCTTGTTATGGTTATGTTGTCCACTTTTTGCAAAATATTTCGGAGAGCTTCGATTTTCTCATCATCATCGGCTAAAAGCAATAGTCCACGTCTCCCATTTTGCACACCATTAATTGTAACGATATTAATGCTGAGCATACCAAGAATAGAGGCAATATCACCAAGGAGACCAGGACGGTTTTTCACTAATTCATATTCCATATACCACTCTTTTTTTTCTTTTGCGTCCCCCATAAGCCCCTCCACGTTCCAATTTCTATTTCATTCTTCTCAGTATACCACTTTCGCAAGAATTCGACATAGTAGCAAATCAGAAAATTGCTCAATTCTTCTATGACTGAATAAAATAAAAACCCCCAGTCACCGGGGGTTTTCTTGTTATTTTGTATTCGTTTGAACCAATTTCACCATCATAGTAGCAAGCGCATGTTTTTGTTGATCGTCGCCAGCTTCCCACAATTGTTTGAGAAGGCGTTCCTGGTCATTCTTTGGCTCAACCTGCTCAGATAGATAGCCACCGATTTGGTAGGCTACATTTTTGATTGTATCGTTGTCCATACCCGCAGATACAGCTTGACCCACACGGTCACCTAGGAATGCTTTCCAATCCGAAAAGTTATCAAGAACTGACATGTAGATTCCCTCCTAAATAAAATGCACTCGGGCATTATCTGCCCGTATAAGCATAGAATCTCAAACAGTCATGAAAAATATTCGTTTTTGGAGAAAAAAGGTACGGATGGGGTGGTTCTATGTGTGCCATCCGCCATTGGGGCTGATGACTTGTCCTGTCAGATAACCTGAGTTGCCTAAGAGCAAGTAGGACACAAGGGAAGCAATTTCAGAAGGTTTTCCCAGACGCCCTGCCGGGATTTCTTCTGCAATTTCCTGAAGCTCATACGGAGTGAACTTCTCCATCATCCCTCCCTCGACCGCACCAGGAGCTACCGCATTCACCGTAATGCCGCTTCTCGCTACTTCCTTAGCAAGGGCTTTGGTATAGCTGATGATGGCCCCTTTCGTAAGGGAATAAAGAACTTCACAAGATGCTCCCGTAATTCCCCAAATCGACGAAATGTTAACGATCCGACCAAATTGTTCACGGATCAGCCAGGGCAATGCCGTTTGCGTAACAAAAAAAGTAGATCGTACATTCGTTGTGAGCAATTCGTCAAACAAGGCAGGATTCACATCCTGAACCAGCCCCACATGATCAACCGATGCATTATTGACGAGAAAAAGCGGCTTTATCGCCATTTGCTCAAACAGTCCAGTAATAGCCTGTGTATCTCGAAGATCCGCATGCAAGGCTATGACAGGCACTCCTCGCTCTTGACAAAAAGCAAGAATTGGCTCCAATTTGTGAGGAGAGCGAAAATAATGTAAATACAAAGGAACACCTTGGGCAGCCAGCTCAAAGGCAATGGCCTGCCCGATTTCCCCAGATGCTCCCGTAACTAAAGCCCACGGCATTGGTCTCATCGATTAACTCCTACCCTTATTCTTTCGGTGCGATCGAACGGACGAGAGAAACAGCCATCTGGTCAAACTGAAAATGCTCCCGCATCCGTTGATTTGCATCCTCCAACGTAATTTTCTCCAGTACTGGCACGACAGAAAACAAGTCAATCCCATTAAATTTATAGCTCGTAAACTGGTTGGCAATGAACTCAACCGAATTCAAGGAACGCAGGAACAAGCCGATTTTCTTCCGCTTGCTCCGCTCGAAGTCGTTTTTGTCGATGCCTTTCTCCAGACACTGAGTGATCTCTTTTTGAATGGTTTCCACCAATTTGTCCGGGTTCGGCGTATCACCACCGATGATGGAATACGCATAATCCGACTCATTGCTAAAGTCAAAATCAAACGTTTCTGTAATCAGTCCTGAATCGTACAGCTTCTGGTACAAATCTGAGCTTACCCCCAACAGAATATCGAGCACAAGCTTTGTTGTCAGCTCACGTTTGAGCAAATCTTCTCCAGTCAATCCGGTAGACTTTTCCTTGAAGCCAATCATGCACTTCGGAAGGCCAACTGCCAATTTGAGTTCCACTTTCTTTTGGCCAACCGGAGCTGGTTCTTCAGGAAAAATGCGCTCAATCTTCGGAGTAGGCGCAAACTGCTTTTTGGATTGATTGGAACGGATCAGTTGCATGATAGCCTGCGGTTCAAACGACCCTACAACAAACAGCATCATATTGGCTGGATGATAAAATGTCTCGTAACAGTGATACAGAGTCTCAGGTGTGATATTCGCAATGGAGTCAATTGTTCCGGTAATTTCAATTCGGATAGGATGCTCCTGATACATCGCCTTCAACAAGCTCATGTAGACATTCCAGTCCGGATTGTCATCATACATCTGGATTTCCTGACCAATGATTCCCTTTTCTTTTTCAACACTTTGCTCGGAAAAATACGGTTCTTGCACAAAGTCGAGCAGGGTCGTCAAGTTTTCTTCTACTTTATCTGTGCTTGAAAAAAGGTATGCTGTTCGGTTGAAGCTGGTAAATGCATTGTAGGATGCTCCGTTTTTGGAGAACTCCTTGAACACATCCCGATCTTTCTTTTCGAACATTTTGTGTTCCAGAAAATGAGCGATTCCGTCTGGCACATGAATCACTTCACCATTTGACAGGCGGAAATGGCTGTCGATGGAGCCGTACCTTGTTGTGAAAACAGCATAGGTCTTGCTAAATCCAGTTTTTGGCAACAAGAAAACCTGCAGTCCGTTTGGGAGCGTCTCCTGGTATAAGGTTTCATTCACTTGCTGAAAGGTAGTGGTCTGCATTACGCCTGGCCCCCTTTGTTGTCACGCAATAGATAGATGGTATCAATTTGGACTTTCTCCGCTACTTTTTTGAGATCCTCTACGGTCACTGCATCGATGGCTGCCAGCAGCTCTTCAAGTGAGCGCTTTCGTTTGTTCACAATCCCATTGTAGGTGAAGTCGATCATCAGGCGGGCACTGTCCAACAGCTCTCGGTACTGATTGCTAATCGTTGCCTTGGTATGACTCATTTCTTCCTCTGAGATGCTGCCTTTTTTCATCAATTCAAGCTGTTCCTTGATAATCGATACGGCCTTCTCGTAGTTGTTCACATCGATCCCTGACATCATCATGAGGATACCTTTGTTGCTCTCAAGCCTGGACACCGCATAATATGCAAGGCTCGCTTTCTCCCGAACATTCACAAACAGCTTGGAATGAGGAAATCCGCCGAGAACTCCGTTGTAGACCACCAAAGCAGGATAATCGTCATCCTTGTAATTGATAAACGTACGGCAGCCAATATTCAGCTTCGCCTGGGACACATCGAGACGATCCTCCACTTCACGAACTTTTTGAATGGCTTTCGGTTGAACAACCTCAGGGAGGGTTTTGATTGTGCCTCTTTTCAGCGACAGATGTGTTTGAATGTACTGTTTCACTTGCGCCGATTCCACATCTCCCACAACGAAAATCTCAATCGGATTTTGACTGATCAATTCCTGATAATAAGCATACAGATCCTTTGAGGTAATGCTGTTGATGTCTTCAACTCGACCGTTTACCAAGAGTGCAAATGGTTCTCCCTTGCACATTTCCTCAGTAATGCGTTGATTGGCGTATTTCATCTTGTCATCGATGATGCTTTCAATCCGCTTTCGCAAAGACTCTTTCTCTGCTTGCAGAAATTTCTCGGCAAATGCACCGTTCTCCAGATAAGGACGGGCAAGCACGTCTCCGACAAACTGGATGGCCTGCTCCAAAAGAGAACCGCCTTCGGACAAATACTTCTCGTTAGGTACTTCCATGTAAATATGCAGGATTTGACGTTCTCCCTTTTTTACTACATCTACATCAAAGATAGCGCCGTACAAGAAATCAAGGTGTTCTCGGAGTTGTTTAGTCTCAGGAAAGCGCCCAGTTGCCCTTTTCAAAACCATGGACAATAAAGCAGTCTTTGTTGCGTATTTCTCTGACAGTTCTTGCTCAATCATGCATACGATGGAAGTCGTTTTGAATTTTTGCGTTGGTAAAATATGTACATCCATTTGATTGATTGACGTGGTCTCAAATTGAATCTCTTTCACGGGTGCACTCATGCAATCAGTCTCCCTTCACAGACAAACGTTCTTGATCTATTGTAACCAAATTTAGACTGGTTCAGCAAAGGTGAAGAAAAAAGAAGACGAGAAACTCACTTCTCGCCTTACCTACACACTTATTCTATTTTATGCTCCCAGATAAGTGGCTACGACTCTTTCATCGGTCAATAACTCTTTGGATGCACCCGTTATCTCCACTTTCCCGGATGAGAGCACATATGCTCGATCGGAAATGGAAAGGGCTGCTGTCGCCAGTTGTTCAACAAGAAGAATCGTTTTGCCTTCGCTGCGAAGGTGTGTCACAGTATCGAGGATCAACTTTACGAAAAGGGGAGATAATCCCATGGACGGCTCGTCAAGTACTAGGAATTCGGGATCAGCCATCAAGGCACGGGAGAGCGCCAGCATCTGCTGTTCACCGCCAGAGAGTGTGCCTGCCTGCTGGTTTCTGCGTTCTTTCAACCTAGGAAAACGCTCATATTCCCGCTCCATTCTCTCCTTTACCTGTTTGGGTTGTTTTTTGATTTGTGTGTATGCACCCAAAATCAGATTCTCTTCTACTGTCTGGTCACCAAAGATCTGCCGTCCCTGTGGAACATGCCCGATTCCTTTTCGCATAATTTCATGTGCAGGGAGGTGTTGCAGGTAATTGTCCTTGTACCTGATTTCCCCTTCCCTGATTTTCACCAAGCCCGTGATCGCTCGAAGCAACGTTGTTTTGCCTGCACCGTTTCGCCCGATCAAGGCAACGATTTCTCCCTGGTTCACCTGCAAATCTACACCACGCAGCGCTTCTGCCATACCGTAGTTCACTTGAATATTACTTACCGACAACAAGTTTGGTCACCTCTTCGCCGCCCAGGTAGGCTTCAATTACTTGTGGATGAGACTGAATGTGAGCAGGATCTCCCTCTGCAATTTTTCGGCCAAAATCCAATACCGTTATCGTGTCACAAACGTTCATGACAATTTCCATGTGGTGCTCAACCAGGATGATGGAGATACCGATGTTTTTGAGATTGCGTATGACCTTCATGATCTTCTCCACTTCAAACTGGCTTGCTCCTGCAGCAGGTTCATCCAGAATCAGAATCTGCGGTTTTACTGCCATGGCACGAGCAATTTCCACCAGTCGTTGTTCTCCGTATGAGAGATTGGCAGCAGTCTCGAACGCTTTTTCTGCCATCCCTACAAAGGCAAGTAACCGCAAAGCCTCCTGTGTGAAGGCTGCTTCTTCCTTCCAGTACGACCTCGTATGCAAGACATTGGAAAGAAACCCCGTTTGATAATGCAGATGAAAGCCGAGCATCACGTTTTGCAACACCGTAAGCTCTCCAAACAACTGAAGATTCTGAAAGGTTCGGGTAATTCCGCTTGTCGCCATCTGATGAGGAGCATAGGAGGTTACATTCCGATTATTCCACAGGATTTGCCCTCCCGTCGGAACGTAAACACCTGTCAAAACGTTAACCGTCGTACTTTTTCCTGAACCGTTTGGACCAATGAGTCCACGAACTTCAGGCCCTTTCAGTTCAAAGCTTACTTCATCTACTGCTCGATAACCGTCGAATTCCATTGTGACCTTCTCGACCTGCAAGGCCGTTTGACTCTTTTCAGCAGCCCAAGTAACGAGTGTAGATGCCTCTTTTAGCTCAGTGGAGATCGCAGTAGATTTGACAGCCCGCTTTCTTTTCAGCAATCGCTGAAATCCGCCAACAATGCCATCAGGAAGAACGATTAAGCTAAACAGCAGGATGCCGCCAAATATCAGCAGATGATAATCATACAAGCTCTGCACCCATTGCGGTAACAAGAAGATGATAAGGGTCCCAACAACAGGCCCTAGTCTTGTACCTGAACCGCCGACAATCACGCCAACCAAGAAGAGAATTGAACGATCAAAGGTAAAGGAGTCACTGTTAAAATACGCATTCTGAAAGGCAAATAGTGCTCCACCAATCCCGGCGATACACGCACTTAACCCAAAAGCAAGTACCTTCCAGTTTCGTACATTGACTCCAACCGTCGCGGCTGCTACTTCACTGTTACCCATCGCACGGAATGTCCGGCCATATCGTGAGGTAAACAGGTTATCAACAAGTATGGTTATCACAAGCGTCAGAATTCCGATAAACCAGTAATACTCCACTACTCCCAGTTTGAACCCGAACACATCCGGTTCTTGTAAGTAGAGTCCTGCTGGTCCACCGGTGACATCTACCCAGCGGTTGGCGATAATTTCGATCAAAAGACCAAATGCAATCGTTACCATTGCGAGGTATGGACCTTTTGCCCGCAAGGAAAGCATGGCAACGAGAAATCCGGCAAGTGCGCAGATACCCATTCCAATCAACAGACTGAGGATAAAAGGAATGCCCGCATTATTCAGGATTGCCGTAGCATACGCTCCGATTGCAAAAAATCCAGCATGCCCAAGTGAGAGTTGACCAGACAATCCAACAAGTAAATTGAGCCCGACGACAACAATATAGGTATACAAAAAGCCCTGTGCCAAGTGCACATAATATGAACTGGGAAAAATCCACGGAAACAAAAACAGCCCCACACCGATCAGCAAATAAATGAGCCACTTTTTCATGTCAGAACTTCTCCTTCACTTTTTTGCCTAACAGTCCCTGCGGCATAAAGATAAGGACAATCAGAATGAGGATAAAGGCACTGGCATCCTTGTAGGCAGAATTGTACATGGACGATACCTGCTCAATCATACCCAACAGAAGCCCACCAATGAGAATTCCCAGAGGGTTTTCCAATCCACCGATAATGGCAGCAGCAAATGCTTTCAGGCCAAGGGTAGCCCCCATGAAAAATGCTGTATTGGTAATCGGACCGACCAGGATTCCGCCAATTCCTGCCAATGCCGATGATAAAGCAAAGGCAAGGATTGCCATTTTCCGTGGATTGATTCCCATCAATGAGGCCGCATCCGGATTGAAGGCAACGGCTGCTAGCGCCTTCCCCAATAACGATTTGTTCAAAAATAGGAACAAGCAAACCATTATAATAACTGCGCAGAGCCCTACGAACAATTCATGTTTGGTAATACCGATACCCCCCAATCGGTACACTTCACTGCCAAAGGGGGAGGGGAAAGGAATCACGTTCCTTCCCCAAATCAGCATGGCAATATTGCGAAGCATAATGGATACGGCAACCGTACTTAATATCCAGCCGATAGACATGAAGTGCTGCAGTGGACGAATCGCAACCAGTTCAAGGCCTATGCCTAACAGACTCATCGCCGCAAAGAGTACCAGAACCGTGACAAGCACGGCAACCCATACATTAATGCCTGATGTTGTCAGTGCTCCCAATGTCGTAAGCCCCATCAAAGCGCCCACCATCAAGAAGTCACCTTGACCAAAGTTCATTGTTCGGGTGGTAATATAGGTAATGTAGTATCCCTGTGCAATAATGGCGTAGATACTCCCCAAGATCAGCCCGCTAATAACCGCCTGTAACAAGAACTCCCCTCCCTTCGATGAGAAATAATCATGCTATGGTTTGACGATCACACCGTCTTTATAGGTAGCCAAGAACATGTTGGCACTTGTCAGCCCTTCATGATTCTCTTTGGTAAATGGCTTTTCACTAATGGCTGTAACACCCTTGAATCCTTCCATGTTTTCGATTGCATCACGAATGGCTTTGGAATCCTTGCCGACCTTTTTCACTGCTTCAAGGATCAGTTTGGCACTGTCATACCCTTGGGCAGAAGCAATTGGGAAAATGTCCTCCCCATATTTCGCAACGACCTTTTCGTGGAATTTCTTTGCACCCTCACTTTGATCAACGGTAAAGGATTGCACCATGTATACATCTTTGTTTACCAAGTCACCAACCAATTGCTTAACTGTCGGATCTCCCATGGCCCATGAAGCGACCGTGATTGGATTATAATTCAGCTTTTCACGAGACTTAAGATATTGGGCAGCTTCCGGTGCCAAGCCGTAGAAAATCACTGCATCTACCTGTGCATCTCGCATTTTGGTGAGCTGCGCTTCCATGTTGGTATCATTTACCTGGAATGACTCGATGACGGCAGGTGCCAAATTGTATTTCTCCTTCATCAACGCTTCTACGTCTGCCTTACCCCCTTGACCGTAACCAGTGGTATCGTGTAGCAGCCCGATTTTACTGAACTTTTTCTCTTCTACAAGCCATTTCAGCATGGTCTCCACTTGGCCTTTATCATAGGGGCTGACACGGAAGATATAATTCTTCTCATCTTTTGCAAAGGTTTGGGTAATTGCTGTTGCCGTTGCCACTGGAATGACTTCCGCTACTCCAGCTTCTTGGGCAAACTTGACATGTGCCTTTGCATTACCGCTGTTTGCAGGACCGAGGAAGGCTACCACTTTATCCTGCTGAATCAAGCGTTGGACGATCTCTACCGATTTCTCCGGCTTAGCTTCGTCATCGTAGACAATGACCTTGGCTTTCTGACCGTTTGCTCCACCTTCTGCATTGAACTCTTCCACGGCCATTTCTGCACCACGCTTCACTGCCTCTCCAAATTTGGCTGTACCGCCACTGAGAGATATGGCAATACCAAGGTTAAATTCGCCACCCGATGCACTAGAAGCAGGCGCAGAGGACGAGTTGGAAGGCTGAGTGCCTTGAGGTGCACTTGTCTGTTGATCCAGCTTAGGACCACAGCCAGCAGCAGCGAGCGATAACAACATAGCGAGAGAAAGCCAAATACCCATTTTTCTCACAACGAATTTCCCCCTTATTCAGTAAAATAAATTGGTTAATTAATTAAAAATTCAAATAAATTAGTGCATGACATATCCGCCAGAGACATTGATTGCCTGCCCTGTGATAGCTGCTGCGGCATCAGATGCGAGAAAAACTGCGAAATCACCAATTTCCGATGGAGCCAATAAACGGGACTGCGGTACTTGCTTTAAAATAACCTCATCTACTACACGGTCTTTCTCAATTTGATATTCGCTGCTGAGCGACTCCAATTGATTGCGAACCAATGGTGTGTCAACATATCCAGGACAGATTGCATTGCAGGTTACTCCTGAATTCGCAGCCTCCACTGCTGTTACACGCGTTAAGCCGATAATCCCGTGCTTTGCTGAACAATAACCCGATTTGTAGGCTGCACCGATTTTGCCATTGATGGAAGAAATATTGATTATCCGTCCCCAGCCTCTCTGTTTCATCTTGGCAAAAACCTCCTGTGTTGCAATAAACGGTCCAACCAGCATGACCGAAAGCAACTGCTGAAATACATCAGCGGGAAATGTCTCAATTGGGGCAACATGTTGGAAGCCTGCATTATTCACCAGGATATCAACTGGCCCAAGCTTCTCTTCACAGCTTGTAACCATTTGACGTATGGATTGCTCTTTAGACATATCGACCTGAATAGCCAGCTTACCTCGATCAGGGTAGTCGGCAAACTCTTGCAAGGAGGCTGTTGCCCGCTCCTGATCCAGATCAGCAATCGCTATGTTACAACCTGCCTCATACAGTTTTCGGGCGATGGCCAAACCGATCCCGCTTGCTCCCCCAGTAACCAGTGCTGTTCGTTTTTGTACATCAGAACTGTGTAAACTCATAAGTCCTCCTTTCAGTCTTGAAAACGTTTTCACAAATATACAAAGCAAATCCTACGCCAAAAGATTCTGACAAAGAAATGTCACAATTCACATCGGATATGTCGCAAAATTACGACAATACCAGCGATGCAAAATTGCGACATGTTACACTCGTGCGACATCAATCAGATATCTGCAATTTGAAATTTTTCCAGCTTGCGATACAAGCTTGCCCGATGAATTCCCAGAAGCTGTGCAGCTTGTACTTTATTGCCATTACATTGTTTGACGGCTTCCTGGATGATCCTCTTTTCGGTTTTAGCCAACTCCGCTTCCAAATCCAACGATATCCCTTCTTCAACAGAAATCATTCGCTTGTCTTGTAAATAGACGGGAAGATGTTCATCTTCCAACTGCCCTCGCTCCGCCAATTGAACTGCACGCTCCAACACGTTATGTAATTCTCGCACATTACCTGGCCAGTGATGGGACATGAAGATCTCTTCTACTTTTCTACTCATACCATCTACATTGGTGTATAAATCACGATTCAACTGCTTGATCAAGTGAGCGGCAAGGGTGAGTATGGATCGCTCTAACTTGCGCAGCGGTGGAATGTTTATCGTAAATACGTGCAAGCGATAAAAAAGATCTTCTCTGAATTTCCCCTGTTTGATCAATTCTTCCAGCGGACGGTGGGTTGCCGCAATCACCCTGATATCTACAGAAAGTGGGCGAGTTGATCCAATCCGCTCCACTTCTCTTTCTTGCAGAACTCTGAGCAGCTTCACTTGCATATCCAATGGCATATCACCGATTTCATCTAAAAACAGCGTTCCGCCGTGGGCCAGCTCGATTTTGCCCGGTTTTCCACCTTTTCTAGCTCCGGTAAAAGCACCTTCTTCATACCCAAACAATTCAGCTTCCATCAGATCTTTGGGAATCGCTGCACAATTCACACGGACAAACGCATTCTCCGATCGAGCACTGGATTCATGGATCGAATGAGCAAACAATTCTTTACCTGTTCCGCTTTCACCCAGAATGAGAATGGATGATTTCGTATTGGCCACTCGCTTTGCCAGTTGAATCGCATCCAGCATCATCGGGTGATCCGCAAAAATATGGGAAAATGAGTACTTGGCACTAACCATCCGCTTTAGTTCCTGACGATAGAAATCCAGTTTTCGCTCCATGATGTTGTATTTCTCTACAAGGTTGCGCAGTTCTCGCAAATCATTGAACACCACTTTACCAAGCACGCCAACTACCTCATCCCCTTCACGAAGGGGCATCCGACTGACAATGATTTCACGATCACCAACCCTCATGAGTTGTCCCAGCTCTGCTTTGCCGGTTTCCAGTACGACGTGCATGCGTGTATTTTCCAGCACTTCGGTAACATGCCTGCCAATGGAATCCTCTATGGTGGTCCCGAGGAAGTCACAATATGTCTGGTTGATCATCGTAATGTAGCCCTCTTTGTTGCACATGATGATTCCATCGTAAAGCTGGTCAACCAGCTCTTTAAAGTATCTGAGTTCCTTTTCTTGCTCGGACAACTTTTTCGTCACCTGATCAATATCGGTAATGTCCTGGAATATGGAAAGCCCACCTACGATCTGACCATCAACCGTGTACGGAGTTCGATCTACTAAAAGCAGTTTGTCCCCAAATCGAACCTCTCGCCTTACACTGGCCTTACCCTCCCGTATCACTTGCAAGATGTCTGTACCCGGTGCAATGCTCGTTATCGAATGACCAACAACCTCACTTAATTTGAATCCAAGTATTTGACAGCCACTAGGATTCACATGCAGAATTTTTCCTTCTAAATCTACAATTGTTGCTCCATTAGGAAACGATTCCAAAAATTCAATCAGTTGAGTTGATACGATGGTCTCCACCTCCTGTCAGAAAATCGTACCAAAAACTGGAGAATTAGAAAAGAGAGCGATATTCTCGCTCTCCAGCTAAAAATCAGTAGTATCCCAATCATCCAGTGTTTCTTGAGAATCCACCAGATCATCAAACCGGCCACATAACGGGTTTAGACAAAGCATTCCGTGCAATTGACTATCCTGAAATGATTGACCCATATTTTGACCACAATAGGGACAAGTCCACATACTATACATCCCCCTCTACTCCTCCGATGATGTACAGCAGTTAGGCTTTCCCATTAGCCAGTCACTTATTAGAACTGGTTGATTTTATTCTGCTCCCAGTACTTCAGATAGTAATACGGATTGGTAGCCTTCCCAGAACTCTTGTAATACATACCGAAGTGAAGGTGAGGTGCGAACTTTCCAGTCGTCCCTTTGTTGCCATACCCGCTATCACCGACAAAACCAATTAATTGCCCTGCCGAGATATACTGCCCCTGCTTCAATCCAGGTGCATATGCCTCCATGTGAGCATAATACATATGGTATTTTCCACTCGAATCAATAATATTGATCCTCCATCCACCATACGTATTCCAGCCGATGCGATAAATATGACCACTTGAAATGGAGTAAACAGGTGTGCCCTTTGGTGTCATGATATCAATGCCTTCATGATTCCTATCTGATTGTTGCCCGGAAGAATTCCAAGCACGACCATCCCCATACGTGTTAGCCACTGATTCATACTCTGACTTTGCACTTAGTGGGAAACGATTGTTTTTCGAGAGTAGCCCTTTATCAAATAGTAACGACTCCAAAGAGTGTACCGATGGCTTCGCACCAGCAGGTAAGTAGATTACCTGCCCAACCAGCAATGTATACCCTAGACCAGGGTTATTTTTCTGCAACTGACTTACACTTGTTTGATGGCGTTGGGCAATGTGGGAAAGAGTGTCTCCCGATTGAATCACATAGTTGTTTTTCCGGTAGGCTGAAGTTACTTGCATACTGCTGCTACCCAGAATAAGTACTTTTTTACCAATTGCTATCTCGTTTCCTGTTAATGAGTTGGCACGCTTGATTGCATCCACTCCAACGTCATAAAGCTGACTCAGCTTCCACAGGCTGTCACCTGTTTTTACAGTATGAGTGAGTGCGTTTCTGGCTGAGGATATCTTCGCAATCTTAGAGCGACTATCCCAGTTCACCTCATAGTTAAAGGATTGACTAATAAAACGAATTGGTACAAACGTTCTTTTCTTATAAACAAATGGACGAGCATCCATTACAACCGATTGCCCGTTAATGATTGCCTTACTTTGGTTTACCCATAGAACTACATTCCGGTCGCCTTTGGTAATCACAATCTTTTGAGTAGTCGGTTCATACGTAACATTTGCATTGGTTTTTTCGGAGATTACACGGATTGGTACATACATGCGTTGATCTCGAATAAGCGGGTCTACATCCGATTTCACGCCCTTACCATTGATCACAAGTGAAATGGTGGGATACGCAGAAGCAGCATGAACGTGATTGATCGCATGTCCACCGCTTGTTAGTCCAAGTAATACTCCTGTCATCAATAATGTCCTGGCAAAGTTCTTCATGTAGGACCTCCTTTTCTATGAAATACAAGAAGGCACAATTACTATTATCGCATTAGAATCAGGAGCGAACTATGCCAAAATATTACCAATCAACTATTTATAAAAAAGAAAAACTGCCGGAATGACCCGACAGTTTTCTGCAAGAACACTGTATTTACGCTATATTTCTGGTCGGTGGTGTATTTGGTGTGTCTGGTCTATGCGGCATGATTTCTTTCAAACCAACCATTTTTTTCAAGTAAGGAAGCAAGTAGTAGTCGGCGCCGAATTTACCTGCATTCGCTCCTGCTGCTAAGATAAAGATACTCAACATGACCATCCATGGGTTAGTAGAAATTGTACCTGCGAACATGAACATGAAGTTCATCAGCATCCCGAAGAATACAGCAGCGGTGGTAAGTGCTCCTAACAGAAGACCAAGACCGATAAGGAACTCACCCCAAGGTACTAGGAAGTTGAAAAGTTTGATATTTGGGAGTGCAAAATTTTCTATGAAACCGGTATAGGTTGGATAGATAAGTGCTTCGCCTTTCATCACGGGCTTCTCAACAGCTTTGGTTAAAAATCCAGTGGCGTCGAATGCCTTCTCACCCGTTAATTTACCCCAACCACCAGTGATCCAAGCCCATCCAAGATACAAGCGAACAATTGTCAAGAAACCAGCAGCGTATTTACTCTCTCTTAGCCAATTCATAATCATAAATACCATCTACCTTCCTTTTTATCTGCTTGTTATGCTTTATGGAAATATGGAAGATTTGTGAATTTTTTCACAAGTCGTTTTGTAAAAGTTATGTTGCTATAATGTAAGATTCTCTTTTAAACCGATCCGTTTTCTCACGTACGGAAGAATATAATAGTCTGCGCCAAATTTACCTGCGTTCGCTCCTGCTACCAAGATAAAGATACTCAACAGTACCATCCATGGGTTCGTAGAAATTGTTCCTGCGAACATGAACATGAAGTTCATTAGCATTCCGAAGAATACGGCTGCAGTAGTTAGAGCCCCTAATAGAAGACCAAGACCGATCAGAAATTCACCCCAAGGAACAAGGAAGTTGAAAAGTTTGACGTTAGGAAGTGCAAAATTTTCAATGAAACCGGTATAAGCTGGATAGATTAATTCCTCACCTTTCATTACTGGCTTCTCAACAGCTTTGGCTAAGAACCCTGAAGCATCAAATGCCTTCTCACCAGTTAATTTACCCCAACCACCTGTTATCCAGGACCAACCAAGGTACAAGCGAATGACAGTTAAGATACCAGCAGCGTATTTACTTTCTCTCAACCAGTTCATGATCATGATGATCAGCTCCTTTTCTTTACACTCTCAGTATATGTGAATAATTTCACATCGAGATGTGAGGAACATCACTTTTTTTATTTCATATTCTTACTTTTCCTCACCTTGTTACTTTTTTGTCACAACTTGTACAAGCCAGTCAAAAAAGACGAAAAAACCGAAGCCACCCGCTAAGGTAGACTTCGGTTTTAATGCCCATCATTCAATTAACGTGAGCCTGTTTCGTATGCTTTACCAAGTGATGAAGGTGCGTTTGAACGCCCTACAACACCAGCTAAAACTAGAATCGTTAAAATGTAAGGCAACATGAAGATGAACTCGATCGGAATATATGCAGTCAGACCCAAGATTTGCACCAGGGACTTAACCGCTTGTGCGATACCGAAGAACAAAGCAGCAGCCATCGCACCAGCCGGATGCCATTTACCGAAAATCAGTGCAGCAAGAGCGATAAACCCTTGTCCTGATACGGTGTTGTGAGAAAAGTTGCTAGTTGTGGTAAGAGCAATGGTTGCTCCCCCCATTGCAGCTAACGCTCCACTAATTAACACAGCAGTATATCTCATGCGAACAACATTGATCCCTGCTGTATCTGCTGCTCGAGGATGCTCTCCCACTGCACGCAGACGAAGACCAAAGCGGGTTTTAAACAGTACAAACCATGTAACAGCTACTAAAATAAATGCAATAAAGCTGGTTGGGTACGCTTCAAAAATGGCGTGACCGATGTACGGGATGTCTCCTAAAACTGGGATGTCCCATTTTGTAAATACAGTTTGCAGTGTGGTTGTTTGACCTGAACCTTTAAAAATGATTTTGGTCAAATAAATGGCCAACCCTGCAGCCAGGAAGTTGAGCGCGATACCGCTAACAACCTGATCAGCCTTGAATGTGATTGAGGCTACCGCATGTGGCAGCGCAAAGATGGCTCCACAAACGATCGCTGCTAAAAAACCAATCCACGGTGCAAGCTCAGACGGTGCCGGGAATACCGTTTGCATAAAGAAAGTAACAACCGCCGCTGAGAATGCACCGATCACCATCATACCTTCTAATGCAATGTTTACAACACCTGAACGTTCGGAGTATAAGCCACCTAACGCAGCAAAGATAAGAGCTGTAGAAAATACAATCGTATCATGCACTAAGTTACTGGAAACTGTGATCCAATCCATGTTCTACACCCCCTCTTTCTTCTTCGCAAGGATCGGCTTCA
Source organism: Brevibacillus nigriterrae (assembly GCF_049846925.1). Classification (NCBI taxonomy): domain Bacteria; kingdom Bacillati; phylum Bacillota; class Bacilli; order Caryophanales; family Paenibacillaceae; genus Brevibacillus; species Brevibacillus nigriterrae. The sequence goes on from NZ_JBNCMT010000001.1 coordinate 207,901, forward strand.
AGAAAAACTTTACGATTCCGTGAGCAGCAACGAAGAAGATAACCGATGCAATTACAACACGAATGAGTTCGACTGGAACGCCTGCACCGAATTTCATCCCTGACGCACCAAAGGAAAGTGACCCGAAAAGAATCGCACCAAGTACAACACCTAATGGCGTGTTACCACCGATGAGTGCTACTGCCATTCCATCGAAGCCGTATCCTGGCATTGCCGCCATAATCGCTTGATAATGGAATACACCCAGTACCTCAGCCGCACCACCCAAACCTGCAAAAACACCTGCTCCAAACATTGCATTTACTACGTTTTTATTAACGTTCATACCTGCATACTCTGATGCATGCGGGTTAAAACCTACTGCACGAAGCTCAAAGCCTGTTTTGGTTTTCCACAGAATGATATAAAACACAAATGCAGCAATAAGCGCAATAAGTGTACCCCAGTGCAAACGTGCGCTTTCGAACATTTCAATCAGCCAAGGAATAGCAATCGATGCTGACTCTTTGATGTTTTCAGAACGCTGTTGCCCCTCTGGCACGAGGAACGTAGCCAAAATGTAATTCGCTAAATAAAGAGCGGTCCAGTTTAACATGATCGTTGTGATTACTTCGTTAACTCCACGAGCCGCTTTTAGATAACCGGCAAGTGCGCCCCACAGTCCACCAGCCAATCCACCAGCAAGAATGGCGAGTGGTGCATGAATGATTGGTGGCAAATCAAACGCGATACCGACATAAACAGAAGTAATCATCCCCATGATGAACTGACCTTCCGCACCGATATTAAAGAGACCTGTCCGGAATGCGAACGCAACAGAAAGACCTGTAAAGATAAGTGGCGTAATCTGTCTGATGGTCTCACCAAAATTGTACATATCACCAAACACTTTTTTCACTAGCGATTGATAGGCCAAGAGTGGATCAAATCCGCCCGCTAACATCGCAACAGCACCTACGAGCAGACCGAGCAGAATAGCTACAACAGGAACTAGGAACGATTCGCTTGAAAAAACACGGACTACCTTATTCATCGTTACCTCCTCCTTGCATGCGCTTTCCACCTGACATCATAAGGCCGAGCTCTTGTTCTGTCGTTTCTTTCGGGTCAACAATCCCTACAATTTGTCCTTCGTAAATAACGGCAATACGATCAGACACATTCATAATTTCATCCAACTCAAGCGAGAGCAGCAGAACTGCTTTGCCTCTGTCACGTTGTTCGATCAAACGTTTGTGAATGAACTCAATCGCACCAACGTCCAGTCCACGAGTCGGTTGGGCAGCAATTAACAGATCTGGGTCTTTATTTACCTCACGAGCGATAATTGCTTTCTGTTGGTTCCCCCCTGACAAGGCACGTGCAAGTGTATGAATGCTCGGGGTACGTACGTCAAACTCTGCAATCAGCTTCTCCGAATGCTTATTGATCGCATTGTAATCCAGAAATCCGTTTTTGCTGAATTCTGGATGGAAGTACGTCTCAAGCACCATATTCTCACTCATGCTAAAGTCAAGAATCAAACCACGTTTGTGGCGATCTTCTGGAATATGGGATAACCCTGCCTCAGAAATAAGGCGTGGTGATTTATTAGTAATCTCTTGCCCGTTTAACAGAACTTTCCCATCCTGTGCTTTGCGAAGGCCTGTCAGCACCTCGATCAATTCACTTTGACCGTTGCCGTCAACACCTGCAATACCTAATACTTCACCCGCGCGAACTTCGAGTGAAATATTTTTCAACGCATTGACACCGCGGTTCCCTATAGCCGTCACATTCTCGACAGACAAAATCACTTGTTTCGGTACTGATTTTGTTTTGTCTACATGGAAATGAACCTCACGACCAACCATTTTTGCTGCCAATTCATCCGTATTGGTCTCGGCAACCAGAACAGAATCAATTACTTTTCCTCGGCGGATAATAGTTACTGCATTACAAACCTTCATGATTTCTTTCAACTTATGCGTGATGAGAATAATGGTCTTACCCTCTTTGACCAAGTTATGCATAATATCAATTAGTTCATTAATCTCTTGAGGAGTTAAGACCGCTGTCGGTTCATCAAAAATAAGAATATCTGCCCCACGATAGAGCGTTTTCAAAATTTCTACACGTTGCTGCATCCCAACGGAAATTTCTTCGATCTTTGCATACGGATCAACACTTAAACCGTATTTCTCAGAAAGTGCTTGTACCTCTTTGGCTGCTTGATCGATATTTATTTTCAACCCACTGCGAGGTTCTTTTCCTAAGATAATATTTTCAGTAACGGTAAACGGTTCTACTAACATAAAGTGCTGATGCACCATTCCGATACCCAGTTCGTTAGCTACATTTGGATTGGTTATTTTCACAGGTTTCTCATTGATCAATATTTCGCCTTCATCTGGCATGTACAGACCAAACAAAATATTCATCAACGTTGATTTTCCGGCTCCATTCTCTCCTAAAAGAGCATGAATTTCACCTTTTTTTACTTTGAGACTGATGTTATCGTTTGCTACGATTCCCGGAAATCTTTTGGTAATGCCACGCATTTCTACTACTGTTTGAATCTGACTCAAGTGTGTTCACCCCGTCTTTGTGGGTAGTCATTCATTAAAGAAAAGCTTTTATTGAAGTTCTTAAGAAAACAAGGCTAGTTATTCTCTAACTAGCCTTGAGTTTGTTGCAGTAAGGCTTATTTTTCTGGAACTGTGATTTCACCTTTAACGATTTTCGCTTTGAACTCTTCTACTTTCGCCAATACGTCAGCAGGAACAGTGTCTTTGGAAGTTTCAGGCAAACCTACAGCATTTTCAGCAAGTCCGAGTTTAACCATTTTTCCGCCTTCGAATTTACCTTCAGCGTAATCTTTGGATACACGGTAAACTGCTTCGTCTACACGTTTCATCATAGAAGTAAGAGTAACCTCTTTACCGAATGTAAGAGATTGGTCTTTGTCTACACCGATAACCCAAACGTTTTCGCCTTTGGATTTGCGGTCTTTTGCTTCGTTAAATACACCGTCACCAGTTCCGCCAGCAGCGTGGAACACGATGTCAGCGCCTTGTCCGTACAATTGGGATGCAGCAGATTTACCAAGGTCAGCTTTGTCAAACGCACCTGTGTAAATTGGAATTACTTGTACGTTAGGATCTACAGCTTTAACACCAGCAGTGAAACCAGCTTCGAAGCGTTTGATAACTGGAATGTCCATACCGCCTACGAAACCAACTTTTTTGGATTTAGACATAGTTGCTGCTACTACACCAACAAGGAAAGAACCTTCATGCTCTTTGAAAAGAACTGATTCCACGTTAGGTATGCCTTCTACTTCAGCATCGATGATCGCCAATTTTGCATCTTTGTTTTCTTCAGCAACCTTTTTCACGTGGTCGCCCATCAAGAAACCGATACCCCAAGTAAGATCCCATTTGTCTTTTACGAATTGGTTCAAGTTAGGCACGTACTCAGCGTCACTTTGGGATTGAAGATACTGAACTTCAGTTCCAGTATCATTTTGCAGTTTTTGCAGACCTTCCCAAGCACTTTGGTTAAAGGAGTTGTCGTGCACCCCACCAGTGTCAGTTACCATACCTACACGAATTTTCTTGTCTGTAGAAGGTTGTGCAGGTGCTGCTTGGTTACCTTGGTTTGCATTGTTTTGTGGAGCTGCTTGGTTGCCGCCGCCACATCCAGCAAGGAGCAAGGACATACTAATGGTTGCAACTGAAAGTACGGAGAAAAACTTTTTCACCTTTAAATACCCCCATTATAGTTAGTGATGAACTAAAAAAATTGTTCAAGACCTTTCTGGTGACCACTACAAGCGTCTTCGCACAACATGGAAGTGAAATTTGTCTGCTCGAAAGTAGTTTCGAGAGTCCAACACAGCTCTCTCTCTCTCATCATAATGAATCTGACGAAGGAGAAGCAGGGCAGTCTTGGAATCACATTTCAGTATACTTGACACTTTGTCATGGAAACCAATGGGTTCAATGTGGGCTACCGCATACTGAATACGTACGCCCGCCACTTCCTCCAAGGCCTCAAAAATCGACTCATACTCCACATGGTAGCCATCGGGCATTAAGTAAGCAGGGATTTTGTCGATACAATACACAACCGGTTCTCCATCAGCAGTTCTTACCCGCTCAACCGTGATCAGCTTCTCACTAGAAGAAAGATGCAAACGCTTGCGATCTTCTTCACTCGGTTCAGCCAGGCTAGTATGTAACAGTTTTGTTCCCGGTTGTTGACCCTGCCGCTCAATCGCTCCTGTTACACTAAAGAGTTCCCCAATTCCTCCAGAAAAAACAGGTCGTGGATGGATAAAGGTACCTACTCCGTGACGTCGGATGACGATTTTTTCTTCTTCTAGCAAGCGGAGTGCTTCTCTCAAAGTAGCTCTGCTCACGCCCAACCGCTTCGACAATTCTGCTTCTGACGGTAGACGCTCACCCGGTAGCAATACCCCCGCTTCAATATCATCTTTGAGGCGGTCCATTACTAAAAGGCTTAGCGAACGAGAACTTCCTTTGACTGTCATGATTCACTCCTGCTCCCTCTGGCAACACATATTGGTAAGACGTCAGACCTCTATTATGAAATTTCGACGGCCTTCCACAAATTCCTTTAGTCCGTAGAAATTTTACCTTATGCAGAGAGTAACTTGCAAGCCAAATTTTACTGAAAAAAATAGATTCATAGGTTAGGAGATTTGGCTTTCTGGTGACGGCCTTGGAATTCTCACTTCCCTAGGCTTACTTCCTTCATATGGTCCCACAATTCCTTGTGCCTCCATCATGTCGATCAGTCTGGCAGCACGAGTGTAACCAACCCGCAATCTGCGCTGCAAAAGAGAGGCAGAAGCGGTTTGTGCTTCAGCAACGACCTGTACCGCCTGGTCGTACATTTCGTCGTCTACAACTGTCTGAACATCATCCGAGATCTCTTCTGGGATCATCTCTTCATGGTACTTGGCTTCCTGCTGTTCCTTGACGATCGTTACTACTTCTTCCACCTCTTTATCGGAAACAAAAGCACCTTGAATGCGAGTTGGTTTCGAAGCTCCCATCGGCAAATACAACATGTCACCTCGTCCTAACAGCTTTTCTGCACCACCCATATCAAGAATCGTGCGTGAGTCAGCCATGGAGGATACACCAAAGGCAATACGGGAAGGAATGTTTGCTTTGATGACACCGGTAATAACATCAACAGACGGACGTTGTGTTGCAATAATGAGGTGAATACCAGCAGCACGTGCCATTTGCGCCAAACGACAAATTGCATCTTCTACCTCACCAGGAGCTACCATCATCAAATCAGCAAGCTCATCCACAATGACTACAATATAAGGCAGACTGCTCATCCGGTTGCCTGCTTCACTCTGATCACGCACCCACTGATTGTACATCTCGATGTTGCGTGAACCATTTTTGGCAAACAGGTTATAGCGTCTTTCCATTTCAGAAACCACTTTTTTCAATGCGACAGATGCCCTTCTCGGGTCGGTAACAACTGGTGCGAGAAGGTGTGGAATTCCGTTGTATACGTTTAACTCCACCATTTTGGGGTCGATCATCATCAGCTTGACTTCGTTAGGTTTTGCTTTGAACAAAATACTCGTAATGATCCCGTTGATACACACAGATTTCCCGCTACCTGTTGCCCCCGCTACTAGCAAATGCGGCATTTTGGTCAGATCGGCAACAATCGGCTCACCTGAAATATCACGGCCCAGCCCAACAGTCAGTCTTGCAGAAGCATCCTGATAGCGTGGGGATTCAAGAACTTCCCGAAGTGTCACTACAGCTACCTCTGAGTTGGGAACCTCGATACCGATGGCTGACTTCCCTGGAATCGGAGCTTCAATACGAATGTCTTTTGCAGCAAGGGCCAATGCCAAATCATCCGTGAGACTTACGATTCGGCTTACCTTTACCCCAACAGCAGGCTGGATTTCATAGCGAGTTACTGCTGGTCCCCGATGAACCTCAGAGACAGTCGCATTTACACCAAAGCTTTTCAGCGTGTTAACCAGTTTTTGTGCGTTCAGGTTGTGGTCCACATCTTTTGTAATCGCGTTGTGGTTCGGGCGAGACAGAATTGAAAGAGATGGAATGATGTAGGTATTACTCTCTTCTCCCCCATCTGACAATACCCGAAAACTTTCGTCATCAAAATCAACAGTCTTTGATTGAACTGCTGGTTTTCGTTGTTGTGTAGAATGATGTTTGGGATGAATGGCTTCATCCGTAATTACTTTTTCAGCAAAGTCACGTATCACTGGATTCACGGCAGCGTGTTCTTCTGTATCTGCGTGGCTCTTAGTATCATTGTCATCATCATATTGCTGATTGTAATGAGAGTAGTCGTTTACTGACAGTTTATTCTCCTGCTTGTCATCTATGTTTTCTATTTGATTATTTGCTTTGTTTTCTGTTTTGCGTTTTTCGTTTTCCTCAGCCAGAAGCTGTGCCGTTTCCTTGATGGATTCTTTTGACTTCACATAAGCGCCAGCTACCTTATTCTTGATGAAAAACAGAACGTCCACATATGACAAACGGAAAACAAACATCAAGCCAATCGAAAAGAAGAGCCCGATCATCAGTCCTGTCCCGATCATGCCAAACAGGCCGTGGCTGATGGCAAAAACAATAGCCCCCACCATACCGCCTGCGACTCCTGTTGTTGATACTTTTTGAGATGAATCAAGCAGCAATCTGTCCCATGTGACACGAATGATATTTTGATCAAACTTGCCGCTATTGGAAATCAGCTTGTACAAAATCAAGTGATCCCATGTAAGTATCCCTATGAAAATAAGCAAACAGCCCAGAATCTGCAAGTTGAGCCGGGGTGGCTTACGAGTGAACATCATATGTAAGGAAACACCAATCAGAAGTAACGGAATCAAAAAATCCCATGAACCTGCGATGAATCGGAAAAAGAAAGAAAGCACATTCTTCCCCAGCCATCCGCTTTCTAGCAACCCAATAATGGAAAGTACAATGATAACCAGTCCGAATAACTCCAGTTTTACAACTGAGGCTACTGCCGCTTGGGACTGTTTTTTTGATCTTCTGCTCATGGCATGCCTCCTATTTTCAATCCCACAAGGGGCCCAAAATCCCCAATAGAATGAAAAGGCAGCCGAACTCTCCGGCTGCATTCTACGTTTAACTCTAGTATACCACAGGAAAATAGCAGAAATACAGGGAAAAGCTTACGACATATCTGGACGAAATGTGATCATCTCACCAGGAGCGTAGCGAGGATTCAAATAATCTTGGGGATCTGGACTAATCAAGCGTACAATTCGCCCTTCAAATGAATTAATTGGCTCGATCAACATCGTTGCATGACCAAATGAGACCTCTTTGATCTCCTGCTTTTCTACCTTCTCACTGTTCTCAAAAATTACTTCCATCGGCACCACAGAATGAATAATCACTGCAGCATCTTCTCCCCGTTGCGTGCTTTCTCCATCATCTCATTCAATTTCTTGAGCGCTTTGCCAAGCCCGCCTACTTCATCAATCAATCCGTATTTAATTGCATCCATACCGATGACGTTTGTACCGATATCACGGGTCAGTTCACCTGTTCGCATCATTAAATCCCGGAACTGCTCTTCTGTAATGCGAGAGTTCTTGGCAATAAATTGAACTACCCGATCCTGCATCTTGTCGAGGTATTCAAATGTTTGAGGAACACCGATGACAAGACCAGTCAATCGAATTGGATGAATCGTCATCGTAGCTGTCTCTGCAATAAACGAGTAATTACCCGATACGGCGATTGGCACCCCAATGCTATGTCCGCCACCTAGAACAAGAGTAACAACTGGCTTGGAGAGGGAAGAAATCATCTCTGCAATGGCTAGACCCGCTTCCACGTCCCCGCCTACCGTGTTCAAGATGACCAAGATCCCTTCAATTTTGTGATTCTGTTCTGCTGCTACTAATTGTGGAATGATGTGTTCGTACTTGGTGGTTTTATTCTGAGGCGGCAACTGGATATGCCCTTCTACCTGGCCGATAATCGTTAAGCAATAGATGTTACTTTCCAACTGTGGAACATTGGTTTGTCCCAATTGAGTAATCGTATCCAGAATCCGTTTTTTCGAATCATCAGGAGCCCCTTCCGGATTCAGTGCAGGAATGGGTGCTTCCGGTGGCTGTTGAGGTGGAGAGGGGGGGTTTTGTCCCCGTAGCATCTCACTAATATTGGAAGTCGGTTGTTGGGAATTGGATGACATGGCGAATACCTCCTTAACTGTCCATAGTATGGATAGTCAGCAGGTAAAAAATGCATAGCATTTCACCCAAGTGCTTTTACAATCGATGAGAAAGATCGTTTTTTTATGTTATAATTTTCCATGTACAATAGATAGGCTCCTCAAGGGTGGTTGGCTCATCCCCGATTGAAAGGGGGTGATAGCATGACAGTTTACGAGGCATTGAGCTTGATGATTACATTCGGCACACTCGTCGCGTATCTGTTAACCAGTAAAAAGAAGTAGACCTCCCTTGAGCCTGCCAGCCAGGAGGTCTATTTTGCTTGAATCCTGAGCCGCCCCCTGAAGGGAACGTCTATTGTCATTTGACCGTACGGTGCTCCAACACCGGCGGTCTTTCTTTCATTACGTATTATATGTGACAACCAAAATGTTGCATCTGTTTTTATTGTATCCAAAAAATGTCGGAAGGTAAACAGCGAAGGAGACAGGACTTTTGTCACAGGATGATTTTGCGAAATATCCACATTTTTTTGAATATCACGGGTTAACAAGCGACTTTTTGTTTGGTATTGTTAAGATACATTAAAATCTAATGTGAAAAAGGCAAACCTTTCGAAAGATGGGGACGCAAAGCTATGGGTCTAAGGGAGCATTTCTATGATCGCCAAGCTGCCGCATTTGAGGACGTTCCAGGGTCGATCCCAAATGCATGGGGTTGGCCCTTTTTCACATTCATCCGACAACATTACTTCTGTGCCGGGGGAATCTATCTCATGACATCAAGATTAATTGGAGAACAGGTAAGATCAGTACTCAAGCAAATCAAAAACTTGAACGATACCAACGATCAGAACGATATAATGCAGTTAATCGGCATTCTTACCAGCTTACTTCGTATGAAACATGTAGTCATGCCAGTTGCTGAAATTATGTGCATTAGCAAACATTTAAAGCCTACATTGTATGCGGCTACACGGCGGAGAATAACATCAACCAGCAACCTGCATATTTTATTTCAACTGGATATGGACACGAATTTAGCAATCAGTAGAATCGAGGCCATCCTCCATCCGAAATAGCAGGATGTTAAAAGGAAACCTCCCATCGGTCATCCGAAATGGGAGGCTGTTTTGATTTCTATCTCTTTCATTATCTCATATACTTTTGGTCACTGATACAAATATGGCCGAGTAACCAGTCCTTGAGGAAGTTAATGATCTCAAAGTTAATACCTACTTTGCCAGACTCAAAATCATTTTGGAAATTTACAATTTTTTTGATAAAATGAGCATGCTGGACCTTATGCTGTTCCAAATCGGTATATCCAATTTTGGCCATATATCCTTCCTCGTATGCAAAATGCTCTTTTGTGTATTTCACCAGCTCTTTTAACACACCCGGTACAACCTCTTTAGACTTCCCCATTTTCATCGCATCGTGGATTTTGTTGATGAGCTCAACAAGCAACTGATGCTGACTGTCAATTTCGCTCACACCCACACTGTATTTATCTTCCCACTGAATTAATGCCATACTGCTCCCCCTATTTGTTTGTTAATATTACTAAAAACAATAAGTTCAATAAAAATAATTTTCTGTAATTTTTGTCACAATGCGACAAAATTTTACAAATTGTTTATAATTGGCCTACTTTGTTTATAATTGGTCTACTACTGTGTTTATGAATGGAGGGAATGTCATTGGTTTTTGCAAAGGTTGCTTCACTGCTTTTGTGTGCCTCCCTCTTATTTTCTCCCTATGTCGAAAATATGGTAGGACATCATCAAAGCGAAGAAAACAGCACCATCACCCCATTGGCAACAATAAGTGACGAGGATGCATATTCGTTCACTTTTTCCACCAGAGAGGATCGTATCAAGCAGGAAATTGGGTTCCAGATCATCAATGCTTTGTCTCTAAAACCTGTTGAATTTCGAGCTGTCGTAAAATTAAAAGATACCGAATTGTCGATCGGCTTGCAAAATCTTAGTAACTACACCAAAGATGAGTTCATAAGCAGATGGAAGGATGCACTGAAAGAAGCTGTTGTTGCACACAATGAAACAGAAGGTATGGAGTCTATTACCCTCGACGGTGTAACACAGGGATATTATTTCACCATGATTCGGTTTGAAGGTACTGGTAGTTCACTGAAAAACGACATGGAAAAGATTTTACGCTTTGAAAAGATGTTGAGAGAGACGGTCGCAGATTTGAAGGTTTCCGTTGGGGGTAAAAATGTTCTAAAAGATACTCTTCCCTAAGGTTCGTGAACAGTCTAAATCTAAATCAAATTAGAATAAGGAAAAGAGCCTGAACTTCCCATTTCATCATTGGGGTGCACAGGCTCTATCTAATTGCTGTATAACCGTTATTTTGACCATGGCTTGGCCATTTTGAACTTAGTCTTTTAGTTTTTGTATCACATTAGATGCGAATTTCTCGTCTGGTGTTGGGAACATTTGAAATTGGTGTTGTTTTTCTATTGTGCTTTCATCCAGGGAGGATTTTTGGTTATTATCTGAGATTTTGTTTGGAGATTGGGTTTCCTTTGCGTTTTGTGATAACAATGTGATTCACCTCCTTAACACAGTTAATGTGTTCAAGAGGTGGGAGTGTTATCCAAAGAAGAAGACAGGCAAAAATAGATCCACATAAATCATTTTTGGGAATATAAATAAAATACGTCAAAATTGTGAAATTAGTTATTTTATTTACGTTAATTTCATTATTTGTTATTTATTGAAATATTTGTTTTGTTAATTTACAACTGACATGATAATCAATAACGCTTCTAACATTTATGCCGAAGATGTAAAAAATGGATATGATTCAACTCTGTTTGAGTTCGTTAAAGCAGAGCCATCCAATAATGGTTTACAAATTTATCACCAAGAAACCTCTTCACCTGGTGTATTACGCTTCATCGTTGCAAGTAAGGATGAACAATATGGTATTAACGGTAGTGGCAAACAACTCTTAAAGTTGACCTTCAAGGCAAAAAATACTCCGGGTACCGGAAAAGTGGAAGCTAAAGAAGGTTTAGTAGCAGACAAAACCGGTGCTGAAATCGTTGCAACTGTAAGTGGAAAAGACATCACTGTTGTTGGAGGATTCGATGTGGACGTGAACAGCGATGGTAAATATAGCTTAGGAGACTTGGCGATAACTGGTTTTAACTTTGGTAAAGAACAGGCTCAATGGACGACACCAAAAGTCGATGTAAACAAAAATAGCTCTGTAGAAGATACAGACTTGTCCTTAATTGTTGATAAAATTTTGCATCCATAGATTATTTCAAGTCATTCGAAAAAATACTAGAAAACATAAAATCCCTTCTCTGTGTGGAGATTGAAGTGACTCCAAAAAGTTAGACAGGTAAATTTATTATGCAGCAAGTTGGGTATAAATCCGGTATTGTACTGAGCTCATGCCTTTTAATTTTGCCCTTTATGCCAGCACCCCTACCATCCATGATATAACACTACCTGAGAAGTAAAAGGAGAGCTAAAGCCCTCCCTATTGCTTTGATTCTATTTTGTTAATTCTTGCTTCCAACTCTCTGATCTTTTTCATTAGACTTCTTTTGGTAGCCCAATAAGTGATTAAACATATCGGTAATCCAACAAAAATTAAATCAATAATATAAGATATCCAATCAAAACTAATCGCCACAAAATCCATCTCACCAGCTACCCTCCTGAGATTATTTCACTAATAATACCAAAAATCAGTAATAGTTTTGTGTGATTATCCGACCATGTCCCGTGTTAGTGGCTGTTGTATTCCCGAAGTTCCTAAAATTTTTTTGAGCTGTTACGATAGTTCTCCGGTGCAAGCAGTAGATCCTCCCTGCTTACTTTGAGGCTCCACTTGCTCCATAAATGTAAAAGATTACGATATCAGGTTATTGATTCATAAACAAAGGAAAGCACACCCGGTTTGAGTGTGCAAGTCATCTCAATGCAACTATTGATTCTTTTGAATATAACTACAAGCCGCCATCACGACACGTGTGGTTCCGCCGCTAACATTAGCGAAACTCGTATTTTGTAACGGTATCCCCACGGCAGTTACATCGTCATCTTTCAACAACTCACCAGTTCCGGGGTAAAGAAAAACATAACTTTCTTCTTCATCATCAACTACATGGATATACGATACTTCGCCAATATCAGACTGATATTCTTCAATTTCAACTATATACCCAGTTACCTTGATAAACTTTTCAAGATACTTGTCAATATTTTTCTCTAAATGCTTATAAGTTATCTTTGAGTCGACTTTCTGATTTACCTCATTAACAAGCTCCGGTTTCCAAGCCGGAAGTAAAGAAATATTCTTTTTTAAGAATTCAATAGATTTATCTGATAACGGAGTTCCTTCATTGCCAAATTGCTCTTTATCAATTTGAGGAATCTCATTTGCGAAGAAATACGCATTCTTATATTTTGACTCTTCTTCAGCCTTCTTTGCTGCTTCCTCTTCTTCTTTCTTTTTTGCTTCTGCTTCTGCCTTTGCTTTAGCTTCCGCTTCTGCTTTCGCGTTGGCCTCTTCCTCTTTTTTCTTCACTTCCTCGTTATTGGTAGCAGTAGAATCTGTCGATGCAGTTTCTTTTGTGGAATTACCGCACCCACTAACTGCTATAGATAACGCTACGAAAAGGCTAAAAACCATACTTTTTTTCATAGAAATCCACCATCCACTTTTATAGATTATATGGAATTTCTACAATAATTAACCAAAACCTGTATAATACGACAAATTATTCTTAACATTTATTCGACATTATTCTTATTGATTCATTTTTACTGTTTGCATCGGTGTCGGTGTTCTCTGGTTGTCTGTCCGGCGAGCATATGCAGCAGCACTTTCATCCTAGGTAATTGTCAGGATCGGGTTTTGTTTTAGGTCTTACCACACTAAATGTGGTTAAATGACAAAAGCACAAAACAAAAAGGAGCCAAAACCCTAGTATTATCAAGGTTTTTTGGCTCCTATTTACTAACTACATATTACACTTCCATAATAATCGGCAAGATCATGGGGCGACGTCTTGTTTGATCATACAGGAAACGACCGAGGTTGTCTTTCACGTTGTTTTTCAGTGAAGACCATTCGTTTACGTTTTCGTCCATGCATTTTTGAAGTGTTTGGGTGACGATGCGATTTGCTTCATCCAGCAGTTCTTCTGATTCACGCACATAGACAAAGCCACGTGAAATGATATCTGGACCGGACAAAATTGTACCGTTTTGTTTGCTGAGTGTAACAACAACTACCAGTATTCCGTCTTGAGACAGTAATTTGCGGTCACGCAGAACGATGTTACCTACATCTCCTACGCCGAGTCCATCAATTAGCACATTGCCCGCATGAACTTTCGAACCTAAGCGTGCCGTGCCTCCTGAAAATTCGACCGTATCTCCATTATCCAATAAGAAGATATTCTCTGGTGCTACCCCTACTTGCTCGGCAAGGATACCGTGCATACGCAGCATCCGGAATTCTCCGTGAACCGGAATGAAGTACTTAGGTTTAATCAGGTTAAGCATCAGGCGAAGCTCTTCCTGGCTGCCATGTCCAGAGACGTGAACCTTGCCATTTGGACCGTGGCCACCATAGATTACTTCTGCGCCGACACGCAATAATTGATCGATTGTCCGAGCAACGTATTTTTCATTACCAGGAATTGGTGTTGCTGCAATAATGACGGTATCACCAGGCAAGATGTCGATTTTCCGATGGGCGGATCGGGCCATACGTGTGAGCGCAGACATTGGCTCACCTTGACTTCCTGTTGATAAAATCACGACTTGCTCAGCAGGCAGTTTATTGACTTCTTCCGGCTCGACAATGACACCTTCCGGAACGTGCAAATATCCTAGTTCCCTGCTGATATTAATCACATTAACCATACTTCGACCGACAATGGTCACTTTCCGATTATACTCTACTGCTGCATCGAACACCTGTTGAACACGGTGTACATTCGAGGCAAATGTGGAGACAATAATTCTTCCGGTTACCTTATGAAAGACATCTTTAATTGCTTCTCCTACAGAACGCTCTGAACCTGTAAACCCAGGTCGCTCGGCATTGGTACTGTCTGAAAGAAGACAAAGAACTCCTCTGGAACCGATCTCAGCCATTTTGGCAATATCAGCTGCCTGATTGTTGACAGGCGTCTGGTCAAACTTGAAATCTCCCGTATGAACAATGATTCCTTCCGGGGTATCCAGACAAACACCAACACAATCAGGGATACTGTGGTTCACCCGGAAAAAAGATGCTGTAATTTTGCCGAGAGTGATTGTAGAATCGCCAGTAATCAAATGACGCTTCGTATCGGCAAGAATTCCCGCTTCCTTCAATTTTGCTTCAATTAGGCCTAATGTGAGTTTGGTTGCGTAAATGGGAACGTTAATATGGCGTAACACATAGCTTAGGCCACCGATGTGATCTTCATGTCCATGAGTAATAATAATACCCCGTACTTTATCACGATTTTCTTCCAAGTACGTAATATCAGGAATCACCATGTCAATTCCTAACATTTCTTCTTCTGGGAACTTGAGCCCAGCATCAATTACGACGATGTCATCGTCGCACTGAACAACGTACATGTTTTTCCCAATTTCGCCAACGCCGCCCAATGCGAAAATGGAAACGACAGAATGTAACTTCGACAATATCATGTACCTCCTATATTTAGTTGTCATTACACTCGAAAACTTATCCAACACGAGCAAAATCCTATCGGACAAGATCCAAATACAAAACCGCCCCAAATCACTTATTACCATTATACCCCAAAGAAAAAGAGGAAAACAAGATCGATAAACTTTTTTCACCGGAAAACCTGCTCTTCGAAGTTGTAACTAGTTTTCCTAAGCGAAAAGCCTCCTATGTATGTCACGTAAAAAATACTCTTGTTCTACTCGAGTGTAAGCTACAAAGATCATTGCTGCTCTACCTGAAAACGGAGCACGGTCTTTAATTTGTCTGGCGAAGTTTTGCGAGCATCTGATATGTAGATTTCCCGATGAGTTTTCGAGATTCTCTTCAAGTTGTTCATCCGGCTAAACTCTTCCATTCGGGCAAAGGAATTCGGTTCGCTGTCATATGATCCATGATGCATCATTTGAACGCAGACACCTTCCTCCAGACTTCCAAATCGAACGGTTTCGAGCAACGGGTGGTATTTCGTTTTGCGTACATTTTCCATTACTACTTGAACAATTTCTTCAGTCACAAAGTCCGGCTGTCTGATCATGATTGTGTAAATTAGCTGATCCTTGTCCAGCTTGTCTAGCCCTCTTGCTTCTTCTGCCAAGTCCCAGACACCTTCCAGAGGAAAGACTGTGTAATCAAAATATCCCTCTGGCGTTACCCCTTTCTTGGGCAGCATCTTGACTGCGTAGGCAAGAGAGTACAAGACTCTGACTGCCTCAGAGAATTCCTCACTGTTTGGATTTCCTTTTCCGTCTAGCATAAAGAATTTCATTTCGGGTACAGTCACTATTTCAGGTTCATCTTTTGGCATGTAGAATTGCTTTGCTTGCTTCTTCCATTCGAACTTCACACCGATCCCCTCCCGACTTCCTATCGATCGCAGCATATTTTAAATCCTATACAGAACATACATTCTTATCTATATCAATATTATATCGATAGATAATCCGAAAGTCCAACAGCATAAAAAAAGAAGAGCATTAGAGTGCTCTTCTCAGTCGGTCATCTTTACCTTGTATAATTACCCTAGTAACGAAAGGATATCTGCCTGTTCCTGCTCATTTAGATAAACTAACGGCAATCTAACGCCGCCAACGGATACGCCTTGTTTTTCCAGCAAGACTTTGATCGGTCCAGGACTTGGGTATTTGAAGATGCCCTCAAATACAGGAAGATATTTACGGTGCAACGCTGCAGCTTGTTGAAGATTTCCATCCAGGAATGATCTGATCATAGCCTGCATTTCGTTACCGATCACATGGCTTGCTACACTTACGATCCCTACTCCACCAATGGAAAGTGCCGGAAGCGTCAGGCTGTCATCGCCAGAATACAGTTCAAAATCCCCTGGGGCACCCTCGATTATGCGGGCCATCTGTGATAAATTGCCGGAAGCTTCTTTGATACAAATGATGTTGAAAACATCTTTTGCCAGTCTGAGCGTCGTCTCTGGAGCCATATTCACTCCTGTTCTGCCTGGTACGTTGTAAAGCATGACAGGAAGTTTGGTAGCGTTTGCCACTGCCTTAAAATGTTGATACAGCCCTTCTTGAGACGGTCTGCTGTAATACGGTGCTACCACCATGACAGCGTCCACACCAGTTTCTGAAGCCGCTTCGGTGAAGCGAATACTCGATTCTGTATTATTGCTGCCGGTTCCCGCAATTACTTGTGCACGACCCTTAGCATAATTGACGACAAAGCGAAACAGTTGGAGCTTTTCTTCGTTTGACAGGGTTGGTGACTCCCCTGTTGTACCACTTACAACAATCGTCTCTGTACCTGTTGAAATCAGGTGGTCAACAAGACGCTCTACTTTTGTATAATCAATTTTAAGTTGCTCATCAAAAGGTGTAACCATGGCGGTAGCCAATCGTCCGAACCTTGCCACTTGCCAATCAATCCTTTCTTGTTAACGGTCGTTAGTATGTTAGTATGATGTTTTGTGCAGTTGGAATTGTTGATGTAAGGCACGTACAGCCTTTATCATATCCGTTTCACGAACCAATACCCAGATGGTTGTATGGGAGTCAGCCGATTGCAGGATTTGAATGTCTTCTTTGGTTAAAGCCTCTACGATTTGAGCCATTACCCCTGGGACTCCGGCGATACCCGCTCCAATGACTGACACTTTGGCGCAATTCGGAAGCAATTGTGGTTCATAATCCATTTCAGCAAGAATTCTGGCTGCTTTCTCTGCCATGCGGTCATGTACTGTATAGGCTACCCCACGTGGATTCACATTAATGAAGTCAACGCTGATTCCGTTTGTTGCCATTGCTTTAAATACTTGCAATTGGGTGTCATATTGTCCATCTCTCGCCATTACCTTGATTTGAGTAATGTTCGGTACATTCGCAATTCCCATAACAAGGCGGTCGCTAACCATCGAATCATACAGACTGTCGATGTCATGCAGGGAAGTAACCAGTGTACCAGGATCATCAGAAAACGTTGATCGCACACGGATCGGAATGTTCTTCTGCATGGCTATTTCAACAGCCCTTGGGTGAATAACCTTGGCACCGAGATGCGCCATGTTGCAGATTTCCGTATAGGTAACAGTGGACAGTCGTTGTGCTTCTTCCACAATTCGTGGGTCAGCCGTCATGATGCCCTCAACATCGGTGAAGATGTCAACCATTTCTGCTTGCAGCGCAACACCTAATGCCGTTGCAGTGGTATCACTGCCTCCACGTCCCAATGTTGTGATTTCCCATTCGGATGTTCTTCCTTGAAAACCAGGAATGATGACGATATTTTCTTTTTCCAGCTCTTCCTTGATACGATCTGTCTCGATCTGCAAGATCTGCGCATTCGAGAAATCGTCTGACGTGATGATATTTGCTTGCCCACCGGTTAATATAGTGGCTCGTAAACCTCTTGATTGCAGCATGCTGCACATCACAGAAGCTGAAATAATTTCACCTGTGTGTAGTAACAAGTCCGTCTCGCGTGGTGACAAATAATCATTCCCCCCTCGAACCAAATCGAGGAGGGTATCTGTCGCATATGGATCTCCTTTTCGTCCCATGGCTGATACAACGACGACTAGTGAGTAGCCCTCGGCAAGTGCCTTTTCCATGTGATGAATTGCCTGCAAGCGGCAATCTTCTGTCGTGAGGGAGGATCCGCCAAACTTCTGGACGAGAATTCTCATTGAATCCCTCTCCTATGCAATTATCCTTTAATTAGCTCTTCAGCAATTTGTACTGTATTCCATGCTGCTCCTTTTAGGAGGTTATCGGAAACAATCCACATATGCAATCCTCGTGGATGTGTGAGATCTCGGCGTACACGTCCGACAAACACATCGAGTTTGCCGTATGCGTCAGTAGCCAATGGGTAACGCTGTTCGTCCGGTGAATCTGCCAATACCACGCCAGGAGCAGAAGAAAGCAGTGATTTTACTTCTTCAAGCTCATATTCTGATTTCAATTCAACATAGACAGACTCACTGTGACCCGTAATTACCGGAATACGGACACACGTAGCTGCTACATCGATACTGTCATCGCCCATGATTTTTTTGGTTTCATTCACCATTTTCATCTCTTCATAGGTAAAGCCGTTCTCAGTGAATACATCAATCTGAGGAATGGCGTTAAAAGCAATCTGATGATGTACTGGCAATTTGCCTACAGGCAGGATTTTTGCCTCTGCCTCTTTGCCATTCAAAATATCCTGTGTCTGAGTCAAGAGTTCTTGGATCGCAGATGCTCCCGCTCCAGAAACAGCCTGATACGTGGAAACAATAATACGATCTATTCCAAAACGGTCATATAGAGGTTTGAGTGCGGCCACCATTTGGATTGTAGAGCAGTTCGGATTTGCAATAATCCCCTGATGTTTGCGTGCAGCATCCATATTGACTTCGGGAACGACCAACGGCACGTTCTCATCCATTCGAAACGCACTGGTGTTATCGATGACGACTGCACCATGACGTACAGCGTGATGAGCCAATTCCTTACTAATCGCTCCACCAGCGCTAAACAAAGCGTAGTGTACGCCTGCGAAGCTCTCAGGAGTCGCTTCTTGGATTGTCACATCCTGCCCCTTGAAACGAATGGTCTTGCCTGCTGATCTGCCTGAAGCGAGTGGTTTTAGTTCTGCAATTGGAAAATCGCGCTCTTCCAACAATGCAATAATTTGTTGCCCTACTGCACCTGTTGCACCTACTACCGCAACATTAAATTTGACCTGGTTCTCCATTTTCTCTCCTCCTATGACCTTTGCACAGTAATTAGTAGTTGAATCTTTCTATGAGTAAAGGCTGCAATTGACGGTGGTCTAATGCAGCTTCACACGTCTCTTTTAAGAGATCCATGCGAGCAACCAACGAGTTTGGTTTTTTTTCTGGCGCATCTTGACCGAATGGTACAAAGTAAATGTTCTTGGTTGCCAACAGTTTGGCGATGTTAGCAGCGTTGAGTCCCAAGCCGTCGTTCGTAGAAATAGCCAGCACGACCGGCCTCAAATTACGAAGCGTCGCTTTCGTAGCCATTAATACGGGGCTGTCTGTAATCGCATTTGCCAGACGACTTGTAGTATTACCTGTGCAAGGGGCAATTACCATCACATCCAACAACTTGGAAGGACCTAATGGTTCCGCTTCAGGTATGGTTGTAATCAGCTTTTCACCGGTAATGTCGATTAGCTGCTGCTGCCAGCTTTGTGATGTCCCAAATCTTGTATCAGTCGTCAAGATCGTATGCGTAACAATCGGAATGACCCTTGCTCCCGCTTCAACCAGACGCTTGATTTGAGGCATGGTTTCCTCAAATGTGCAATGTGACCCGGTTAATCCCAAACCAATGGTTTTTCCTTGTAAGCCGCTCATTTTTTCTCCTCCTGGTTTCTGGATTGTTCAGCGATGAGGCGAGACAGAATGTTGGCAATGATCTGTCCTGCCGTTTTCGGCGCAACGATTCCAGGTAGCCCAGGTGCCAGGAGGGCCTTGATACCTCTTCTTTCAGCAAAACGAAAATCGACTCCTCCCGGTTTGGAGGCCAAATCAATGACCAGCGAAGCGAGTGGCATTTGTGCCAATACCTCCGCTGTGACGATGAGCTGTGGTACCGTGTTAAAAAGTATGTCTACATTGCTTACCTGTGACTTCAAGTCACTGACGTAAAAAGGAGTTAATCCCATTTCATAGATACGTGCTATGTGCTCGGGACGTTTGGCGCCAACTCGAACGTGGGCACCGAGAGCATGTAGTGATCTTGCTAAAGACATGCCTACCCGGCCAAGTCCTAGAACGATTACCTGCGATCCGTGAATCGTGAAATCGGTGTTCTGAATCGCCATCATTAATGCTCCCTCTACAGTAGGGATGGAATTATAGATGGCTACATCATCTCGTTCGAGTAACTCTACCAAAGAAATTTGCTGCTTATGAAGAAGTGTCTTCAGATACGGCTTGGAGATTCCCGTATACACGACACAATGCTTTGGCAAACTGACTACGTGTTCTTCTTTAAGCTGCAAAGGCTTTGAGCAGAATATACTCTCAACGAAGCCTTTTTCATCTGATCCTACAATCGGCAGGATGAGGGCGTCTACATCTTTCAACACATCGCATGTTAATGGTTTTTTCGTTGCCCCGGTGAAGCTGCTCTCCAAGTTGTCAAAGCCAATGAGAGTGACAATCGCATCGAGCTGGATGCACTTTTTAATGACCTCCAACTGTCGCGCATCTCCTCCTATAAAGGCAACATGTACGCCCGTTAGCATGCTGCGTTCCCCTTTCCAAACATTTTACTGCAAGAAAACCTCGAAACGCAAAGGTTTTCCTCCATGAGCAATTGAAAATCGTTGCGGTCTACCTCATCCTATTCGATTGCCCGTTGTTCGGTTACAGAGGGACGACTCCGAAACTATTTCTCCAAAAGCGTTTGGTTACTCGAAGAAGGCCCAACTATAATCATATCAGGCCCAATTTTTAAAATGGATTTCCACGGAATGATCACATCTTCTTTTCGCTTTCCCAACCCCAAAAAAGAGCCTCCTGATAAAATGATGGCTTTTATTTCACCTGTTACCGGATTAATCTCCAAATCAGACTGTCCAACAACTCCCATCCGCTCACCATTGTCAAACCCGATGATTTCTTTTCCGCTAAGATCACTAAGCCTCATTGCTAATACCTCCCCAGGCAATATATACACTCTCTTCTATGCCAAAAAAGGCCAAGTAATGAATAAAAAAATCCGGCCAATGACCGGATTTTGCGTCGAAAATCAATTATTTAGATTGGATAGTTCCTGTCGAGCCAAATCCTGCGGAGCCACGTTCGGATTCATCGAGGTCATCAACCACCTCGAGATTGGCTTGAAAAACAGGTACGAACAGAAGCTGTGCAATGCGATCTCCTTTTTTCACTACAAAAGGAGCAGTCGAGTCAAGGTTTTGCAGGATAACCTGGATTTCACCTGTATAATCACTGTCGATTACGCCGACAGCATTGGTCATCGAAACACCGTATTTCCAGGCGTTGCCGCTTCTCGGAAAGACAAGACCAACTACCTGTGAATGAGGCATCTGAACGGCAATTCCAGTTGGAATCTTCACTCGTTCCCCTGGATGTATGGTAATTTCTTCTTCGATGCAAGCAGATAAATCCAATCCGGCAGAGCCTGGCGTTGCATAGTATGGAAGCTGAATATCAGTCCCGATCATGGGGGACATCTTTTTCACTTTTACAGAAAAGGACATAACGAGATTTGCCTCCTAGCCAAGCAGAACGTCATTGCGAACGTTTGATGGGAATTGTTCTAATGGACTCACCATAGCGAGAGCGAGCTTGGAGTGGAACAACTGTTTGGCAACTGCCAAAATCGACTCATTGTTCACCTGATCGATACGTGAAATAATCTCGTCCAGTGTAAGATGGCGACCTAGAAGCAGTTCATTTTTGCCCAAACGATTCATCCGGCTGTTGGTGCTTTCCAAACTGAGCATGAGACTGCCTTTCAATTGCTCCTTGCCTTTTCTCAACTCTTTTTCTGTAATCCCTTTTTGCGAGATATCCGTAAGAATGTTGGTCACAATATCAAATACCTGACCTACATGCTCGGGTGCTGTGCCTGAATAGATCGAGAACGTACCGCACTCTTTGTAGGCAGAGTGGTAGGAATACACAGAGTAAGCAAGGCCACGTTCCTCACGAATCTCTTGGAACAAGCGAGAGCTCATACTGCCACCGATGATATTATTTAGAAGAATCAATGAATAAATATCTTCGTGTCCGACTTGGAACCCCGGTAAAGAGATGCACATATGTGCCTGTTCTGTTGACTTGTGATGAGCAATGGTATGTGCCATGAAATTCGGTGCAGGTACAGTCAAATCAGCAGCAGGACGTGTAAACGATGAGAAGCGCTGCTTGATTGCTTCGATCAATTGCTCGTCGAAGTTCCCTGCCACAGTAATGACAGTGTTCGCTGGTGTGTATTTGTTTTCGATATAGGTAAGCAAGTCTTGTCGTTTTAAACTGCGAAGAACATCTTCTGAACCGAGAATCGAATAGCCGAGAGAATGGTCAGGATAGCTAGCCCGTGCAATCAAATCATGGACAAGATCATCTGGCGTATCTTCATACATGCCAATCTCTTCGATTACGACATTTTTTTCCTTCTCCAGCTCTTCAGCATCAAAAGTGGAGTGAAAGAACATGTCTGATAGTACATCAAGAGCAATAACCGCATGCTGGTCAAGCACCCTTGCATAGTAACAAGTGTACTCTTTGGAAGTGAAAGCATTCACATTTCCGCCAATTTCATCGAAAGCTTCTGCAATTTCTTTCGCCGAGCGGGTAGTCGTACCTTTAAAGAACATATGTTCAAGGAAATGAGAAATCCCATTGTTGAATTCATTTTCAAATTTCGATCCGGTACCCACCCAAATCCCTAAGGCAACCGAACGTACGGACGGAATTTTTTCCGTCACGATTCTAAGACCATTTTCACAGGTGTATCGTTGAATCACGTAGATCCTCCTCTAGTGGAAAAGCCTGCATTTCTCTTATCAATATGTATACTCAACAAATAAATGATAGTTACTGAACCACGTCTAACTATAACAAAATTCACCAGTCCATACAACAAAACTTTCTTCTGTTATGGGCTTAGGCGTCTGCTGGAAATCACTTCTGATACCGTTGTAACCGTCAGTCCCCGCTTCTTTGCAAGCGTCAGTAACTGGTCAAGCCCTGCTGCAGAAGGAGCAGTCGGGTGCATCAAAACCAGGACCCCATTGCCTAAACGCTTCTCAATCCTTGCTACCATCTGATCAACCGGTGGCTTTTGCCAGTCGATGGTATCGGCTGTCCAGAGGATCGTCCGCATCTGGAATTCACGTAAGGCAATCGTAACAACGGAATTATTGAAAGAACCCGATGGAGGTGCGAACAGAGTCGGTCTTACCCCCAATGTTTGTTCAATTACCTTCTGGGTTTTACCAATCTCTTCACGAATGCGGGTTGCACCAAGCCTGCTCATATCAGGATGCGAATACGCATGATTGGCGATTTCATGACCTTCGTCTTTTATTTTGCGGGCAAGGTCAGGATACTTCTTGACCCATGAGCCATCGAGGAAAAAGGTCGTTTTCACCTGATGTTTCTTTAACGTGGCAAGTATTTTCTCCAGGTATTCATTTCCCCACGCTACATTCACCATGAAGCTGACTGCCGGCTTTTTAGGGTTTCCCCGGTAAGTGGGGTGTGCTCCTAATTCTTCCAGGCTTTTGTCAGGTTGGATTTCCCTGTAGACAAGTCCTTCTTCTGCCTTGATACCTTTCAATCTCATGTTCTCCAGAGAAGCATCTATTTCAACGATCCTTCCGTTATAACCGGGGACCGCTTTCCAGATACGATCGAGATAGGCACTGATGGGAGCCTCGTCATTTTTTTGTTTCCATTCTTCTATCTGTGTTCGAAGGGAGTCGTCATCCATCGACGATACTTTGGCTGATTCTGCCTTCATGACGCTGATGTATTGATGCACCGGAGTTGAGTTGGTCAAAAAAAACACAAAAAAACTCCCCATTATGAAAAATAAGAACAGATTTTTTTTCCGACTCATCTACATTCACCTCTATCTTACTTTCCGCATCCACCAAGAAAGATATACCTCTTTGTCCAATCTATGTTGGAAGAGAAAGTGATAGAAGAAAAAAAGCTTGCCCGCACAAAGTAATCCTTCGTGTAGAAAAGCTTTTTGGCTTAAATGATTTGGATTTGATTTTGATTTTACTCTGCTTTTGCCGCTTCTGCAGTCGCTTGTTGTTCTTTGAGAACAGCTTTACGAGACAGGTTTACACGGCCTTGATCATCGATCTCCGTAACTTTGACCATGATCTTGTCACCAACAGCTACAACGTCTTCTGTTTTGGCAACACGTTCTTCCGCTAACTGAGAAATGTGGCACAGACCTTCTTTTCCAGCGAACAACTCAATGAACGCACCGTATTTCTCCACACGCTTTACAGTACCGAGGTACATTTGTCCGACTTGTACTTCACGCACAAGATCCTCGATGATCTGTTTCGCACGATCGTTTGCTTCCTGACTGACAGATGCGATGAATACACGACCGTCTTGCTCGATATCGATCTTTACGCCAGTCTCTTCAATAATCTTGTTAATGACACGGCCACCTGGTCCGATAACATCACGGATTTTATCCGGATTAATCGTGAGGCTCGTAATTTTCGGTGCATAAGGAGAAAGCTCTTTGCGTGGCTCAGAGATGGTCTCCAGCATTTTACCAAGAATATGGAGGCGGCCTTCTTTCGCTTGTGTCAGTGCTTGCTCTAAAATCGCACGGTTAATACCCTCGATTTTGATATCCATTTGAAGCGCAGTTACGCCGGTTGCAGTACCTGCCACTTTAAAGTCCATATCACCCAGGTGATCTTCCATGCCCTGGATGTCAGAAAGGATGGAGAATTGCTCCCCTTGCTCGTCCATGATCAGACCCATCGCAATACCTGCAACTGGTGACTTGATCGGAACGCCGGCTTGCATCAAGGCAAGTACACTTGCACAAATGGACGCTTGTGAAGTAGAACCGTTGGACTCGATTACCTCGGACACCAAGCGGATGGTATACGGGAATTCTGTTTCAGACGGAATGATTGGCTCAATCGCACGCTCACCTAATGCACCGTGACCGATTTCACGACGACCTGGCGGACGAAGTGGGCGCGCTTCCCCTACACTGTATGGAGGGAAGTTGTAATGGTGCATGAAGCGTTTGGATTCTTCAAGACCGAGGCCATCGAGAATCTGTACGTCTCCGAGTGGTCCAAGGGTACACACGCTTAACGCTTGCGTTTGTCCACGAGTGAACAGACCAGAACCGTGGGTACGAGACAAAATTCCTACTTCACACGTGATCGGACGAATTTCGCCTAGTGCTCGTCCATCCGGGCGCACTTTTTCATGAGTGATCAGGCGGCGAACTTCCTCTTTCACGATGTTGTATAAAACTTCTCCGATTCCTCCTGCGTTGTCAGGATAAATTTCAGCGAAGTGTTCCTGTGTTTCCTTTTTGATTGCATCAATCGCATCTGCACGAGCATGTTTTTCTTCGATACGAACTGCTTCACGCAATTTAGTGTCAGCATACGCACGAACGGCAGCATCTACTTCAGCATTTACTTCGTGCAGGATAACTTCCATTTTTGGTTTGCCGATTTCCGCAACGACCTTGTTTTGGAAGTCAACGATTTGTTGGATGATACTATGACCGTACATGATTGCTTCGAGCATTACCTCTTCAGGCACCTCGTTCGCACCCGCTTCAACCATGTTGATCGCATCACGGGTACCTGCAACTGTCAGGTGAATATCACTTTTCTCTGCTTCTTGCGTGGTTGGGTTAATGATAAATTTCCCGTCAATCCGTCCAACAATGACACCTGCAATCGGACCATTGAAAGGAATTTCGGAAGTACACAACGCAGCAGAAGTTCCGATCATTGCTGCAATCTCAGGCGGGCAATCCTGATCAACAGAAAGAACCGTGTTTACGACTTGTACATCATTACGGAATCCTTCGGCAAAAAGTGGGCGGATCGGGCGGTCAATCAAACGACTAGCCAAAATCGCTTTTTCGCTTGGACGTCCTTCACGCTTAATAAAGCCTCCTGGAATTTTTCCTACTGCATATAGACGTTCTTCGTAGTTTACCGTAAGTGGAAAGAAATCAAGTGGTTTCGGTTCCTTTGAAACGGTCACTGCCGAAAGAACCGCCGTATCACCATAACGAACCAAGACCGATCCTTGTGCCTGTTTCGCCATTTTACCGAATTCAAGCGTCAATTTTCGGCCTGCTAGATCGAATTCATATGTACGAAATTGTTGATCCATAGTACTAGCAGTCCTCCTTCATCACAAATGTATCTTCATGTTTTTTTCTACTTCTATGTATTATTTCCTGCTTTACCCCAAAGAAAACTGGATTCTGGTACCTACAGTAAAGCGTTGGAAAAATATGTAAAAGAAAAGCTTCTATCGAAACAAATCGATGAAGCTTTGATGTAGACAGTAGAAAAAGCGGGAATACTCCCCGCTTTTCCCCAATGATAGACAATTAACGGCGCAGGCCGAGTTTATCAACCAGTACGCGGTAACGTTGAACGTCCAAATCTTTCAAATAAGATTGCAAGTTACGACGTTGACCTACCATTTTCAACAAACCACGACGGCTGTGGTGGTCTTTCTTGTGTGTACGCAAGTGTGCGTTCAAGTTGTTGATGTTCTCAGTCAAAATCGCGATCTGTACTTCAGGAGAACCAGTATCGTTATCATGAGTACGGAAATCTTGGATCAATTGAGTTTTACGCTCTTGAGAAATTGCCATCTGTTCTCACCTCCTACAATATTCCCATCAGCCGAGTCTGCCGTCGGTGAGTGTCGGTCAGCCAAGCTGTGGTTAAAAGACAACATTGGCATTATAGC
This sequence comes from Brevibacillus nigriterrae, assembly GCF_049846925.1. Classification (NCBI taxonomy): domain Bacteria; kingdom Bacillati; phylum Bacillota; class Bacilli; order Caryophanales; family Paenibacillaceae; genus Brevibacillus; species Brevibacillus nigriterrae. The sequence goes on from NZ_JBNCMT010000001.1 coordinate 234,839, forward strand.
ACAGTCAAATCCACGAAGTAAAGGCTCAGCCCAAAAAACTTACTCTCGCAGTTGTCCAAACTTTTCCTGAGCAAAGGAAACGTCTTTCTGAATTTGTGCAATCAATGCGTCAACACCCGCAAACTTTTGTTCATCCCGAATAAAAAAGAGAATTTCCACCGAAACTTCCTTGTCATAAATCATGTCGCTAAAATCAAACAAGTGCACTTCTAGCGACTTTTCTTTCTTCTCCAGCTCAAAGGTTGGCTTGATGCCAATGTTCATCACACCGTTGTATGTTTTGTTATCTACCGTAAGCCTTACCCCATATACGCCATTTTTTCCGATCAGATACGGTTTGTCCGGAGAAACGTTGGCAGTAGGAAATCCGATGGTTCGTCCACGTTTATCCCCGTGAACGACGACACCACGAATTTTATACGGTCTGCCAAGCAGATGACGAACCTGCTCCACGTCCCCGTGATGCAGATATTCTCGAATAATGGTGCTCGATACCTTTTCGCCCAGACGATTGACAGGACCTACAATATCCAATCCATACTTGCCTTGACTGTGTTGCTGCAATGTGAGTGCTGTTCCCATCCCACGGTATCCAAACGTGTAATCAAACCCTACAACCACATGTTTGACGTGCAACGGAAGTAGGCATTCGCTTATGAAATCTTCTGGATAAATGGAGGAAAACGGAATATCAAATGTCATAACATAGACAATATCCACTCCCATTTTCTCCATTTGTTCCAGTTTATCTTCCAATGGTGTGAGATAGCGTGTGTAGCCAGTCTGACCCAATACTTCACGTGGATGCGGGTCAAATGTCATAACGGCACTTTTCCACCCATTTGCTTTTGCCACATCGATCGCTTTTTGAATCACACGACGATGACCCAGATGAACTCCATCAAAATATCCAATAGCTAATGCGCAGGAGGCTGCATCAATATCTGATGGGAGCGGGTAGGTTATTCGAATCGTTTTCACGAAAGTCTCACCTCAAGACTGAAAAACTTTTTCCGGCTTGGCGTACAGTCCGTGCGGGCCTTGACACACCAGATGAATACCGAGAAGCTGATCGCCCGAATACAGCCGCACAAGACTTCCGACCTCTGCGGAGAATTCAGGTAAAGATGTTGTCAGCCCGTTTAGAACAGCAGACTTTCTCGATAAAGGGATGTCATACCGGGGAAGAAAGGACAAAGATTCACTCATCGGAACAAGCAGCTTTGACAAATCTTCAGCTTGTACCGCCATTTGTTCTACCTCTGCAAGCGGAGTGGCTTGATCAATTGTGAAACTTCCGCTCTCGGTACGAATCAAACTCGCCATATGGGCAGGATAACCCAATGCTTCGCCCAGGTCAACACAAAGTGTGCGAATATATGTACCTTTGGAACAGCGACAAGAAAAGGAAACCAACATCGTATCCTCTTCACCAATTCCAAAACTATGTAATTCCAGATTATAAATTGTAACCTTGCGGGCTTTGCGTTCAACGACAACACCTTGTCTGGCAAGATCGTACAAGCGCTGTCCATTCACTTTGACTGCCGAATACATGGGTGGCACCTGATCGATTTCCCCTGTAAACCGCTCAAAAAGGGTAAGCAGAATGTCTTCGGTAATCACTTTCACATCAACTGGCTTCTGTTGAATGACCTCACCAGTGGCATCTTCTGTTGTCGTGGAGAATCCAAGACGCATCACGACTTGATACTTCTTGGGCTGCTCTTGCAAATACTCTACGATCCGGGTCGCATTGCCAATGCAAACAGGCAGAACTCCTGTAACTTCTGGATCAAGCGTTCCCGTATGTCCTACACGCTTGGTTTGAAAAAGCCTGCGCACTTTTGCCACACAATCATGTGAGGTAACACCCGCCGGTTTATGCAAGATGAGCACGCCATGATTCTCACTCATTCGTGCTCACCTCAAGAACTTCCGTTATTTTTGCTAGAATGGTCTGTTCAATTTCTGTGATATTGCCTTCCAGGGTACAACCTGCTGCCCTTGCATGACCACCGCCACCTACACTCTTGGCAATTTGAGCTACATCAATTCGACTGCGTGAACGGAGTCCTACCTTGACCACTCCCGGCTTGGTCTCCGTCAGGAGCAATCCTACCTCCACGCCTTCAATATTTCTCCCGTAGTTAACTAGTCCTGCCATGTCTTCACTGGTAGCACCTGTCTCTACAATATCCTGATTGCTCACACGCATGGAGGCAACCAGATTATTGTGTGTCAAGGTAAGTGATTGGAGCGCTCTTCGCAATATGTTTACATGCTGCATGGTAATCGATTCGAGGCAACGTTCAGCAATCTCACCCGGCTTTACTCCGTATGTAAGTAGTTTAGCCGCAATCTGCATGACATTGGACGTTGTATTTGAATAACGGAATCCGCCCGTATCTGTTAGTAATCCAGTATAAATGCATGTAGCAATTTCGTTATCCAGCGTGAACCCGCCCGCTTCCAAGAGCTCGAACATGATTTCGGCGGTAGCTGCTGCGTCCGTGCGAATCACATTAATGGTCCCGAAACAATCATTCGTCGGATGATGATCAATATTGACCAGTTGCACATCAGGTGCAAACAAGTGCTGCACCTTGCCCATTCGCTTGGAATCAGCCGCATCAACTGCAATAACGTGTGTAAATGTTTCATCAATTTGATCTTTGGCTAAATTGAGAATTTCATCATAACGAGGGAGAAAGCCAAAGGTTTTTGGCGTTTCTCCTTCGTTGACAACCACGTACTGTTTGCCTAGTTGACGAAGCAACAGGCAAGTAGCAAGCGCCGATCCAGTCGTATCTCCGTCTGGACTTACGTGAGAAATAACCAGAAAACGATCATGATTACGCATAAACTGCGCTGCCTGCATCAGTGATGTCACGTAATCAGTCATGCTTGATCTCTCCTTCAGTTGTGGAGATCTCACGCAAAATGGTTTCGATTTTATTGCCATAGTCAATGGACGCATCCATTTTAAAGATCAAGTCAGGGGCATGGCGAAGCTTAATGCGTTTCGCAATTTCTGTCCGCAGGAACCCTTTCGCCTTTTGTAAGCCTCGCAGGGACGCTTCTTTTTGTTCTGCACTGCCAAAGACACTGACAAATACTTTGGCTTGCTGCAAGTCAGGTGTAACTTCTACACCTGTCACGGTAACAAACCCGATTCGAGGGTCTTTCATCTCACGCTGCAAAAGGATGCTGAGCTCTTTTTTTATCTCTTCACCAATGCGGTTGGTACGTGTTTTATTCATGCTCATATTCCTTCACCTCCACATTACAGCCTTACTCGTAGTATTCCGTATCCGCACGAATCAACTCAACGCCGGGTGTCATTTCCACCAATCGAACGACTGAAGATAGTTCTTTTTGCAAAAAAGACATCTCATTAGCAACGGCAGCGACCACCAATTCGGTGCGCTGCCATTGATCTAAATAATTCATTTCAGCCACAGATACATTAAACTTGTTACGAAGCCGGCTGATAATACTCTTCACAATCGCCCGCTTCTCTTTCAAATTCTCGGGAGCGGGTAAGAATAATTCGATGTGAATTACTCCAATCATTGTGCTTTGACTTCCTCCATAATGAAGGCTTCTACTACGTCGCCTTCTTTAATATCACTGAATTTATCCAACGTAATACCGCACTCATAACCAGTTGCCACTTCTTTGGCATCATCTTTGAAACGTTTCAAGGTGTCCAATTTACCTTCGTAAATGACTACGCCATCACGAATCAAGCGAGCACCAGCATCACGGCTCATTTTACCTTCTGTTACATAGCATCCGGCAATATTACCCACTTTGGATACTTTGAACACCTGGCGGATTTCAGCCTGACCGATTACTTTTTCCTTGAAGACCGGATCAAGCATACCTTTGAGTGCTGATTCAATCTCTTCAATTACGTTATAGATAACACGGTGCAAGCGGATGTCGATTTTCTCTTGCTCTGCCATATTTTTCGCATTCGGTTCAGGACGAACGTTGAAACCGATCAAGATGGCGTTGGACGCATTGGCAAGTGTAACGTCTGACTCCGTAATGGCCCCTGCACCTGTGTGAATAATCTTGATGCGTGTACCGTTTACATCAATTTTTTCAAGGGAGCCACGAAGCGCTTCAACAGAACCTTGTACGTCCCCTTTGATGATGAGGTTAAGCTCTTTGATTTCTCCTGCTTGAATGTGTGTGAACAAGTCATCCAAGGAGATGCGTGTATTGGCACGACGATCGGATTCACGTTGCTTGGACGCACGAGCTTCACCAATCGCACGAGCTTTCTTCTCGTCTTCAAATACCATGAATTGGTCGCCTGCTTGTGGAACATCGTTCAAGCCAGTGATTTCAACTGGTGTCGAAGGCGCTGCTTCTTTGATTCGACGGCCTTTATCATTCACCATGGCACGAATGCGTCCGAAAGCGGAGCCCACAACGATTGGATCACCGATTTTCAAAGTACCATGTTGAACCAAAACAGTTGCAACTGGACCACGGCCTTTATCCAACTCAGCCTCAACTACAGTACCACGAGCACGTTTATTCGGATTTGCTTTGAGTTCTTGTACTTCTGCTACGAGAAGGATGTACTCAAGCAATTCTTCGATACCCATGCGCTGTTTCGCTGAAAGTGGACAGAAGATCGTTTCGCCGCCCCACTCTTCTGCAACGAGACCGTATTCTGTAAGCTCTTGCTTGATACGATCAATGTTCGCATCTGGTTTATCGATTTTATTTACTGCTACGATAATTGGAACGTTCGCTGCTTTCGCATGGCTGATCGCTTCCACCGTTTGTGGCATGACACCGTCATCTGCGGCAACAACAAGAATCGTGATATCGGTAATTTGTGCACCACGAGCACGCATGGTTGTAAACGCTGCGTGACCTGGCGTATCAAGGAAGGAGATCTTCTTGCCTTTGATCTCAACCTGATAAGCACCGATGTGCTGCGTGATTCCGCCTGCTTCTCCAGCAACAACATTTGTTGAACGGATGGCGTCAAGCAAGGTAGTTTTTCCGTGGTCGACGTGACCCATGATCGTTACTACCGGAGGACGTTCTTGCAATTCCTCAGCAGCATCAACTTCTTCGATTGTTTCGAAGTTGGTCTCATCAATAACGATTTTCTCTTCGACTTCCACGTTGTATTCAGCACAAATCAATTCGATGGCGTCTTTTTCAAGATCCTGGTTGATCGTAGCCATAATGCCAAGCATGAACAGCTTTTTGATGATCTCAGCTGGTTCTTTGCGAAGCTTTTTCGCCAACTCACCAACAGTCAACGATTCTGTGAAGACGATCTTGCTTGGCGGCTCCAATACAGGACGTTGTTGTTGCTGCTGTCCACCATGCTGATGTCTTCTGTTGTCATTGCGTTTGTTGTTTCCTTTGAAAGGAGTACTGTTCTTTTTATTATCTTCAAAGGTTTTCTTGCCAACAGGACTCTTCTTGATTTTTTCGCGTTTCTCTGTTCCCACTTTTGCAGGAATAATGACCTTATCTTCAAAATCCTCCAGGTCTTTTTTTACTTCTTCTTGCTGGCCTTGGGACTCTTGGACGGGTGCTTTTGAATGATTTGGTGCTTTTGGTTGATTACTCATATTTTCTGCTCTTCGCTCCTGATTCTTCCCCTGGTTTTGGTGAGGCTGGCGTTGATCCGGACGATTGGGTTTCGTATTGCCTTTGCCTGCATCACGAGATTGTTGCTCCGGTTGAGCAACTTTGTTACCCGCTGGTTGATTTCCACGCGTGTCTGTTTCTTTTTTCTCAGCCGGTTTATTTTGAGTTCCGCCACTGCGCAACTTGGACAGGTGCTGTTCGACCTTGTCGATCATCTCCTGATCCATGACGCTCATGTGATTGGCTACATCAATATTTAATCGTTTTAGTAAGTTAAGGATCTCTTTACTACTCATATTATGCGTTTTCGCATATTCGTACACGCGAGTCTTCATTGAATCACCCCTTATGAATTAGGTGTGAGAAGGTGCTGAATGTTGTCGGCCATCTTGGCATCGGTTACTGCTACAACGACACGCGATTCTTTACCAATTGCCCTGCCCAGCTCATAACGATCAGCTACCGCATGACAAGGTACCTGGTAAAAATGACATTTGTCTGTTATTTTCTTTGCAGTATTAGCTGAAGCGTCTAATGCCAGTATGACTAGTTTTGCTTGGCCCGTTCTGACTGCAGCAACGACAAGCTCCTCACCCGTAATCAGTTTCCGAGCACGCATTGCTAGCCCTAACGATTGAGAGAGTTTTCCATTCAATTACCGATCAGCTCCAACCACTTTTGCCGGAAGTCCTCGTATTGCTCTTGTGAGATCGTCATGTTGAGGGCACGCTCTAGCACTTTCTTCCACTTGCCAGATGCAAATGTATCTGGTGTCATGCAAGTTTCTTGTCTACATACATACGTTCCTCTACCTGCCGCTTTTCCCGTCAAATCTATGATGATGTTTTCATCAGGCGTCCGAACGACTCGAATGAGCTCCTTTTTGGGAAGCATTTGTTGGCAGACGATGCATTTACGCAAAGGAACCTTTTTTTGTTTCATTGAGCATCAACGTCCGCTGATTCCTCAGTTGCTCTAGGAAATTCAATACCTTCTTGTTCCGCCTGGCTCTCACTCTTGATGTCAATTTTCCAACCAGTCAGTTTGGCTGCAAGGCGTGCGTTTTGTCCACGTTTACCAATGGCGAGAGAGAGTTGATAGTCTGGAACAATGACTCGTGTTACCTTCTCTGCAACGTTCACATCCACATACAGTACTTTGGATGGGCTCAGTGCGTTGGCTACATATTCAGCAGGGTCTTCAGACCAGCGCACAATGTCAATTTTCTCGCCTTTCAATTCGTTGACAATCGTTTGAACACGCATGCCCTTTGGTCCTACACAGGCACCGACTGGATCAACGTCTTCATTAACCGAATGAACAGCGATTTTGGAACGGTCGCCTGCTTCACGAGCAACAGACTTGATTTCCACTACACCGTCATAAATTTCGGGAACCTCCAGTTCAAACAATCGCTTTAACAGCCCTGGATGAGTGCGGGAAACGACGATTTGTGGTCCTTTGGTTGTTTTTTCGACTTTAATGATATATGCCTTGATACGATCCTGTGGTTTGAAATCATCCGTCGGCATTTTTTCTGTAATCGGCATGATGGCTTCTACTTTCCCTAGGTCGATGTAGTAGAAACGGGCATCCTGACGTTGAATCACACCGCTGACAATATCTTCTTCACGCTCGATAAATTCGCTATAAATAAGTCCGCGTTCTGCTTCACGAATGCGCTGGGTTACTACCTGCTTGGCAGTTTGCGCAGCAATTCGACCAAAATCACGTGGAGTTACTTCGATTTCTACGATATCTTCGAGACGATAGTTTGGATCAATTTCCTGAGCAGCCTCTACAGAAATCTCCAAACGGGAATCGAGTACTTCTTCCACAACGGTTTTACGAGCATACACCCTTACAAGACCCGTGTGGCGGTTAATATCTACTCGGACGTTCTGAGCAGAATTAAAGTTGCGTTTGTATCCGGAGATCAAAGCTGCCTCGATTGCTTCAAGCAAAACCTCCTTGGCAATTCCCTTCTCCTTCTCAATCTCATTTAGTGCATCAATAAACTCGGCGTTCATGTTTTTGCTTTATCCTCCTTCCGAACGAAACCTCGCCTCCATTGCTCCTTTTATTGCTTGGCGAAAGTTCGTTACGCTCTTCAACCTATTAGGTAAAATCTAAAAAACAATCGCCATCCGCGCTGTCTCGATCTGGTCGATTGAAATTTCAACGGTATGTTTGACTTCTTTCACCATGAGCTTCTCATCTTCAAATCCAACTAATTCGCCTTCAAAGGTGGTATGACCTCCGATTGGTTCCTTGGTTGTTATATGTACATGTTTGCCCACTGCCTTGCGGAAATCCCGCTCATTGCGTAGTGGACGCTCGGCTCCAGGTGATGAGACTTCTAGGAAATACGCCATCGGAATCGGATCAACCTCATCCAGTCGCTGACTTAAGCGTTCGCTTACCGTACCGCAGTCATCAATGTCGATGTTGCCTGTCTCATTGTCTATGAACACACGCAAAAAATAATTCGTGCCTTCTTTTTTAAATTCGATGTCAACCAACTCCAGATTCATCTCATCCAAAATGGGAGTCAGCATCTCGGTAACAATTTGCGCTACTTTGCTCAAGCAAGTACCTCCTTTAAATCCGAACTCCGGTTTAAGCCAGAAAGAAAGAGTGGGTTTCCCCACTCTTGATCTGCGTGTATAACCAGTATTTCCAAAAAAATTATAACATAACAACCTACCCTTGACAACCTTTGGTTCCTGTAGATTCCTTTGCCAGACAGGCATTTTAGAATAGTGATAGCTGGTTGGATTCCGGCAACCCCTGAAGTGCCCCCTGCTCCTCCAGGAATTCGAGAATGGTTTTGGAAATTTTGGAGCGGGAAAGCAAATCCTCTTTTGACAGAAACTCTCCATCTTCTCTCGCTTTGACCAAACTGATCGCCGCATTGGTTCCGAGTCCCGGCATGGCGTTAAACGGTGCACGCAAACAGTTGTCTTCGATGAGGAATTTCTGTGAATCCGATTTGTACAAATCGACATTCAGGAATTTGTAACCGCGTTCTACCATTTCCAGCGCCATCTCCAGTACTGTTAATAACGCCTTTTCTTTTGGTTGTGCATCGTGACCCTTTTCTTCAATCTCTTTGATCTTCGCTTTGATTGCCGAAGAGCCTTTTGCCATCAACGGAATGTCAAAGTCGTCAGCACGAACGGTAAAGTAGGTCGCATAAAACTCCAGTGGATGATGAACCTTGAAATAGGCAATACGTACCGCCATCATGACGTATGCCGTTGCGTGTGCTTTCGGGAACATGTACTTGATCTTTTGACAGGAGTCAATGTACCAATTAGGGACACTGTTATTGCGCATCTCTTCCTGATCTTCTTCATTGACACCTTTCCCTTTACGAACGGACTCCATGATCTTAAACGCACGAGAAGGTTCCAATCCTTTGTAAATAAGATACACCATGATGTCGTCACGACAACCGATTACGTCAGAAAGCTTGCACGTTCCATTACGAATCAGCTCTTGAGCATTGTTGAGCCAAACGTCCGTCCCGTGGGAAAGACCTGAGATTTGCACCAGCTCGGCAAATGTCGTCGGCTTGGTATCTTCAAGCATCTGACGAACGAACTTGGTACCAAACTCCGGTATCCCTAGCGTACCCATATTGGTTCCGATTTGTTCAGGGGTAACCGCCAGTGCATCTGTGGTACTAAAGATAGACATGGTCTTCGGATCATCCAGTGGAATTTTCTTCGGATCAAGGCCCGTCAAATCCTGCAACATCCGAATGACCGTCGGATCGTCGTGTCCCAGAATGTCGAGTTTCAGCAAGTTGTCATGGATGGAATGGAAGTCGAAGTGGGTTGTTCTCCATTCCGATTCATTATCGTCAGCCGGGAACTGGATCGGACAAAAATCCTCAATTTCCATGTAATCCGGCACTACGATGATTCCTCCTGGATGCTGTCCGGTTGTTCTTTTCACACCAGTACAACCATTGACGAGGCGGGCAATCTCAGCTCCACGCAACACCAATCCACGCTCTTCTGCGTACTTGCGAACATACCCGTAAGCTGTCTTCTCTGCAACCGTACCAATCGTTCCTGCACGATACACATTATCTACGCCGAACAGTTCCTGTGTGTATTTGTGCGCTCTCGGCTGATAGTCACCGGAAAAGTTCAAGTCGATATCGGGAACCTTGTCCCCTTTAAAGCCCAGGAACGTCTCGAACGGGATATCCTGACCGTCTTTCGCATAATTCGTGCCACATTGCGGGCACTCTTTGTCAGGCAGGTCAAATCCAGAACCAATGGAACCATCCATAATAAACTCACTATGCTTGCAGTTCGGACACAGATAATGCGGCGGAAGTGGATTTACCTCGGTAATCTCCGACATCGTCGCAACAAAGGAAGACCCTACGGAACCACGAGATCCTACCAGATAACCGTCACGCAATGACTTTGTCACGAGGCGTTGTGAAATCAAATAGATAACGCCGAAGCCGTGTTTGATGATACTTGTCAGTTCTTTTTCCAAGCGGCTCTCAACGATTTCGGGCAACTCTTCTCCGTACATGCTTCTTGCTTTCGCATAGCACATATCCCGTAGCTCATCGTCCGCTCCTTCGATAATCGGAGTATACAGCTTATCCGGTATTGGACTGACATCCTCGATCATGTCTGCGATTTGGTTCGGTGCGGTCACTACGATTTCTCTTGCCAGTTCGTCACCTAAGAAACTGAACGCTTCGAGCATTTCATTTGTCGTCATGAAATAAAGCGGCGGTTGGTTGCCTGTATCTCCATCCCCTTTGGAAAAAAGGAAGACATCTCGGAAAATTTCGTCCTCTGGATTAAGGAAATGAACGTCGCCTGTGGCAACTACCGGTTTTTCGCACTCCTTGGCTACGTCAATCAGCATGCGGTGATACTCTTTTATTGAATCGAGCGAGTTCACACTTTCATTACGTAAAAGTGGACTGTAGTGCTGAATCGGCTGAAGTTCAATGTAGTCGTAATATTTGGCAACTTCAACAAGCTGCTCCTGAGACTTCCCACGCAGGATTGCCTGGAACAACTCCCCTTCTTTGCACGCCGTACCGATCAATAAGCCTTCCCGATATTTCGTCAGTTGGCTTCGCTGAATACGTGGCACACGATAAAAGGTTTCTACGTGAGAACGACTTACCAGTTTATAAAGGTTCTTCAAGCCCTCTTTGTTTTGAACGAGAATGGTCGCATGAAACGGACGTGAACTCTTGTAGTCCGCTTGCTGATTGCTTAGCTCATTCAGATGAGAAAGACTTTTAATCTCCTGTTCTTTCATATCCTTCAGCATGACCTGAAAAACTTGCGCAAGGGCTACGGTATCGTCCAAGGCACGGTGAGCATTGACCAAGTCGACGTTAAACCGCTTCGCCAGTGTACCCAGTCGATAATTGCGCATCCCTTTATACAGCATGCGGGCAAGCGGTAATGTATCCAAGAACGGGTTAGACCAGGTCTCTAGCCCAATTCTTTTCGCACACGCATTCAGGAAGCCTTGGTCGAATTCCGCATTGTGAGCCACGAGAATAGAATCCTGCACGAACTCCTTAAACTGTCGGAGAACGACATCTAGGGATGGTTGGCCCTGTAACATCTCGTTCGTGATGCCTGTAATTTCCGTTGTTTTAGGGCCAACAGGGAAACCTGGATCAATCAGTTCTGACCATTTATCGATAATCTCGCTGCCTCGCATTTTGACAGCGGCTATCTCGATGATCGTGTTCTCCGCAGCATTCAAACCGGTTGTCTCTGTATCGAATACTACATAAGAGGTATTTTCATCGATAACCACGTCATTGGCTCGGTTAGGCAGGAGATTATAGACAATATCTGCTCCATCATCGATGACATAGGCTTCTAATCCCAAAATACATTTGATGTTGTTTTTCTTGGCCGCTCCATACGCCTCCGGAAACGCCTGAACAACTCCATGGTCGGTTACGGCAATTGCCTTATGTCCCCACTTCGCTGCCGTAGAAATCAATGATTTCAGGGAAGCTACTCCATCGAGCATACTCATCGGGGTGTGGCAGTGAAGTTCTACACGTTTTTCCTCCGCTTTGTCCCTTCTCCCCACCTGTTCAATCTGATTCATGTCATTGGCCATCATCACAAGCTCACGCATAAATGTATCATGCTGCACGCTTCCTCTGACTTTCAGCCACATGCCATCTTTGACCGCTTCAAGCAGCTTGACGTCTTCTTTGTCGCGGGAGAAGATTTTGATCGAAAGCGAATCCGTATAATCTGTAAGATTGAACGTCAGCAAATGGCGACCGCTTTTCAATTCTTTTAATTCTACATTGAACACGGTACCCTGTACGACAATCCGTCGCTCTTCTTCCTGGATATCCTGGATTGGTACCGCATCTTCCTTGATCTCGTACCCCATCATCAAGGTTGTGATCGCTTCTGCTTTGCCATCCTGAGCTTCTTTTTCCTTCTCTGCCTGAGCACTCATGACTACCTGGATGAGAGCACGTTCTTCTTCTTCTCTTTGTTCCATAAATGCCTTGAGGTTTTCATCCGTTTGCTCTGCGACAAACTGGAATTTCGGTCGGATAAAGGTGACTTTGTGGAACATGTCCTGCAGTTCCTGATCCGCTTTCTTCCGATTGGCAAGTTCAATGGACATATCGGTTGGCATCGATACTTTGATGGCATCGCCGATTACTTCCCTAGGGCAAGAACGCATTTGGGTAGCAAGGGAGTTCAGTTTTTCTTCCGCCAACGTCAAAATATACTCCCAGTACTCGTTCACTACTTGTTCTGTCTGTGGCACACTATCGTAACGTACGAATGCATCCACTTTGGCTATGTGAGCAAAGCTGGAGCGCAACCGATTAAAAAATGCCTGATAGACGGTTGCCGGGATCAACTGAGGCAGGGTGAATGTGAAGATCCACTCTTTGTTTTCTTTATACAGCTCCAGTTTATTGATTTGCCCATCTCGAAAAAAATTCTCTGCTAACTCGACAGGAATATCCAATTGCTTCAACAACAAAGCAAATCGTTCTTTTTGTACTTGTATATCAACCATTCGCCAAAACACCTCATTACGAAACTTGGGCTTTGAATCTGCTTACAAATGAAAAGTGGCGCCCCAGATTGGAGCACCACATAGTAATTCGACAATTTGTGAGTTGATTCCTGCTAGACAGGCAAATCCGTATTAGGAAAGCTTTGCAAGCAAATCTCTGACAAATGATGTGAGTTCTCTTACAGCAACCTCGAAAGTTTCGCCTGTACGTCTCACACGTACCTCTACCGTACCATCCGCAATTTTGTCTGAGATGGTGACACGAATTGGCAAGCCGATGAGGTCTGCATCTTTAAACTTAACCCCCGCACGTTCTGGACGATCATCGTACAGTACTTCAACTCCCGCTTCGGTAAGTTCTGCATAAATGCGCTCGCTCGCTTCCCGCTGCTCGTCGACCTTGGCATTGATCGGGATCACATGTACATGGAATGGAGCAACCGAAACTGGCCACATAATTCCGTTCTCATCGTTGTTTTGCTCAATCACTGCTGCCAACGTACGAGAAACACCAATACCGTAACAACCCATGATCATGTCCTGGGAACGGCCATTTTCATCAAGGAAGGTAGCACCTAATGTTTTGGAGTATTTAGTACCCAATTTAAATACGTGACCAACCTCTACGCCACGGGCAAAAGCAATTTTCCCGTTATCACGTGGAGAATCGTCTCCTTCCGTAATGTTTCGCAGGTCAGTATAACGAGTTACACGCAAATCACGCTCAGGTGAGACGTGCTTGAGATGGTAATCCACTTCATTCGCTCCGACAACCCCGTCAACCACATCTTGCACATAATTATCAGCAACAACTTCCAAATCGGCTGGAACTCCGATTGGACCTACAAAACCAACCGATACATTCAGTAATTGACGCACTTCTTCTTCGGACGCCATACCGATATTGGTTGCATCATAGAGGTTTTTGAGCTTTACCTCATTCAGTTCGTGATCACCACGCACCAATACCAGCACGAATTTATCATCAAGTTTATATACAAGACTTTTAATGATGTCAGAAGCTAGTACACCCAGGCTTTCCACTAGCTGGCTAATGGTACGTACACCTGGTGTGTGGATCTTTTCTGTTGAAGTCACGTCGATGTTTTGTTTTGGTTTGGCTTTGTACACCACTTCTGCCTTCTCCAGATTAGCAGCGTAATCACTTTCTGTAGAGTACGCAATGGTATCTTCACCAATTTCACAAAGAGCCATGAACTCGTACGTTCCCGTTCCGCCAATCGAACCTGCATCCGCTTCTACAGCACGGAAGTTCAATCCGACACGAGTGAATATGTTGGTGTAGGCATCGAACATCGCCTGGAAGTTCTTGTCCAATCCTTCCTGGGTCGTATCAAAAGAATAAGCATCTTTCATAATAAACTCACGGCAACGAATCAATCCGAAACGAGGGCGAACTTCATCACGGAACTTGGTTTGAATTTGGTACACGTTCAAAGGAAGTTTTTTATAGGAATTCACTTCAGAGCCGACCAAAGTAGTAACTACTTCCTCATGTGTAGGTCCAAGTGCAAATGAACGGTTATGACGGTCATTCAATCGAACGAGCTCAGGACCGTATACATCCCAACGACCAGATTTATTCCACAACTCTGCTGGTTGCATAGCAGGCATGAGAATTTCCTGCGCTCCTGCACGGTTCATCTCTTCCCGAACGATCTTTTGAATTTTTTGTAAAACCCGAAGCGCCAATGGCATGTATGTATAAATTCCAGAAGCTAACTGTCTGGCCATTCCGGCACGCAGCAATAATTTATGGCTGGCGATTTCTGCGTCTGATGGTACTTCCCTCAATGTAGGGATAAGCATTTGACTTTGTTTCAACACGACAATTCCTCCTTAGCAACTGACCACACAAGATAAGTCTTTATACGTGAAGCCCCGAGCGTCCTGTAGTATCGCTCGAGGCTTATCTTACATCCAGTTATTTCACAATCGAATTGATTTCTTTCATCAATTCCTCAAAAAGTTCATCTTCTTTTACTTTACGTACAATCTCACCGTTACGGAAGATTAACCCTTCGCCATTACCGCCGGCTACGCCGACATCTGCTTCACGAGCTTCACCTGGCCCGTTAACCGCACAGCCCATGACCGCAACCTTCAATGGTGTTTTCAAGGTAGACACAGCGTCTTCTACTTGAGTGGCAAGGCCGATCAAGTCAATGGCACAACGACCACATGAAGGACAGCTAATTACTACCGGATCATTGTTGACGATATCCAGACTTTTGAGGATTTGTTTTGCTACCTTGATTTCTTCTACTGGGTCAGCCGTCAGGGATACACGAATGGTGTCACCGATTCCCATGGAGAGAACCGTACCGATACCGACGGCAGATTTAATACCGCCGGAGAATTGAGTGCCAGCTTCTGTTACTCCAACGTGAAGTGGGTAATTCCGCTTCTGCGCCATCAGAGAATAGGTTTGAATCATCGTCATAACATCAGAAGATTTGAGTGAAATTGCTATATTATCAAAGTTGAGATCTTCCAAAATCTCGACGTGATCCATCGCACTCTCAACAATCGCTTCGGGACTCGGGTAACCGTATTTATCCAATAAACGCTTCTCCACTGAACCGGAGTTTACCCCGATACGGATAGGAACATTTCGTTCCTTACACGCTTCCACAACTCGTTTGGTTTTTTCCTTTGAGCCGATATTGCCCGGGTTGATACGAATTTTATCGATTCCACTCTCCAAAGCAATCAAAGCCAGTTTATGATCGAAGTGTATATCTGCAACTAATGGCAATGGTGAGCGTGCCTTGATTTGTTTGATCGCTCTTGCTGCATCCTCATTAATAACCGCCAGACGAACAATTTGGCAACCCGCATCGTACAAGCGTTGAATTTCATTAAGTGTCGCTTCCACGTTACGTGTATCAGCAGTTGTCATGGATTGAATAACCACGCTCTTTTGACCGCCGATTTGTACGCCCCCCACAAATATCGGTTTCGTCTCCTCGCGTTTGTACACGGTTGTACACCATCCTTTTTATCTGTCTGTTACGCATGTAGTATATCAGAATTAGTCAAAAAGATCTTGTTCAAAAAGGAGGACAAACAGAGCCTCGAAGTTCAAGGCGCGGAAGACCCGAGCAGCGGAACGTAGGTAAGTCTACGTGAGCAGCGGAGGGGCAACGCAACGAAGAAATTCGAACGCTATGTTTCCCGGACTTTTTGAACTTCCTTTTTAGAAGAAGAAGCGTTGAATGTCGTTCCATGTTACTACCAAAATCAGCAGCATCAGGAACGCAAATCCCAGGAAGTGTACCATGCCCTCCTTGTGAGGGTCAACTGGTCTGCCTCGCAATCCTTCGACCCCAAGGAATACCAATCGTCCACCATCAAGTGCAGGTAACGGGAGTAAATTGAACAAACCTAAGTTGATGCTCAACACGGCTGCCCATGTGATCAGAGTTTTGATCCCTTGCTGAGCAAACTCACCTGTCATCTTGAAGATACCAACAGGCCCGCTCAAATCTTTCAATCCTACAGCGCCCGTAAACAGCATTGCCAGGTTGCTAATAATCATCGCCGTAAAGTCATAGGTCGCAACTGCACCATAACGGATGGACTCTAGCGGGTTGTATGTGACTGGATTGTAAACCATGATTTTGCCCTGGCCATTCTCGTTTTGAACGAGTACCGGGACTTTCTTTCTTTCTCCGTTACGTTCGATTTCCAAAACCAATTCCTTGCCAGGCGATGTACTTACTACGTCTACAATCTGTTTCCACGTTTGTATCGGTTTTTCTTGAATGGAAAGGACTCGATCACCTTCCAATAATCCTGCCTTTGCTGCAGGGCCATTGGGCTTAACTTCCCCGATCAAAGGCTCATTCGAAGGAACACCATAGAGTAAACCGCTAGCCATTAACAGAACAAACGCAAGGAGAAAGTTTGCTGCTGGACCTGCAAAGATTGCCCAGAAACGCTGACTGACTGTTTTACCTTTGAACTGACGGTTATATGGTGCGATTTGAATCTCACGGTCCTCAAACACCAATTGTGCTTGCGGATCAACCTTAAACGTCTTCTCTTCACCAGAAACATCCAGTGTGAGTGTCAATTTGTGTTCCAGATCAAATTGGGTAACAACCCCCTGAATTGTACTTGCCTGATTGGATTTCTGATCGAGATACATTCTCTTCACTCGATTAAGAGCATCGAGTTCAATTCCAATCATCATGTGTGGCTTTAACACGTCCAACTCGGGGTCTTCTCCGGCCATTCGCACAAGTCCGCCAATCGGTAGGAGCCGTACAGTATACTCGGTCTCACCACGTTTAAAGCGGAAAATTTTAGGACCCATCCCCAAAGCAAATTCACGACAAAGAATGCCTGCACGCTTTGCCAAGAGAAAATGTCCTAATTCGTGTACAAGTACCAGCACACTAAATACCACGATGATGGCAACGATTGATCCAAACGAATCCAAGTTAGGAATAGGCAAAGGATAGGCCACCTTTCTACATTAGTCTCAACGAGTAAATTGATAGTGAGTCGCTTCATGACGTGCCCACTCATCGGCCGCAAAAATTGTTTCCAAGTCCGGTCGATTGATTTTCACGTGTTTCTCACAGATGCTTTGTACCAATTCTTCTATTTGCAAAAACGAGATTTCTCCCCGCAAGAAACGATCAACGGCTATTTCATTGGCTGCATTCATCACGGTTGGCAGTGTACCGCCCTGTTTCCCGCACTCGTAAGCCAGTTTAATCATGGGATAACGCTCGAAATCCATTTTGGCAAAGTGAAGTGTTCCACAAGTCACCAGGTCTAGCGGTTGTGTCTGAAGTGGCAATCTTCTCGGGTAGCTTAATGCGTACTGAATGGGAACCTTCATATCTGGTGTTCCCAATTGCGCCATCACTGCCCGATCTTTGTATTCTACCATAGAATGGATAATGCTTTCATAATGGAGAACACATTCAATCTGTTCGAAGGGAAGTCCAAAAAGCCAGTGTGCCTCAATTACTTCAAGCCCTTTATTCATCATGGTTGCTGAATCAATCGTTATTTTGGCTCCCATATTCCAGTTCGGATGGTTCAGTGCGTCTTGGATACCGACGTGTTTTAATTGATCACGAGTCAAATGACGGAACGATCCACCCGATGCTGTCAACAGGATGCGTGACACATCGTCCCTATGCTCTCCTTGCAAGCATTGAAAGATAGCGGAGTGCTCACTGTCTACCGGGATGATAGTTACCCCGTTTTTCAGGGCAGCTTCCATCACAATATGTCCTGCGCTCACCAAAGTTTCCTTGTTGGCTAAACCGATCGTTTTTTTTGCTTCAATCGCTGCTAGCGTCGGCTCAACCCCCACGCTGCCTACTACAGCAGTAAGTACAAAATCGGCTGAGTCATGACTGGCAACCTGAATCAAGCCTTCTTTGCCACTGACAATCTCAGGGACGTGCGCATCACCAATATATTCACGAAGTTGTTTAATATACTCTGCCTTACCTACTGATACGATCTGTGGGCGAAATTGTTTCACTTGTTTTGCTACCAACTCTAGATTGGAGCCCGCCGCAAGCCCTACAATCTGGAATTCTTCAGGGTGCTGAGAAACTACTTCCAGAGTGCTCGTACCAACTGATCCTGTTGAACCTAGAAGTGATATTTTCTTCACTGTTGATCCACCTCTACCCATTCTCTCTTTTACAATACTTTTCCGAAAAGAGTTTACGCCGTATGTAAACCTAAAAGGTATAAAATCGGAAACACAATTATCAAACTGTCAAAACGATCCAGAACACCGCCATGTCCAGGGAAAATGCGGCCCGAATCCTTGACGCCAAAGTGGCGTTTCAATGCGGATTCCACGAGATCTCCCATTTGTGCTGCGATTCCGGTTACTAGCGCTATAGCAAGGGCTTGTGTAAAAGGAATGATCCCCTGAACTGCGTTAATTCCTAATACTACAATCAGCGCTGCTGCAAGACCACCAATGGAACCCTCGATTGTTTTATTCGGACTGATGGCTGGCCAAAGCTTGTTTTTTCCAATGGCCCGTCCAACGAAATATGCGCCAGAATCCGTTGACCAGATTCCTAGCAGCACCAGCATGGTGAGCCAAAAACCGTGCTGACTCATGCCATCTCGAAAGGCAGCCATATATAAAAAACCATAACCCAGATACAATGCTCCTAGAATAGCGAGTGCCACGTGTTCGATGTGAAATTCGTTCTTGCGTATGACCGTGTAAAACAACAGTAGCAGTAAAACCGGAATCAATAAATTGGAGAACTGAAACAGAGCCATATCGGCTGATATCAGTTCAGGCCAAAGAATACTCAACATCAGTAAATAACTTAATAAGCCCGCTATTCCAAACGGTCGCAGGTGAGCCATACGTAAAAATTCAAAAAGGCCAACCATGGCCAAAAGTAAAATAAGTAGGGAATACCAAATGCCTCCCAAATAGACAAGGGTAATAAATAGTACTCCTCCTAGTAACCCTGTTATCATTCGTTGCTTCAAACTCTTCCACCTCTTTGGTTATACCGCACCGTATCGACGACCTCTGCCTTGATATTCTGCTATTGCTTGATAAAAATGCTCTTTTGAGAAATCAGGCCAAAGAACATCAGTAAACCATAGTTCAGTGTACGCCAATTGCCACAACATAAAGTTGCTTAACCGAATCTCTCCGCTTGTGCGAATCAACAAATCAGGGTCTGGAGACTCGTGTGTATACAAATGGGAAGAGATTGCTTCTTCCGTAATCTCTTCTGCCGATAATTTTCCATCCAAAACAAGCTTCGTCAGTTCAGAGACTGCCTTCACAATCTCTGTTCTTCCCCCGTAGTTAAGGGCAAAGTGCAATTTCAAACCGGTATTATGCTTGGTCTTTTCTTCTGCTTGTTCCATCGCAGCCAATGTATGGGCAGGAAGACCTTCTTTGCTTCCTACAAGAATAAGACGCACATTTCGTTCGATTAATTCATCCAATTCTGTCGACAGGAATTCTTGAGGCAACCTCATCAAAAAGTCAACTTCATCACGTGGTCGCTTCCAATTTTCAGTTGAAAATGCATACATCGTCATGACTTGTACGCCTAAATCATCAGCAGCTTTTACAATTTCTTTGACTGTTTTCATTCCAGCACGATGACCTGCAACTCGTGGCAAGCTTCGCTGCTTTGCCCATCTACCGTTGCCGTCCATGATGACAGCAATGTGTCTGGGAATGTCACCATTTCGATCAATGATTTGATTTGATTCTGTTTGATTACTCTTTTTCCCCAACATTTGACCAATACGTTCTAGCATAAGGTTTCCCCCAGAAAGAGAAATGTAGACTAAGGCTCCCCCTCCTACCTGTAAGAGGGGGAGCTATAGATCTACTTATTTATACTTCCAAGATGTCTTTTTCTTTATCTTTTACTACCTTATCTACTTCTGCAATAAATTTATCAGTTGTTTTTTGGATGGTTTCCTGATGGCGACGAGAATCATCTTCGGAGATAGTACCCGCTTTCTCCAACTTCTTGATGTCTTCATTGGCATCACGACGGATATTGCGGATCGCTACTTTTGATTCTTCCCCATCTCTGGATGCCACTTTAACAAGGTCCTTACGGCGTTCTTCAGTAAGCGGTGGAACAATAATACGAATAACCGTTCCATCGTTATTCGGGCTTAATCCCAGATCAGACTGTTGAATTGCCTTGTCAATCTCTTTTAATGCTGTTTTGTCCCATGGTTGGATTAACAGCAAACGAGGTTCTGGAGCATTGACGTTTGCCAATTGGCTGATTGGTGTTGGTGTACCGTAGTAATCCACCATCACTTTATCCAGAATGGCTGGAGTAGCACGGCCCGTACGCAAGGTAGACAAGTCTTTTTTCAGTGTGTTAATCGCTTTTGACATACGTTCTTCCATGTCTTTTAAAATAGACTGCGGCATTAGGCATCCCCCTTAACAATCGTTCCAATCTTTTCTCCCATTACGGCTCTGAGGATGTTGCCTTCCTCCGTAATGGAGAACACAATTAATTGAATATTATTATCCATACACAAGCTTGAAGCGGTTGAGTCCATCACGCCAAGACCCTGGTTCAGAACTTCGAGGAAGGTTAATTTGTCATATTTCACTGCATCCGGATCAACCGATGGATCAGCAGTATAAACACCATCCACTTTGTTTTTTGCCATAAGGATCACTTCGGCTTCTATTTCAGCAGCCCGCAATGCAGCTGTTGTATCCGTAGAGAAGTATGGGTTCCCCGTGCCCGCAGCAAAAATAACAACACGGTTCTTTTCTAGATGACGAATCGCTCTCCGTCTTATGTAAGGTTCTGCAACTTGACGCATCTCAATTGAAGTCTGTACGCGCGTAGGTACGTTTACTTGTTCTAATCCATCCTGTAAGGCAAGGGAGTTCATCACTGTCGCTAACATCCCCATGTAGTCAGCAGTTGCACGATCCATCCCCTTGGAGGCACCGGAAAGTCCACGCCAAATATTGCCTCCGCCGACAACTACGGCGACATGTACACCCATTTCAACTATTTCCTTGATTTGGTTTGCGATAGAGAAGATAACCTTAGGGTCAATTCCGTACCCTAGTTCTCCAGCAAGCGCTTCCCCACTCAACTTTAACACGACACGCTTATATGCAGGAAGTGGCATGTGGAAAAACCTCCATTCTTCTAACATTCTCTGCCAAGTTTACCATTCTTTTTTTAAAAAAGGGAACACCCTCGTGCTCCCTTTCTCAAATGTTCTTATGTTAACCTGCTTATTATTGTTTGTTTACTTGTGCCATAACTTCAGCAGCAAAGTCTTCTTGTTTCTTCTCGATACCTTCGCCTACTTGGAAACGAGCGAATTCTTTCAAAGATGCTCCTGCTTCTTTTAACAAAGCAGAAACTTTTTTGTCTGGATCTTTAACGAATGGTTGCTCAACCAATACGTACTCTTCGAAGAACTTGGACAAACGGCCTTCCACCATTTTTTCAACGATGTTAGCTGGTTTGCCTTCAGCAAGTGCTTGGTTTTTGAGAACTTCGCGCTCACGTTCGATCTCGTCAGCAGATACTTCTTCACGGTTAGCAAAACGTGGGTTAGCAGCAGCAGCGTGCATAGCAATGTCTTTTGCCAAACCTTCGTTAGAAGTACCTTCCAAAGCTACAAGCACACCGATTTTTCCACCCATATGTAAGTAGCCACCGAATGCACCTGCATCAGATTTCTCGATAACGTGGAAACGACGGAAGCTGAGGTTTTCTCCGATCGTAGCGATTTTCTCGCTGATTACGTGAGAAAGAGTTTCGCCTTGACCTTTGAATGGTTGTGCAAGTGCTGCATCAACATCAGCAGGACGCTCGGAAACAACATGCTCAGCAATATCTTTAACCAATTGTTGGAATTCTGGGTTTTTCGCAACGAAGTCAGTTTCACAGTTTACTTCAACAACTGCTGCAACGTTTCCTGCAACTGCTACTGCTGTCAAACCTTCAGCAGCTACACGGCCAGCTTTTTTCGCTGCTTTTGCGATACCGCGTTCACGAAGCAGGTCAATTGCTTTTTCCATATCGCCATTTGTTTCTTCCAAAGCTTTTTTGCAGTCCATCATACCTGCGCCTGTTCTTTCACGCAGTTCTTTTACGGCTTGTGCACTGATTGCCATGAGTGATATCCTCCTTAAGATAGTAAAGATAGAAAAATAAAAGGCGGACCAGGGTTTCTGAAACCCTCAGTCCACCCTTGTCTCTTACTCCGTGGTTGTCGCTACTTGCTCTCCGCCTTGGTTGCCTTCAACTAAAGCATCAGCCATTTTGCTAGTTAACAATTTAACAGCGCGGATTGCATCATCGTTACCAGGGATAACATAATCGATTTCATCTGGGTCACAGTTAGTATCTACAATCGCTACGATTGGGATACCCAATTTGCGAGCTTCTGCAACTGCGATACGCTCTTTACGTGGATCGATGATGAACAATGCGTCTGGAAGTTCGTGCATGTGCGCGATACCGCCGAGGAATTTTTCCAAGCGATCTTTCTCTTTGCGGAGAATGATAACTTCTTTCTTAGGAAGTACGTTGAAAGTACCGTCTTCTTCCATACGGTTCAACTCAGCAAGACGAGCTGTACGTTTTTGGATTGTGGAGAAGTTAGTCAAAGTACCACCCAACCAACGTTGGTTGATGAAGTAATGACCTGTGCGTTCTGCCTCATCTTTTACAGCTTCTTGTGCTTGTTTCTTCGTACCAACAAACAGCATTTTACCGCCGTTAGCAGCAACTTCACGTACGAAGTTGTAAGCTTCATCAACTTTCTTTACAGTTTTCTGCAAGTCGATGATGTAGATACCGTTACGTTCGGTGAAAATATAGCGATCCATTTTTGGATTCCAGCGACGAGTTTGGTGACCAAAATGTACACCAGCCTCGAGAAGCTGTTTCATAGAGATTACCGCCATATTAACACACCTCCTCTGTTTTGGTTTTTTTGTGTCAACCTCCGCCCTCCGCATTTTCCGAAGCAAAACTACGTACTGTAGCACCCTTGCCGGAATTGGAGAAGCGTGTGTATTCAACACCGTAGAAAACTATATCACATGGATAAATCAATTGCAAGAAATCTGAGCAGAAAAAAAGCCTCCTACTTTGGTGGAGGCGTTGTGATTATTCGAATGATCTCATCAACACTTGTACCCGTTGGAATCTTGTAGGTACCAACCCGAATTCGATTCAGCTTTTGTTTCTCCTTTAATTGAGTCACAAAGTTGTTGTTCTCAGGTAGGAGACCTGCATCAACAAGCATACGTGCAACATTTTTCGCTGTGGAATTGTACGGAATCGTGATGGTCACAATTTTCACAGGAGCTGTTGGCTGTGTTGGCGTACTTGGTGTATTGGCTGCAGGTGGCGTGGACGTCTCTGGTTGATCCGTTCCCGTGGGAGGAACAGGTGCATTGGGTGACGTAGCGTTTGCAGGTGGAACCTGTGTCGTAGGAGGCGTAACCTGCTGCGGTGGTGTCGTATCTTGTGGGCTTGTCGGCGCTTTTGGTGACTCTGACTCAGGTTTTTTATCTTTTACAAGTTCATCATATTGTTTCTTTGGCACTAATACGTAGTTTTGTGACTTCGCGTAAGCTTCCAGTTGCTCCTGTGTTGGTTTTCCCTCTGGGGCAGCAGATGGAAATATCGTCAGGAAACTGGCAGAAAATAAAAGCCCTAACCCGAATCCAATCAGCAGATTACGACTTATCATCGGACGACCCTCTCTTTGCTGGTGAGGCGAGAGAGAGAATTAAATCGATTTCACCACGCCCTGCCCCTAACTTTTTCGCAATTTCATCTGGATGCAATCCTTCTTGCTTTAAATCGAACACTCTTTTATATCGCTCTCGCAGAGAGAAAGAATCTTCTTCTTGTTCTTGATCTTGCACTACCTCTTCTGCGATCTCTTCAACCGTTGCCTTTGGAACAGCTTGAAGGGTGGCAGTCGTCGCTTTCAACTGGTTCAGTTCCGCCTCCACTTGATGGAGACGTTGATGAAGCTGGTTTACCTCTCGAGTATGTTCTTGCTTGTTCTGTTGGATTTGCTGAATAGTCTGGTCGTTTTCCTTTTGAACTTGTAAAACGAACCGTTGCAATGTCTTTTCCATTTCTGAACGATCTAGTGCATTATGTATAACTGGTTGTTTGTCTACAGTCTCTTTCTTCCTCAAAAAAAATGCAGAGATCACAATTAGTGCCCCTGCTCCAAATAAAAGGAACAATGGTTGATCCATTCGTTTCACCTTTGTTTCTGTGTCCTTAAAATTTGATGAGAGCTAACGAGAAAACGAAGATGTGGCGTTCACTTAGAAAATTACAACGAGATATCAATAAAATGGCCTCGCAGTGGATCCGTCATATGCTTCTGTTCTTTCGATTTGTTTTCTTTCGCAGCGACTCCTTTTTTTACCGAGTCTGTCTGTTTCTTTTTACGCTTCTCATCTTCATCCTGTTTTTCTTTAATTTGTCCATGTGTCGTTTCATTTATGTTGGTGGTTCGCTGACGATTCTTCTGATCGAGATGATTCCTGTCATTAACCTGTGCTTGCTGTTCATTGGCGTGACGCTGTTGCTGCTGTTCTTGAAATCGGCTGATTTCCTGGGTACGAGGAAGTGCCACCTGCAATTCAACGGCCTTGAGACTCATACCTCATCACTCCTTATCTCAACAGTTGTGAGGTTGTGATTTCGCCTTGAACAACAAGGAATCGAGTGCGTGGAAACTCCTGTTTGATGAAACGTATAAGTTTACCGAAGACAAGTTTTATTCCTGGATACATAACATTGTATACGTCAACAACGGCATGCGCCTCATGATCCAATTGTATTTCCAATTCTTTTTTTTGTGCTTCCAATTTCTTGATTTCTTTCTCAAGCATGATCTTGGTGTTCGTCATTTTGATCTGCAACATCTTTTTATCAGGTGATAGTTCTACACCAGTATGCAGAAGATGATCGATTACTCCAAGGCCTTGATCCGTCTTTTTCAAATTGTCATACGAGTTGGTTAATTCTTTAATGACCGTTTGCAGTTCATTGCGCAATTCCGGTTTCACACCAACTTCGAGTACTGTAGGTGTAGCGCTGGAATTTCCGATCACACGAGCGACGATCTTTTCTCCTGCTTGAATGGAACCACCGATAATAATTCCTTTTGGCCCATTACAGAGTACATTTTGACCTGCTCGAATATTCGAAAACATAATGCTTTGAGAGACAATGACATCGTTGCTTGCTCTCACATTTCCGTTTTGAATGTAGGAGGTTTTCACGTCTACTCCAGCAATTACATGTCCTTTATCCTGAGCTGCAATGCCACTCTTGATCTCAACGGAACCGCCTGCTTCCAACTCTGCACCCTCTACACTGCCAAGAATGCGAATGTCACCTGATGCCTTGATTCGAAAACCAGTTGGAACATTACCTCGAATAACAACCGTTCCCACGAAATCAATATTACCCACGCTAAAATCGACGTCTCCCTTTACTTCATAAACAGGGAAGACGTTAATTTTTTCTGAGTTGTCAACGGAAATTTGGCCATCAATTGCCGCATACAAAAGCATTTTATCCTGGCTCAATAAAACATTTTTACCCGTTTTGATGTTTGTATCTTTACCGGGTACGGCTGCAACCGGAAGTCCGTGTACATTGGTACCGTCTTCCCCTCTTCCCGCAGGAATTTTCTTTGCAACCAATTGACCTCTCGTAACATTGGCGATGTCAACAACGTTGTAATAATCTACACGTCCGTCTTCCAACTCTTTTGGCTTGATCCCATCATGATGAGTAGGACTGAAAATATGCTCTACTCTGGCTGGTTCACCTGGAATGGGAGCTTTACCTTCTGCTATACGTATCGGAGTACCAGCAAACTTCTTAGGTGCTTCACAGACCTCAAAGATCAGATTCTCATTAACTCCAAATACAATTGCGTTCTTCGCAAGATAATCCTTGATTTCTGCATACGTAAATGGTCCTTCAGCAAATTCCGGATTAATTACAAGATCTGCTGATAGTTTGTCCTGGGAAATCTTCAGCTCGAAACGTTCTGCATGTTCACTCATGGTTGTTTGTCACCTCCTGTTACATATGATCGTTCTGCTTACAACAATTGGCTTTTCCAACGACTTAATGCCGAACGAAGACGAAGTACTGCTTTGGAGTGAAGCTGCGAAATACGGGATGGAGATAAATTCATAACTTCGGCAATTTCCGAAAGTGTAAGCTCTTCGAAATAAAATAGGGAAACAACCAAACGCTCTTTTTCAGGGAGCTTGTCTACCGCAACAGAAAGCACTTCTTTCATATTGGCTGACTCAGCTACTTGATCAGGCCGTGGTGTAATTTCATCCACGATATATGAATGGCGTGCGGTTTTTTGTTCATCTTCATCACCAACAGCTTCATCTATAGAAATCATCGAGGCAAGAGAGGTATCATAAATCGTCTGTTGGAGATCTTTCTCCGAGATCCCCAGATACTCACTAACCTCTTGATCCGTCGGGATACGCAGTAGGCGTTGTTCCAATATGGTATATGCCTCTTCTATTTTTTTTGCTCTGTCGCGCACCGTGCGAGGAATCCAGTCACTTTCTCTGAGTCCGTCTATCATGGCACCACGGATTCTCCACATGGCGTACGTTTCAAACTGTAAGCCACGTGTATGATCAAACTTGGACAAAGCATCAAGCAATCCGAAACGGCCAAAGCTGACTAGATCATCACGATCAACATTACCTGGCAGACCAATGGCCAAACGATTTGCAACTTTGTTTACAAGAGGAAGGAACTGTTCAACAAGTTCAAGTTCAGCATCCTTGTTGCCTTCTTCTTTCCAAGAGATCCATTTATCGAATTCCTTCGCTTTGTCGCGATTATTTAATCGAGCCATGAATCAACCACCAGCCTTTATTCATCAGTTAACCGTCTTATTACGTCGGCGATTTCTAGAGGATTATTTTCAGGATTTTGAGTAGATGTTGTAGGTTCAATTCGCTTCGGAACAAGTGGCGTAAATTCGTTAGACGGTTCATGATCTGAATCCGATTCCACTTCAGCTTGAGTGGTGCGGTCCTCATCAGAGAGATTCTCAGGAGTAACCAAATCAATTTGGCTGCCCGCTTGTGTATTGGCAGTGGTAGAGCCTGTTTCAACCGTAGTTGAAGGTTGAGGCTTTATCAAACCAACAATCAAGCGAACTGGAAACATAGCAATAAAAAAGAGAAGAAAAGCGTAGACGGCACGCTCGACAGAAACGAGTAGTACATTACCTGAAAGTGCCATTACAAGCGATATAAAAGCTGCGATAAATCCTATCCATAGGTTGATTTTTATAGTTCCAATCATCGGTTAAACTTCCTTAACCCCTTGATTTACTGTTCGGATTTGCAGCATACCTGTTACGGAGTCCATCTCTATGGTACGTCCACAATTTCCCCCAGTATCTTCTACTACTATGCGAATGCGAGCTTGGCTTAAAGCGACCTTGCACGCTTCGACATTTCTCGGCCCTATTCTCATCGTATCATTTCCCGATAAGAAAGAAAACATTTGGGCCCCACCTGCTATTTTTGCAATCATGTTTCGTGTAGAAGCCCCAAGTCGTTCCATTTCCTTGATCAATTGTGGGATAGCCGTATCTGCGTATTTTGCAATGTTTAATTCACTGCCCTTAGCGAGGGACGAATCCGGCAGCATGACGTGGGCCATTCCTGCTACCTTCTTTGTTTCATCGTATAAAACTACTCCAACACAAGAGCCGAGTCCGGTTGTCCGCAAACGGTCAGGCAGTTTGGCAACTCCCAGATCGGCCATGCCTATTTTAAAAATTTCCATCGAGAGGAACCCCTAATGCAGAAAATAAAGTTTTGAATGATTCAGGATCTGGTATGAGAAAGAAGTGCCCCTCAACTTCTTCATTTCCCTCAAAGAACGCTGTATCAATAGTTAAAGCAAAGTCTCCTGCACGGCCTAGTTCAATCAGTCCGTAACTTAACACAGCACCAGCCATATCAATTGCAAGTGCAGGTACAGATGGCTGCATGTTCAGTCTGGTGAAATCAGCAAGTGATGAAAGGTAGGAACCCGCCAAAATATTCCCGATTTCCTGCAAAGCAGATAATTCCATCTCAGAGAAAAAGTCGTCATCTTCTGCTTTTTCAATCCCCATTAATTGGGAAAGGAGATTTCTTGCAGAATTAAAGTTCACAATGAAGAACATGTTGCCCGGCGCATCGCCTTCCACCCGGAGGAAAATGGTAACAACCACTTCCTCCGCCCCTCCAACAAAATCTGCTATTTCATCAAAAGGAATAATTTTTACTTGTGGAACTTTCATATCTACTTCTTTTTGAATCAATTTGGAAAGTGCAGTAGCAGCGTGGCCCGCTCCGATATTTCCAACTTCTCGTAGTACATCTAATTGGAAAGCACCAAATTTTACGAAATCAGACATGTCATTAACCCTCAATTGCGTCAAGCTGTTTAATTTCTTCGGTGTTGAGCACTTTATCGAGATTGAGCAAAATGAGCAGACGTTTTTCCAGTTTGGCTACTCCACGTAGATATGCTGCTTCCACACCGCCTACCACTTCAGGAGCTGGCTCGATCGCATTCACCGGAATATCAATAACATCGTTGGCAGCATCGACAATCAAACCAACCTCAAGCTCACCAACAACCACGATAATCACACGCGTTGTCTCCGAGTAAACCGCTTCCTCCAGACCGAATCGACTGCGCAGGTCAACAATCGGTGTAACTACACCTCGAAGGTTGATTACACCTTTCACAAATTTTGGTGCACGCGGCACACGAGTAATGTGTTCCAATTTTTCAATTGATTTGACTTGATTTACTTCGACTCCGTATTCTTCATCCTTTAAGCGGAAGACGATAACTTTACTTTCTCCGATGATTTCTTTGTGATCCATCATTCTCGTTCCCTCCCTATTTAATCAGCGCATTGCAGTCAATAATAAGCGCAACTTGTCCATCACCCAAAATCGTTGCTCCGGAAATTGCGAACACATTAACCAGATACTTACCAAGCGATTTGAGTACAATCTCCTGTTGTCCGATGAAGGAATCAACAATCAGTCCAGCCATTTTTTCGCCTTTGCGAACGATAACAACTGCTACCTCATCATCTTTTTCAACACCGTTATCTGGAATATTGAAGATGTCTTTTAACGATACTAATGGAACCACTTTGCCACGGAAATCGATTACTTTCTGACGGTGTGCCATCATAATTTCATCCTGACGGAAGACCGCAGTTTCAATAATTGAGCTAAGCGGTACGGCATATTTCTCGTTTTCTATTTGCACCAGCATCGCTGAAATAATGGATAAGGTTAAAGGAAGTTGGATCAAGAAGGTCGTGCCCTTGCCTAAACTGGAATCGACACTTACAGAGCCTCCAAGGGATTCAATCTTCGTCTTCACAACATCTAGTCCAACACCACGACCTGAAATATCCGATACCACATCGGCTGTACTCAAGCCGGAAGCGAACAGCAGTTCATAGATCTGCTTGTCCGTCATGCTATCTGCATTCAGAGGGTTGACAATGCCTCGATCAATGGCTTTTTTCAATACTTTATCTTTATTAATTCCTTTTCCATCGTCTTTCACTTCGATGAAGACGTGGTTTCCACTGTGGTAAGCCTTTAATTGAACAGAACCTTCTTCCGGCTTTCCAGCCATTCTGCGTTCCGTTGGAGACTCAACACCATGGTCGATGGAATTACGCAGCAAGTGAACGAG
Organism: Brevibacillus nigriterrae; assembly: GCF_049846925.1. NCBI lineage: Bacteria > Bacillati > Bacillota > Bacilli > Caryophanales > Paenibacillaceae > Brevibacillus > Brevibacillus nigriterrae. The sequence continues at coordinate 264,865 of NZ_JBNCMT010000001.1, forward strand.
TGGATCACCGATTTCATCAATAACTGTGCGATCTAACTCAGTCTCTGCACCGAAAATTTCAAGGTTAACTTTTTTGTTCAATTCCTTTGCCAAATCACGTACCATGCGTGGGAATCGATTAAATACTTGCTCAACAGGTACCATGCGCATCGTGAGAATGATATTCTGCAAATCTCCGCTGATACGACTCATATGCTCAACTGTTTCTTGTAAATCGCTCTTGCCTGACTCTCGAGCCAATTGCTCCAATCGACCGCGATCGATGACAAGCTCACTGAACAGGTTCATCAAAATATCAAGGCGCTCGATGTCAACACGAATGGTTTTCCCGGTAGAAACTTTCTTATTATTATTCGCTGCCACTGCAGCAGCGTCTGCCTGTTTCTTCTCAGGTGTAGCTACAGCAGTTGCGGCAATTTCCTGCTTTGCTGTGTTTTCTGCTTTGAGTTCATCTTGCATCTCAATTTTCTCAATGATGACCTCTTTAATTTCAGATACATTCTCAACAGTTTTACGAATCTCTTCAAGAGGTTTCTCTGTAACAAAAACAATCTCAAACTCTAGATCAAAGCGCTCATTCTCAATTTCTTCTACAGAAGGTTTTGACTTGATCACTTCGCCCAACGATTCAAGATTATCAAACACCATATAGGCCCGAGCAGCTTTCAGAAGGCAATCGTCACGCAGGATAACCTTGATCCAGAAAATGTTTTGCCCAGCATCTTTGGACTGCTTCATTACGGTAATCGCAAACTCATCGAGGTTGTAGTGACTGTAGTCGTTTTGACCTCCATCGAATGCATGATCTTCTTCAGGTGCTACTGCAGTTGAAGTGCCAGGCTGCTCGCTAGAAACTACAGCTGGAGCAGCTTTCACTGCTTGTAAATCGCCTGCAACAATAGAGCGAAGTTTACTTACTGGTCCGGAAACATCAGCAGAACCATCGCCTCCATCAATAATGTTGTAAACCATACCTTCAATCAAATCGACACTCTGGAAGATAACATCCATGATATCGCTGTTAATTTTTAGCTTGTTGTTACGGATCAAATCAAGAACATTCTCCGATTCATGTGTAAGGCTGGCCATATCCTCGAAACCCATGGTTGCTGCCATCCCTTTCAAGGTGTGAGCAGAGCGGAAAATTTCATTCACAATTTGAGTGCTGTCCGGATCACTTTCAAGAAGTAACAGGTTCGCGTTAATTGCTTGTAAATGCTCCTTCGATTCTTCAATAAACATGTCTAAGTATTGATTCATGTCCATTTTTGATCCACCTCCCAATCAGTTAACAAGACGAATAAGTGTTTCGGCAATTCTTTCTAGTGGCACAACATGATCAGCTAGTCCTGCTTGTATGGCTGCACGAGGCATACCGAACACAACACAACTTGATTCGTCTTCGATGACGCTAACTACCTGACCTTTTTCCTTCATCAGCTTTAATCCTTTGGTGCCATCACTACCCATACCAGTCATAATAACGGCCCACTTATTAACATTGGTGATTTCACAAACAGAATCAAACATCGTGTCAACAGATGGTCTGTGTCCGCCTCTCGGTTCGTCTTTATTCAGACGAATCAGCAATCGGCCTCCTGCTTGTTGTGTGATCTCCATATGAAAACCACCGGGTGCTATGTAAGCTGTCCCATTCTCAAGCTGTTGTCCATCCTCAGCTTCTACAACACGAATGGCACAAAGCGTGTCCAAACGTTGAGCGAGGGATTTGGTAAAGCCCGGGGGCATGTGTTGCACAATTGTGATCGGAGCAGCAAAATTGGCCGGAAGTGAAGTTAACAGTGTTTGCAGTGCTTTCGGCCCTCCTGTTGAAGTTCCGATGACAACCAATTTATTTGCTGAAGACGGCTTTGGAGCAGATGATTTCATCGGTAGCTTGCTTTCGACAAGTGGTTCCTTCTTCGGTAACGGTTGTACCGGAGTGAGCGTAGGACGAAACCTGCGAATTCTCCCAGAAGCCGTGGCTGCTGCCTTTACTCGCTCCAATATTTTGTCAGCCACTTTATGGATATCCAATGAAATAGGACCAGAAGGTTTAGCGACAAAATCAAATGCTCCTAATTCCAATGCCCGAATCGTCGCATCTGCACCTTCTTGTGTCAAACTGCTGAGCATGACGACAGGAAGGGGGTGATTTTTCATCAGTTGCTCTAATGCTTCCAAACCATCCATTATAGGCATTTCGATATCAAGTGTGACAACATCCGGTTTTAGTTCTTTAACCTTTTTAATACATTCGAGTCCGTTTTTAGCGCGGTCAATAACTTCGATGCCTGGATCGGCTGATAGAATGTCATCAATAACTTTGCGCATGAAGGCGGAATCGTCAACAATAAGAACTCGAATTTTCTCCATGTTCTGCCGCTTCCTTCCTTATTGTACACTTTTTATCGAATCATGTTTTTCATCCGGGAGAGAAACCCTTTAAAACCAGTGGTTTCAAATGATTTGCCTATTGTAGCTGTGCCGATATACTGATCGACAAGCTCCCGAATTCCTTTGGAAGCTTGTGTGTTTGGAAAAGCTAAAAGGAATGGCTGTTGAAGCTTTACTGCCTTCATAACATTGGTATCATCGGGTACAAAGCCCAGTGTTTGCAGGTCCATATTTAAAAATCGTTTCGCTACGGTTGTAAGCTTGTCCGCAGTTGCCTTACCTTCCCTGCTTGAACTTACTCGATTAATGATAATTTTGATTTGCGCTTGCGGGTTCCTTGAATGAATCATTTTGATTACTGCATACGCATCTGTAATCGAAGTTGGTTCAGGAGTAGTAACTAATATAATTTCATCAGACGAAAGCATAAACCGCAATGACTCATTGGAAATACCTGCGCCTGTATCAAAAAACACAGTATCTGCATAACCCTGGAGAGTAGACAATTGATCAAAAAGCTTATTCAACTTCTGATCGTCCAACTGGAGTATTTGGGTGAAGCCTGAGCCACCGGCGATGTACTCCAGTCCATTGGGCCCTTTCTCAATCAATTCCCAGATCGCTTTGTTCTTTTCAATTACGTGCAGGAGATTATTTTTGGATGTAACTCCCATTAGCACATCCAGATTCGCCAATCCTAAATCGACGTCAAAGATGAGTACTTTTTGTCCTCGTTCGATCAAGCCTAATGCAAAATTCAGAGTAAAGTTTGACTTACCTACTCCACCTTTTCCACTGGTTACGGTTATCAATCGCGTAGGTCTTGTCTGATTTGTTCGCTGTATACGTTCACGCAATTGCTCAGCCTGATCATGAACCATAAGTTTCTTCTCCTACTATCATATTCGCTACCAGTTCAGGTGTCGCCACAACAATGTCATCTGGTACGTTTTGTCCGGTCGTAATGTATGAGAGCGAATAATCGAAGTGGTGAATGATATTGAGAATGGCACCATAGGATTGGGTCTCATCTGCTTTGGTAAAGATCGCCTTTGCAGAAGGAACATCCGCAAAATTCTCTACGATTGTCTTCATATCCTCATATTTGGCACTCAAGCTTAACACCAGATAGTTCTCACTCGATTCCCCGAATCTAAGAAACTCCTTCATTCCTTTGACGAACTCGTCATTGCGATAATTCCTGCCTGCTGTATCTATCAGGATCAGGTCACAGTTGCTCAATCTCTCCAGTGCCTGCTCTACTTCCTTTGGTGAGAAGACAACTTCAAGTGGCACATTCAGGATGTTCGCATACGTTTTCAATTGATCAACTGCTGCGATTCTGTACGTATCGGAAGTAATAAAACCAACTTTTCTTCTCTCTTTTAACATACATTCAGCTGCCAGTTTCGCTATGGTCGTTGTCTTACCGACTCCTGTCGGTCCAAAGAAATACGCATGTTTTACTGTACGTGGAATCTTTGGAGAGCGTGTTGCTCCTTTGTGCAGGATCTCCTGAATGATTCGCTTTGTCTCTGTGTAAATATCTTCATCCGCACTTGCATGAAGGTCATCTGACTGTTTTAAGAGGCTTTCAACGATCCATGCAACGATTTTTTCCTCTATTTCCTGGGAGATTAACCGTTTCTTGATGTTCTCCACACTTTCCGGCAAGTATTGACCCGATTCCGAGCGGATCAATAGCTTTTGAAACATGTGGCGCATGTCACGAAGCTCTTCGGCTATTTCACTTTTTGGTAGGTCTTGTGACGATGCAGCTGGTGCAATCGGTGTCGGATTGATTTTGATCTCAGGTTCTACGTTAACTGCTTCAGGAGAAACGATTGGTTGTGTCGTTATTCTTTCTTCCACTTGAGTTGCCACACTGCCAAAGTCGTTTGACGAATTACGTTGATACGCTTGTTTGGCAGAAATGGTGTTTACCGCTACTTTCGGACGATCCGCCGTAGCTGTTGGAGTCTTTTTTTCCCGGTCAGACTGTCCTTTTTCATCAGTTGCAGCTATGACTTCAATCTGTTGTTTGCCAAACAAACCAAAGATTCCACCAGTCCGAATCTGTTTTGTATTCAGGATGATTGCGTCCTTACCGAGGTCAACCCGAATTTTCTCAAGTGCATCTGGCATGGAGTCAACTACATATCGCTTCACTCTCATTATACGTTCACCATCCCAACACTTTGTACTTCAACGTTCGGTTCCAACTCATTGTATGAAATGACAGGGATATCAGGCATCATTCTCTCCATCAGTTGGCGTAGATACATACGGATTGCAGGTGATGACAGCAAAATTGGTTGTTGGCCAGCATTGACCATTCTTCCAATTTGCTCCGATAAATTCTGGTAGATGACTTGAGATGTTTCAGGATCCATCGCAAGATAACTGCCATGCTCAGACTGCTCAATACGTTCCGAAATTGCTTTTTCAAGCCCTGGACCAGCTGTGATCACTCGGATTGGCTGTCCTGGCTCCGTAAATTGCAATGTGATTTGACGTGACAATCCTTGTCTGACGTATTCGGTCAGAACATCTGGATCTTTGGTGAACATAGCGTGATCTGCCAGTGCTTCGAGGATCGAAGCCAAATTGCGGATCGAAATTTTTTCTTTCAGCAGGTTTTGCAATACCTTTTGCAGATCACCGATCGACAACATACCAGGCACGAGCTCATCAACCAGAACAGGGGCAGTTTCCCTAATATTATCAAGCAATGCACGTGTTTCCTGACGACCCAATAATTCGTGAGCATGCCGTTTGATAATTTCCGTTAAATGGGTAGCAACAACAGATGGCGGATCAACAACAGTGTACCCGGAAATTTCAGCATTCTCCTTATTTTCTTCTGTTACCCATAATGCAGGCAATCCAAACGCAGGTTCTACGGTAGGAATACCAACTACTGATTCATCGTCATATCCAGGGCTCATTGCCAGATAGTGATCGAGCAGGATTTCCCCTTTAGTAACTTGATTACCCTTGATTTTGATCACATATTCATTTGGTCTAAGCTGGATGTTGTCGCGAATCCGAATAACTGGTACGACCATACCCAGTTCAAGTGCACATTGTCTGCGGATCATAATGACCCGGTCAAGCAGATCTCCCCCCTGTTTAGCATCTGCTAAAGGAATCAGTCCATACCCAAACTCAAACTCAATTGGATCCACTTGCAAGAGGTTGACAACACTTTCCGGACTGCGTACTTCTTCGATCTGTTGTTCCTCTTCTTGTTGTATGGATTCTTCCATCGAAGATTTTTGTCTGCGAGACATCGTATATCCCGCATAAGCGAGTATCCCTGCAATCGGCAGTGTTGCAATAATGCCGATCGGTGTCAACAATCCAAGGAATGTGATCAGTCCTGATACAATATATAGAATTCTCGGGTTATTAAAGATTTGGTTAGTGATGTCTTGACCCAAACCACCTTCAGAAGCAGCTCGAGTTACAATAATACCGGTCGCAGTGGAAATTAAGAGTGCGGGAATCTGACTTACGAGCGCATCACCGATGGATAACTTGGTAAAATGAGAAGCTGCATCTCCGAAAGCCATATCCATCATGGCAATCCCGATAATGAAACCACCGATAATGTTAACAATGAAGATAATAATACCGGCGATGGCGTCTCCTTTTACAAACTTACTCGCACCATCCATGGCTCCGTAAAAATCGGCTTCTCTTTCAATTTTTTGGCGACGACTTCTTGCCTCTACATCCGTGATCATCCCGGCATTCAAATCAGCATCAATACTCATCTGTTTCCCAGGCATCGCATCCAGGGTGAACCTGGCAGCAACTTCCGCTACTCGCTCCGAACCCTTGGTAATAACAATAAACTGAATAATGATCAAAATTAAGAATACAACGAAACCTACGACTGGATTTCCTCCAACGACAAAATCCCCAAAGGTTTCGATTACCGCACCACCCTCTCCATGAGAGAGGATATTCCGTGTAGTCGAAACGTTTAGGGCCAGTCGGAATAAAGTCGTAATTAACAGTAAGGTAGGGAAGATCGAAAACTGCAGTGCCTCTTTGGTATTCATGGAGACGAGCAAAATTGTCAAGGACAAAGAGATATTAACAATTAGTAGCAAATCTAGCAGGACTGGTGGTAACGGAATTACCATCATGGTTACGATACTGATTACGAAGAGTATTACACCAATTTCTTTAGTCCTCATGACGTCTCCTCCTTCCCTTATTTCACTTTTCCTTGCAATTTATACACGTAAGCGAGTACTTCAGCAACCGCTTTAAACAAGTCCTCTGGAATGGTTTCACCGATTTCTACCTGGGAGAAAAGCGCCCGGGCAAGCGGTTTGTTTTCCATTACGACGATGCGATGTTGCTTGGCAATCTGCTTAATTTTCAAAGCCATATAATCCTGACCTTTAGCAATGACCGTAGGTGCTGTCATCGTGCCAGCTTCATATTTGATAGCAACGGCGAAATGAGTCGGGTTTGTGATAACAACATCTGCTTTGGGCAGCTCTTGCATCATTCGACGCATAGCCATTTGCCTCTGTTTCTCTTTAATTTTGCCTTTGATTAACGGGTCACCCTCGGTTTTCTTATACTCATCTTTAATGTCTTGCTTGGACATCTTCAGGCTCTTCTCATATTCATACTTCTGATAGAGATAATCTAATAATGCAAGAACAATAAATGTAATCCCAATGAACAATCCAAGCTTGATCACCTGGGCAGATGTGAAGGCAAGAACTGCATCCAGTGATTCAAGTGAAAGTCTCATCAGCTCTTCTTTGGACTTCCACAGGATACTGTACGCTACATACAAGCCAACTGAAATTTTCAAAACTGATTTTACGAGCTCTACTAGCGATCGAAGTGAAAAAATCTTCTTTGCTCCTTCAATCGGATTCAGTTTTTCCAATTTCATCATTAACGGCTCCGTCGTAAACAGGACACCGACCTGCAAGTAGTTGGCAGCCAGTGCCATAATTAATGCTACACCTAGAGCCGGACCAACAATCTTCATTGCTTCAAAAATGAGCTGATTAGTGATAAAACCGAGATTCTCTGCATTCACTTCCATCAGTGTATAGCGGGATAGTGATTCCTGCATGATGTACAAAAATGTCTCTAGCATCCACGGCCCACTAACAAGAAATAGGCCAAACATCGCCGTAAGAGCAATGGCAGGCGATAGATCAGAACTCTTTGCCACCTGCCCTTTTTTTCTCGCATCTTCTTTCTTTCTGGGAGTTGCCTTTTCTGTTTTTTCTCCGTTAAAAAACTGTAGATCTACTGGAAACATCATGTGCAGTTGTTTCATTTTAGCCCCCCAGAAGTAGCATCAGTTCTGACATGGCTGTGAACATCTTTTGAAACAAACTCCCCAGTACAACAAAGAAAGCAGGCATGAGAACAAACAACAGGAAGAAACTGGCAAGAACTTTTATCGGCATTCCGACCACAAAGATATTAAATTGTGGGACGGTTTTGGCGATAATACCAAGAGAGAGATCTACCAGAAACAAGGCAACTACAATTGGGGCTGCTATAAGAAAAGCACTTGCGAACATTTGGCTGAACGTTTTGGCGATAAACAACAAGAGATTCTCGTTACCAAGAGAAATCCACATTTTATCTACCGAAATGGCCTTATAGCTTGAGATAATTCCTCGAATCATCATGTGATGACCGTCAATGCTTAGAAAGTACAGTGTTGCCAACAAGTTTTTGAAACTGCCTGTAATCGGAACATACGCCCCTGTGCGAGGGTCTATCACGTTAGCCATTGCAAAGCCCATCTGCATGTCCATTAAGCCACCAGCAACCTGTACGGCATAAAACAGTAGCTGTAAGATAAATCCTAACAAAAGTCCAACGATGGCTTCTTTCAGGATATAGACAACTATCGTCAAGTCAGTCGGGATATTCCCGTGATAAGGTACGTAAAAAGTACTGATAAATGCAATAATAAATGCAAGTCCAACCTTAACCTGGTTGGGAACTCCTCGCGTAGAGAAAATAGGTGCTGAAATAAAGAAGGCAGTCAATCTGACAAACACCAGCAAGAAGTATGGAAGGTAAGTCAGAATCATTGTCATAATTCTATCCTACAAACCGATGAAGATTGCCAAAGATATTCATAGAAAACTCTACGATTGTTCGCATCATCCAAGGTCCAACGACAATGAGAGTAAGAAGAATCGCAACGATTTTCGGAATAAAGGCAAGTGTTTGTTCTTGAATTTGTGTAGTAGCTTGGAAGACACTGACTAATAGTCCAACAAGCAAGCCAACTCCGAGTGCAGGTGCAGTTACAATCAAAATGGTGTAGACAGCTCCTTGCGCAATTTGCAAAATCAACTCTTGCGTCACTTCGTCAGTCCTCCTCTCTACGTTTCTGCCTTCAGTTATACAACTCTCATCGGTATGGGAGCTTAATTGAAGCTTTGCAACAGTGACCGCACAATCAAATACCAGCCATCTACCATGATGAACAAAAGGATTTTAAACGGTAGCGAAATCATCACTGGCGGTAACATCATCATCCCCATACCCATCAAAATACTTGAAACAATCAAATCAATGACCAGGAATGGTATGAAGATCATAAAGCCAATTTGAAAGGCTGTCTTCAGTTCACTGATTGCATAGGCGGGTACCAATGCGACCAATGGAATATCTTGAATCGTTTTTGGTCTCTCTGCTTTCATATACTGCATGAACAATGCGAGATCTTTCTCCCTAGTTTGCTTTGCCATGAACTCCTTAAATGGCACAACCGCCTTATCAAGTGCTTGCTGCTGTGTCATTTTGCCTTGCAGGAATGGTTGAATGGCTTGTTCATTCACTGTTCCCAATGTCGGGGCCATAATAAAAAATGTCATGAACAACGCTAATCCGACTAATACCTGGTTCGGCGGCATCTGCTGGGTAGCTAAGGCATTTCGAACAAACGAGAGCACGACCACGATTCGGGTAAAACATGTCATTAGCAAGAGTATAGCTGGTGCTACGGACAAAACAGTCAGAATGAGTAATATCTTAATGGTTGAAGCCGTTTCCTGTGGGCCGGAAGATGCACCCTTTGCTCCACCAATATTAATATCAATACTCGGAATAATATCATTTGCTCCAACCGGTGCTTGTGGAGCGGCCATGGCTGAATGGGGAATCAACAGGAGAACAATGAAAATGAAGAATAGCATGTATCTTTTTTTCATAACCGTTCTCCTCGTTGCTCATTTTCCCGATCCGTCCAATTGGTTGGTTTCGCATTAGTGTGCTTTACTTCATCCCACTTTTTCTCCAATAGCTGCTCAAAGGAGTCAGAAATTCTCTCCTGTGGGACAATCAATTCCTCTTCTTGTTGCTCATGCTTCTTCAAAAATGGAAAGATAGAAGTTAACACTCCCTTGTTCATCGGTTGCATTTCAACTTCTGACAAAATGAGATCAGCTTCGTCCCCGTTTTCAACATAACGGATCAGGTTGACATTATCCCCTACACCGAGAATGTAGAGCGAGTCAGCTATCATGACCAGTTGAACCGATTTTCCATTTCCTACAGAGGCAGAAGAAATGACCTTAATTGGTCCTTTTTGATGAAAATTTCCCAACTGCTTACTGCCTAAGAACCGAAGCAGGAGATAAATTAGAACGATAATTAATCCGAGTGAAAAAATAACTTGAAAGAAAAATGACCAACCACTTGATTGACTACTAAACGAATCAGCGGGCAACGATTCATTATTGCTTGACTGCTGACTGTTCGGGACTTGGGTAGACATGTTGCCGTTTTTGATTGCATCCGCGACAGATCTTCCACCCTCTTCTGCAAAGGTCAATGATGGGGTCAAGCTAAATAGAAGCAGCACGGAACAAAAAACCAATACGGCCATTTGTCCTGCTAACGATTGTTTCATGTTCTTATCCCAGCGTTTTCTTGATCGCTTCAATTACACGATCAGCTTGGAATGGTTTAACGATAAAGTCTTTCGCACCAGCTTGAATTGCATCGATAACCATTGCTTGTTGCCCCATCGCCGAACACATGATAATTCTTGCGCTTGGATCAATTTTTTTAATTTCTTTGAGAGCGGTAATACCGTCCATTTCAGGCATGGTGATGTCCATAGTTACAAGATCCGGGCCCAGTTCTTTATACTTTTCAACCGCTTGTGCTCCATCGCTCGCTTCGCCAACAACGGTGTATCCGTTTTTGGACAGAATTTCCTTGATCATCATTCTCATAAATGCAGCATCATCGACGATTAAAACTTTGTTAGACATGAATGGTATCCTCCCTTAATAATTGGAAATATTACTGTAGCTTTTGTACTCGATCCCATTGGCTTATGATATCTGTGACACGAACACCGAAGTTTTCGTCGATAACTACTACTTCACCTTTGGCAATCAGCTTGTTATTTACGAGTATATCAACCGGTTCACCAGCCAGTTTATCAAGCTGAATAATTGAACCAGGAGATAACTCGAGAATGTCTTTAATCAATTTCTTGGTGCGTCCAAGTTCAACAGTGACCTGAAGTGGAATATCCAGTAACAATCCAAGATTCTGATCATCCGTATAAGGTGCAGAACCTGCTCCGAATTGCGAAAATTGAGCTGGCTTCACGTTTGCCTGATTATGTGCTGCTCCATATCCCCCAAAATGTTGAGGAGCTGGTGGTGCAGGAGGTTGTTGATACTGCGGCGGATACGGATAAGGTGGATATGGGTACGGTGGATATCCTGGTACCGGAGGTTGCATCGGATACCCTTGTGCTGCATACGGATCAACTCCAGGTGGTGCTTGAGGCGGAGCTGTTGGCGCTGCAGGCTGCATCGGTGGCTGCACATACGTCTGTTCCTGTACCGGAGCCGCTGCTGCTGCCACTGGTGCAGGCTCTGGAGTCGGTGAAGCAGGTGCATTCACATGCGAATCGCCCGTTCCCATTAACATATCAATCATTTGTTTTGCAAAAGGTACCGGGAGCAATTGCATGATGTTCGAGTCGATTAGCTCGCCTTGCTCTCCGACTTTCAAGCGGAATGAAATTTTAATCAAAGTATCATCGGCAGGAATATTCTCATCACCAATTCCTTTGGAGAGATCCATTACATCAATTCCAGGAGGAGTGATGTTAACGAATTTATTGAAAATGGTAGACATCGAAGTTGCTGCCGAACCCATCATCTGGTTCATTGCTTCCTGTACTGCACTTAAGTGAAGCTCAGATAAATCATTCGATTCTGGTCTTCCTTCTCCACCCATCATTAAGTCAGCTATCACACATGCATCTTCAATTCGAATAACCAGCAAATTGATGCCCTTGAACCCGTCAGTATATTCCACGTGAACGGCAACATGTGGGCGAGGAAATTCATTTTCCAGCACGCTTCTTTTGATTGTCGAAACAGTTGGTGTAGTGATATCTACCTTTTGACTCAAAAGAGTTGAAAGAGCAGTTGCTGCACTACCGAACGAGATATTACCGATCTCTCCGAGTGCATCTTGCTCAAAAGCGGTGAGAAAGTTGTCTACATCGCTATCTTCAGAACCTTCCTCATCACCTGACAAGTTATTGGCTCGAAGCAACGCATCAATCTCATCTTGCGAAAGCATGTCTCTACTCATAGTTCTCCTCCCCTTCCTCTATGACTTCATCTACTTGTACTGCTACTCTGCCTTTTGATGTGCCTGGCTGCCCTAAGAATTTCAGGCGCTCTCCGACTTTTATCTGCAGCTTGGAATCAATCGATTGATCAAGCTGGATGACATCTCCTAACGACAAGCTAAGAAAGTCCCCTACAGAAATGGTGGCTGTTCCCATTTCTGCAATGATTGGAAGTTTGGCTGTCTTCACCCGTTCTTCCAATTGTATCTTTTCTGCTTCATCACGTGTTTTCCGCTGAGTAGAGAACCAATATTGTCCTGATAGTTTTGGCATGATCGGTTCCAGTACGACGTGCGGTAAACACAGGTTAATCATTCCCGTGGTATCACCAATCTTGGTACTGAAAGAAATTACGGCGACAATCTCGTTTGGGGAGACAATCTGCATAAACTGTGGATTCATCTCAAGCACTTCGAGATAAGGATCCATTTCGATGATTTGCTTCCATGCTTCATGAAAACTGTCTAATGCTTTACTAAACACCCGCTCCATGACGGTTGTTTCAATTTCTGTTAATGCCCCCATCTTGGCAGGAATGGCACCTTGTCCACCAAGTAATCGATCAAGCATGGCATAGGCAATGTTAGGATTTACCTCCATTACCATTCTTCCTTCAAGTGGCGGCGCTTCAAAGATGTTTAATATCGTCATTTTTGGAATGGAGCGAATAAATTCATCGTATGGTAGCTGATCAACAGAGGCGACATTGATCTGCACGAAGGTCCGAAGTTGAGCAGAAAAATAAGTTGTCAGTAATCGAGCATAATTTTCATGAATCCTGGTAAGTCCGCGAATTTGATCTTTGGAAAAGCGTAAGGCTCGCTTAAAGTCGTATACTTTTACCTTTCGCTCTGTTTCTTCTTTTTTCAACTCATTTGCATCCATTTCACCTGATGAAAGAGCTGCTAACAGAGCATCAATTTCACTCTGCGAGAGAACCTCGGCCATTCTTGGTCACCTCCCCTACTTATGTATTTACCCACCTTATTTACTTTTACTGCAACACTCTTTTAGTGGTAATAACCTGGACTATTTTACCCTCTTGCAAAACGGAGCTGATCTGGTTCATAATTTTTGCTTCCAGTTTGTTTAGCCCCTCTGTCCCTTTAATGTCGTCCGGCGTTAATCCTGCCAAGGTTTTGATGATGATTTGGTTCACCTGTGGTGTCCGCTTCGTCAATTCTTCCTTAGCGTCTTCACTGTCAGTAGTGATGCTGAAGCGAATAATAATGTAGTTACTGGAAAGTAGATTCGTGGTAATTTCACCGGTATCGACGGTATATTTCACCATTTCATCTGCTGTAAGAACTGGTTGTTCCTTCGCTTCATGACCACTCGCAACCGGACTGAGATACATTTGCCAGAGCACAAACGCCACCACACCCAGGAGGGATAATGCAATAATAATGATTAATGCCATATTAAACAGCTTATTTTGAAACATGGGCAGCCTCCCGCTATTCATTGATTTCGTCCAGTGAATGTGTAACCACGGTAGCCAATGGGATTGATTGAATAAACTTGCTTATTCGCTCAGCAACTTCCTGCGCATCTTCTTTTACGAGAATCTTCTTTCCATTGGTCAGTGTAATAATCGTATCCGGAGTCGCTTCTACCGTTTCAATATGAATGATATTTATATAGAATGGGGCTCCGTTAAAGCGGGTCAAGAGAATCATAGGATACTCCTTTCAGTTGAGTAGAGGGGAGCGGATTATTCTCCCCCCTGTCACTCTACCTACTCACATTACTTAACGCTTCAGATTAATCAATTCTTCCAAAATGGTATCAGAAGTGGTAATAATGCGAGAATTTGCTTGGAAACCACGTTGAGCCACAATCATTTCTGTAAATTCTTCTTGCAAGTCTACGTTAGACATTTCTAATGTACCTGCTACGATTGCGGAGTTAGCAGCAGTAGGGTCTACAATTTCGACTTCCAACTCTCCACCAGGGTTAGCGTTTTGCGTCATTTGATACAAGGAGTTACCAATCTTCTGTAAACCGGATGGATTGTCTACTGTAGTTACACCTACAAATCCATTACCAATTTGCACTGCTTGTCCTGTTGCATCGAATGCATTGATGCTTCCGTTTTTACCAAATGAGAAAGATGTAACTGTTTCCCGTGGAATTTGAATTGGTTCCCCACCTGAATCCAACACCTGCATACCTTGCGCATTCACCAGGAATCCGTCACCGTCACGAGTAAAATTTCCTGCACGAGTAAGGTATCTTGTTTCTCCACCATCATTACTTACTACGAAGAAGGCATCACCCTCAATGGATAAATCAGTTGTCAAGTTCGTAGTCATTGGGGACCCGGTAGTATGGACAACATCGATGGCAACTGCTTGAGAACCAAGGCCTACCTGTTTCGGGTTGATCCCGCCCATACCATCTCCAGATGGAGCAGTTGCACCAGCGATATTTTGGCTCAAAATATCCTGAAAAACAACACGGCTTTTCTTAAATCCTGTTGTATTCACGTTTGCGATGTTATTACCGATTACATCCAATTTCGTTTGGAATCCACGCATACCAGAAACACCAGAGTACAAAGAACGAAGCATTTTATAACCTCCTCTATGATTTCGCATCGGTTGCCTCAGTCAGTCGGCAACCATTCATAGGGCTTCCTCTAGGAGGGCCGGCCCTTTACTACACGAGTACTGCACTATCAATATTCGTAAATACACTTTCCTTCATGTGGGCATCATCCACAGCAGTAATCACTTTCCGATTGGCGATATTAACGACATAGGCGACGTTATCCATGATCACGAGTGATTCCTTTGCTCCTTTGGCAGCCGCTTTCTCTACGGCACCTTCCAGTCGATCAATCTCTGAATCACCAAGTACAATGCCTCTTTCCTGTAGGCGGTTTAAGGCATGTTGACTAAAGGAGAGACGAGAAACCTGTTTGGGGATGATCAGACTGTCTTTGAGCCACTGTTCGAAAGGCTTGTTTGTTTTAGGAAGCTGCGTACTTGCAGGCTGCTTTACTACTCCACCAGGCTTTGAAGGAAAATATGTTTGTCCTACACGAAATTGATTGTTCATGTGGTCTCACCATCCTCCTGGTTATGCAGAATAGTTGATTGCTCCTGCCATTCTCGCACGGTTCCAAAGGCTCGATACTGGTTGTTCTCCCTCAACTAAGCTCTCAATAGAGAACACAGCATCATCTTTGTCCGATTTCTTGTTGTCTTCTTTTCCGGTAAAGGATTGCTGCTCTTTGTTTTGTTCTTTTTGCTGTTGGAATCCAAATTGTTGTTGAGATTGCTGTTGCGTTACCTCTAATCGATCAACTTGCAGTCCTTGTTGTGTCAATGCTGTGCGAAGCTGCGCCATTTGTGAGTCCAGTACCTCTTTCCCCATGCCATTGTCTACGGAGAACTGAGCGGTAATGACACCATTATGCGAGGTAATCTTTACATCAACCTGTCCAAGTGACTGTGGATGCAAGATGATCTTCGCTTCTGTTACTCCTTTGAGGTTGCCAATCTTCATTTGTTTAACAAAGACATCAGTAACCTGCTCTGCAAATTGGTCCGATTTCACGACAAAGCTGTTGGCTTGTCCGGTTGATTGAGCTGTTTGAACAGAAGATTGAGTAAGAATTGGTTGCTGTTGGAAGCTTACAAATGTCTCATTCGTTTTGCTATTGGACTCAACTGTTGGTGTCGTCATTGCTTGAAGTGGATTTCCTTGACTAGCAGTTTGCGTTAAAGTCCGATTGCCAATCTGTGCAGCTTCTACCTGATACGATGATAAAGCTCGATTCACTTTCAGCATCGCAAGGTTGGACTGAACTGGTTGGGTAGACTGAGAAACTGTGTTTCCTGTGAAAGATGGCCCCATTCCAGTGCGTTTGAAGAACTGTCCTGGCAGCTTGTTATCTTTCGGTGTAATCAGTTCTTTGCCGTCTGCCGTCTTAGCACCCAATTGAGCTAGTAATTGGCTGATCTGTCCGGCGGCTACCTTTACCTCAGACTGTTTGGCTTGTTCTCCTGCTTTGGCAAAGGCCGCAAGAGACTCTGTAAATTTGGTTGCCTCTTCTTGAGACATACCGTGATTCATGAACGCAGCAGTTAACGATTTGACTGACTCCGTATCCAACTTGATTCCACTACCATCCTGTGGTGTTACTTGTGCCAGGAACTCCATCAGCTTTGGCAGTTTGTCTGAAATTGCCTGAACTTCAACACTTTGCCCCAGCAACGAAGCAATTTGATCAATTGTAGGTACAGATTGACCAGTGAAGCCTTGAACTGTTTCCTGATAAACTGCCTGATTGGCTTGAATCAATACTTCTGTTGTTTGGATAGCTTGTCCATCAACCTGTTGCATTTGTTGGTCAGGCAACAACTTTGTCCCATTCAAAAGTTGTGCAATCATCGCCATCAAGTCTTGAAGATTAGCAAAATCTTCATCTGTCTTCACTTCTGGAACGAATCCGGTTGCTGTTGACTGTTGCAGAGCATTCCCCATTTGTAAAGCAAACATCGCTCCCAACATCCCCTGCTGCTCCGGCGATACGTTTTTACCGCCAGTGACAATAGCAGAATCAAGCATCGATACGTTTGTCATTTGTGAATTGGCTACATTCATTTCGTCACCTCCTTAAATGATTTTTAGTTGCCTATATGGTAACGACGGTTCGGCTATTGCCTACACCTATCGCAGCAACTCATCTGTAATACGAGCAGCCATATTTCCATCTTTTTTCGCTATGGAAGCAAGAACCTGCGCTCTCTTATCATTTCCCATACCGGCAAGAATAGAGATTGCTCGTTTCGAGTTGGTGTTCATCAAGGTTGTAATGATTGATGCAGAATCATCAGGTGACATCTGTGAAAATGTATTAATGAGCGAATCAAGGCTTGTGCTGTCCTGTCGTGTTTCACTTAACGCCTTAGTAAGGACCTGAACCCTCTGTTGCAATGCAGCGAGATCATCATCCTTGCTAATGGTTGTGTCTTTGATCAGGATCGAAATATCAGCAGCCTTCTTCGGGTCCATCTTCTCCAAAATTCCCGCACGTTGATCAGGCTTCATTTTGGCCAGAACAGTAACAGCTTCTTCCTTCGTCAGATTCTCAATGATTGCTGCTGCGTTCTTTGTTGACATTGTCGTATAGATTTTAGCCAAATCCTGATACTGCTTCTGTCTTTCTTCATCTGTAATCCGCTTGTCTTCCATCATCTTTTGCAAGTCAACCACTTGTTTTTGCATGGCTTGAATCGTAGCATCTTTCTTCGCTACTTCTTCTTGCAAAGCTGCGGAACTCTGTTTATTTTTGGTCAACTCGGCCTGCATGGTTGAAAGCTGATTTTGTTCCGTTTTTTTGGCCTCTGTTGGTTTTTCATTATCACCAGGTACAATCCGTTCGACATATGGAATGGAATTACCTACGTGAAGTACCTTGCCAATGACATCCACTCCAAGCAAACTCAGGAGTACTCCGCCCAGAAGACTCGCAAACAGAGCAGGAATGACAATCATGTAAAAAATCCATTCCCATTTGCTATAGACCTTTTCTTCTTGCAATTCAACCTCTTCCATGACGAACCTCCTCTCTATCTATGAGTGGCTCTGCGTAAATAGCGATTAATCCCTATTTCGTCTAGCTCTTTTTGCTCTCGTTGCTTGATATTCTCATCGAAGCTTTCTCTTGCTTTTTCCTTGAGTCGATTCCACAACTTCGACTCAGTCATATGAAAAGTGAGTCTTGTCTGACAACGCTCGATCTCCTGCTCACAGCCATTCACGGTGCGACGTTGGGATTCAATCTTTTTGTCTACCGACTGCTGATACTGCACGAATTGCATCAGTTCAGAGATGCTACGTGGTTCACTTTGAATGGAATAGAGAGATTCTGTGACTTCATTTCGGAGCTCGGTTAGTTGATACAGCTTTGTCTCTTCTTCATTTTTTTTCTGAACAGACTTGCCGAATGCCCATTCTGCCTGTTCCTTTTCCTTTTCTTTCAGATCGAGAATTTTTTGGAGATGAAACTGAAAATTTTTCATTAGTTTACTCCTCCAAAGTGAGCAATGAGAGCATTAATACTCGCTTTCAACTCAGCAGGTTCATGTGTGGACTGGGCAGTATAATCACGGATGGTGTCCCGAAAGCGAATCGCTGTATCGATTTCCCGATTGGAACCCATTTTGTAAGCGCCAATGTTAATAAGATCCTCTGCATCTTTAAAAGTTGCCATATATCGCTTTAGTTGTCTGGCAGCTTGCAGGTGGTTGTCTGATGAAATCTCATTCATAACACGGCTGACACTTTGCAATATATCTATTGCCGGAAAATGACCCTTCTGAGCAATTTTCCGGTCGAGCACGATATGTCCGTCTAAAATTCCTCGAACCGTATCAGCGATCGGATCGTTCATGTCATCTGCGTCAACTAAAACCGTATAAAAAGCAGTAATACTTCCTTTGGTAGAGGTACCTGCACGTTCAAGCAGTTTCGGAAGCATGGCAAACACGGAAGGTGTATAACCTCTTGTCGCTGGCGGTTCACCGATAGCAAGTCCTACTTCACGCTGGGCCATCGCAAAGCGTGTCACGGAATCCATCATCAGCATGACATTCAATCCACGGTCTCGAAAATATTCGGCAATAGAGGTTGCTATCAATGCGCCTTTGATTCGAATCAAGGCAGGTTGATCAGAAGTTGCTACAACAACAACAGACCTCTTTAAACCCTCTTCCCCCAAATCACGCTCGATAAACTCCATGACCTCACGTCCACGCTCACCGATCAGGCCAATCACATTAATATCAGCGTTCGTATTGCGGGCAATCATTCCCAGTAGCGTACTTTTTCCTACCCCTGAACCGGCAAAAATACCAACACGTTGTCCATTACCTACCGATAGCAACCCATCGATCGCACGAATTCCTACCCCGATCGGCTCAGTGATACGAGGCCTGGCAAGTGGATTAGGCGGTAAATTATTTGTCGGGTAGCTCGTTAAACCGAATGGAAGAGGACTGCCATTGAGCGGGCGCCCTAATCCGTCAAGTATCGTTCCCAGGATTTCAGTTCCAACTTTCACCGTGAGCGGCTTCCCCGTTGCTACAACATCACATCCTGGGCCAATGGAAGACAATTCACCCAGAGGCATCATCAAGACTTTATTGTCTCGAAATCCGACAACCTCTGCAATAATAGGTTCCGCTCCATTTTGGGAATAAATGTGACAAATTTCCCCTAGTTTGGCTTCTGGTCCTTGCGATTCAATGGTAAGGCCAACCACTTGAGTTACTTTTCCATTAATTCGTACCGGATCAAGGGATGAAAGCGCAAATTGATATTTCGATAGATCAAGTGATGTCATTTGTCTCACTTCCTCGTGCGATATCAAGCAACACCTGCTTAATCTCACTCAATTGCGTATCAATTCGTGCATCAACACTTCCAAATGGTGTACGGATTACACAGCCCTCATCTTGCACTGTGTAGTCAGGAAAAATGGATAGTTCTGCTTGTCCGTCCAGCAAAGCAAGAAATTGAGCTCGATGTTCCTCTATATACTGGTAGTATTGATGATTCACACAGATTGTTATCTGACCATGTACTCGAGATCGGCGCACAATACGTTGTACAATCTCAAGTATGTTTTCTGGTGACGAAGCAAGTTCAGCACCAATGATTTTTTTTGCAATTTCTACACTTAAGTCAACCAGAAAAGGTTCTGCTGAATTAATAATTGATTCTTTGGTTTTATAAGCTTCCATCAAAACGTTGCGAGCAAGCTGAATATTTTCTTCTTCCTCTTCACGCGCGGCAATTTTGCCCTCTTCCACTCCCTGATGGTAGCCTTCTTCTTTGGCTTGCTCAAACAATTGCTGGGCTTGAATGGCAGCTTCTTGCTCTTTTTGTAACCACCATTGTTCCATCTCTTGACGAGTCTGTTCCAGCAGTTGTTCAGCACGACTAGATGCTTCTGCCATAATCTTTTGTGCCATTTCTTCGGCATCCTGCAAAATGGCTTGTGCTTCAGCTTCTGCATTTTTTATAGTTGGATCGATATTTTCTTGCAACCTTTGGCCAAGTTGATCCGTCTGTTTAGGTGGTAGCGATTTTACTTGAAGGATAATTTTCTCATCTGTCGTTGAATAACTGGATGCTTTATAGATCCTAGACAATGATATCATCCCCTCCACCACGGGCGATGATAATTTCACCCGCCTCTTCTAAGCGACGAATTGTAGCAACAATCCGGGATTGCGCTTCTTCAACATCACGCAAACGCACAGGGCCCATAAATTCCATCTCTTCCCGGAAGGTTTCTGCCATCCGTTTGGACATATTGCGGAAAATGACTTCTCGTACTTCTTCGCTCGACACTTTAAGCGCCAACATAAGATCGGCATTCTCCACGTCGCGAATAACACGTTGAATGGAGCGATTGTCGAGTGTAGCGATATCTTCGAAAACAAACATGCGCTTCTTGATTTCTTCTGCAAGTTCTGGATCCTGGATTTCGAGTGAGTCAAGAATAGTACGTTCTGTACTGCGGTCAACACCATTCAAGACATTAACGATGGCTTCAATACCACCCGCTTGAGTGTAATCCTGTGTCACCGTTGCGGACAGTTTTTGCTCCAATACTTGCTCTACCTGTGCAATTACTTCTGGTGATGTGCTATCCATCAAAGCAATGCGTTTCGCAACATCTGCTTGTCTCTCCTGTGGCAATGCAGAAAGAATCATTGCTGCTTGAGTTGGTTCCAAATAAGCTAATACAAGTGCAATCGTTTGAGAATGCTCATTTTGAATAAAGTTGAGGATCTGGCTGGGTTCTGCTTTTCTGGCAAAGTCGAATGGCCTTACTTGCAAATTGGCAGTCAGGCGATTAATAATATCGATCGCCTTGGATTGTCCCAATGCTTTCTCCAAAATTTCCTTCGCATAGGTAATACCGCCCTGAGCGATTACCTCTTTCGCTACGGCAATTTGATGAAATTCTGATAGTACTTTTTCCTTTTCATCTGTATCGACTTTTCGAACGTTAGCAATTTCTAATGTCAATTGTTCAATTTCATCTTCACGTAAGTGTTTAAATACTTGGGCGGATACTTCCGGCCCAAGCGAGATAAGCAGGATTGCAGCTTTTTGCCGACCTGATAATTCTTTGGCCCCGCGAGCCATCTGTCCTCACTCCCTAGTCTTCAGCTAGCCAGGTTCGAAGCAACGTGACGAATTCGTCCGGTTTGCTTCGAGCCAATTTGTCTAACTGTTTGCGTATGACTACCTCGTCACTATCTTCGTTATATGCTAGATCTGGTACCTCAAATGGCTTAGGAGGAGGTAGATCGGGCAACTCTTCCTCAATTTCTGCTTGTTGTTTACGACGTCGGTAGATCATGAATGCTACCGCAGCGAGCGCCAACAACGCTAATGCTCCTGCACCGTAAAGAATATACGAGTTAAGTGCTGACTGTTCTTCTGCCACCACTTTACCGGAGAACTCACGTGGGAATACAGAAATACGTTGATCAATTTGCTCATCGGTTAAAGCAACATCTTTCGAACTGATCGTAACACGAACAACGTTTCGCAGAACCTGCTTGATATTGTCAATGGTTTGTTGATCCAGTTGTCCACCATTCGGGGGTTCTACGCCGACATTAATGGTAATATCTTCAATTTTATAAGGGCTTTCAACAATATTACGATTGATTCGATTGACTTCACGATTCACACGATCTTCTAACTCTTCGTACTCACTGTTTGCACCCTGCTGTCCTCCACCTGGGAAGGAAGGAACGTCTGTAGCACCTGTTCCAGTGGCACCTGCTGGTGGGGCACCTTGTCCAGAGAACGTCTTGGACAATTTTTCGGCACTAATAATTATTCCCTCGTTATTTTCTGCGTCAACAGGTGTTACCAGCTTCTCTTCACGATTTTCCTTAGCGAAGTTCATGTTGACAGCCGTTTGGACAATGACCTTGTCACGCCCCATCAAGGTTCCGAGAAGGTTATACAAGTTTTGTTGAATTTTACGTTCCACTTCTGTTTTGATTTTTTCTTGTTGTTGGTAAGTTGTTAAGGTTTGACCATTAGCGTCACTATCGGTTAACTCCAGCAAATTGGAGTATTGGTCAGTTATGGTAATATTTTCGATCGGCAGTTTTTCTACACTTCGAGAAACAAGATAGTATAAGGACTTTACTTGCTGATCGTTTAATTGGGTACCCGGAGCAACTTCGACAATGACCGATGCCGTTGCAGTCTCTGGTTTATCAGTAATCCAGACATTTTCTTCTGGCAATGTAATCATTACCTGTGCGCTTTGAACTCCACGGACCCGCTCCAACATTTTTCGTAATTCTTGTTGTACTGCGTCCTTTTCCAAAACGTCGAATTGTCTGTCAGTGATCCCAAATGTACCTGCACCTTTAAAGATTTCCGAACTGATCGACCCTGTTGCCGGTATTCCTTGGGCAGCAAGATCTACTACAACATTTTGGGCATCCACTTGAGGCACTTCGATCTGGGTTCCGTTACCCGTAATGCGGTAAGGGATCTTGCGTGTTTCCAGTTCTTGCTTGATGACCCCTACCTCTTGCTCGCTCAATTTCTGGTCATACAATGGTACGAAGACCGGGCGAGAAGCAACATATATGTAAAGGCCAAGTGATATGATTAAAAACAAGAGTATTGCCGAGATCATCCATTTTTGTCTCGTACTGAATCGATCCCAAAAGTTTTTTGCCTGTTCTCTATATAATGCTAGACGTTCGTTCATAGTTCACCTCACCAAGAAAGAATACGTTACTCTAGATTAGATCGGCATACGCATGATCTCTTGGTAAGATTCGATCACTTTATTACGTACTTGCATTGTTAAGGAGAGAGCAATGGAAGATTTCTGGCTGGCAATCATCACTTGATGAATATCTTCAACCTGGCCTGTTGCGAACTTTTCTGTCAATTTAGAGGATTCTATTTGAGCTGCATTCACTTCTTCAATAGCATCAGACAAATAGCTTCCAAATGATTTGGTTACATCCGCAGGTGTCTTAGCGGGAGATTGAATCTCAGGTTGAAATCCTAGTGGACGTATCGAATTTATTTGCATTTTCTAGTTACCCTCCTTATCTCCCGTTAATTTCTAACGCTTTCATCATCATATTCTTGGAAGCATTCAGCACCGTCACGTTGGCTTCATATGAACGAGATGCAGAAATCATATCTACCATTTCTTTCATGATGTCGACATTCGGCATCATCACATAGCCATCTTGATCTGCATCAGGGTGCTCAGGATTAAACACTCGTTTGAAAGAAGTATTATCTTCCTTGATAGCCGTTACTCTCACGCCATTTTCTGGCTGATTACTTACAACACCCATCGCTGTTTGCAATAAGCTATCAAAAGATTGATTGGTTTTCGGCATGACCTCAACCATTTTCCTACGATAAGGCTGCCATACCCCGTCCACCATCTGAGCTCTTGTTGAATTGGCATTACTTACGTTTGCAGCTATGGTGTCGAGACGCAGACGGTTCATCGTTAAAGCAGATGCTGTAATATTCATCCCTCTAAATAAACTCATCTAAAACTACCTCCCTCCACCTTCAATAACAGATTTCAATTTGGTAAAGTAGCCATTGGTCATTTGAGTCAAGCCATTGTACCAAATTGTGTTTTTTGCCATTTGATTCATTTCATACTCTACATCTACATCGTTGCCATTGTTCTGTACGAACGCTTGGGGATTGGAGATGATTTGTGGAGCGGGAACTCTACCCCTTGCTTGTCCGAATCCAAAATGTCTCGAATCTGTTTGAAGTGCATCCAACTTTCGTCCTGACCCACTCATCTGACTTTGTAGAATTTCCTCGAATACAACTTGTTTGCTTTTGAAGTAAGGAGTATCTACGTTTGCAATATTATTCGCGATAGTCCTGTGCCGGAGTGTACTAGCATCTAGCGATCGCTCCAGTAAATTAAGTTGATTCGTAGAAATCATGAGTTACCCCTCCAAGAAACCTAATACTAAAATATTTCCCCAAGTTTGTCGAATATGAAACTGCTTAACCTTCTGAAATTCTTACCAACATTCACATTTTGATCCATTATCCAACCATCAAGAAGTTAGGAATTATGGTTCATGTAAGAATGTTCTTCAAATCTAGTGATTTTTCCTGCTTATTCGACAGCGCAACACGTATAAATCATAACAAAATCATTTTAACGAAAAAAGCCCTATCTTTCTAAAGGAAATAATTTGCGACAAAAGCCCTGTATTTTTATTCCAATTTTGATCTGGATGAATATTTTTTTATAAATAAGACATACTTTTTTCCTAATTAACAATATTTTTTGCCAAAACAAATCATCCTTTTTTTGGTTTTCCTGTAATCGACTAGGTATAATCTTAAAAAAAAAGCCTGACAGACATCGTCAGGATCGACATAAATTTGACATTTTTTCCGTATACTAGGTTATTGTCCTTGCACAGAAAAGGTGTAGCGCTATTTCGCTACACCTTTTGTCCTCGTTGTATCAAGCTGTTGGTCTTACGAAGTTCTCAATTTTTCTAACTCAGGCAGAAGCTTTTCATTCAATACTTTAATGAATGTACCTTTCATGCCCAATGAACGGGACTCAATCACGCCTGCACTTTCCAGTTTGCGTAGAGCATTGACAATAACGGAACGAGTGATACCTACACGGTCAGCGATTTTGGAAGCAACAAGCAATCCTTCTTTACCCTCAAGTTCTTCGAAAATATGTTCAACTGCTTCTAACTCACTGTACGAAAGTGATCCGATTGCCATTTGCACAACTGCCTTGCTACGAGCTTCTTCTTCAATTGCTTCTGAACGCTCACGCAAGATTTCCATGCCTACTACGGTAGCTCCCACTTCTGCAAGAATCAAATCGTCATCGACAAAACGATCATTCACACGAGCTAGGACCAAAGTCCCGAGTCGGTCCCCACCACCAATGATAGGAACAATCGTGGTTAATCCTGAACGGA
>NZ_JBNCMT010000001.1:290056-303389 GCF_049846925.1 Brevibacillus nigriterrae
CGTCATCGACAAAACGATCATTCACACGAGCTAGGACCAAAGTCCCGAGTCGGTCCCCACCACCAATGATAGGAACAATCGTGGTTAATCCTGAACGGAATACTTCCTTCATTTCTACTGGGAATGCCGTATACGGGCTATCGACATCAAGGTTGGCAGATGTCTCTTCTACTTTTAACAGCCCAATGCTGTATTCTTCAGGGAAACGTCTTTCTTCGAGCATTTTGCGGATACGTTCGTTATCGATTTCCTGGTGGATGGTATATCCGAGCAATTTACCTTTGCGGCTCACCACAAAAATATTTGCTTCAATTACATCACTTAATACTTGACCCATTTCGTTAAAGTTTACTGCATGACCCGCAGATTTTTGCAACATGCGGTTAATTCGTCTGGTTTTGGACAACAAATCCATCTCTTCTTCCTCCTGACATCTACTCTCTTAATTTTTATAAGATGTATTGACTAAGATCTCTATTCTTCACAATATTATTTAACTTCTCTCGGACGTATTCTGGGGTGATTTTAATCACTTCCAAGTGAATATCTGGTGCTTCAAATGACAAATCTTCCAACATTTTTTCAAGAAGGGTGTGTAAACGTCTCGCACCGATGTTGTCAGTTGACTGATTTACCTCAGTTGCCAGTTTGGCAATTTCATAGATTGCATCTTCTGTAAATTCTATTTTGATACCTTCTGTCTCAAGCAGGGCAGTATACTGCTTGATTAAAGCGTTCTTCGGCTCTGTCAGAATCCTTACGAAGTCTTCTACCTGCAAGCTGGTCAGTTCTACCCGAATCGGGAAGCGACCTTGCAGCTCAGGAATCAAATCAGACGGCTTCGCCATATGGAAAGCACCTGCCGAGATAAACAGGACGTAATCCGTTTTAACTGGGCCGTACTTGGTCATTACGGTAGAACCTTCAACAATCGGGAGGATGTCACGTTGAACACCTTCACGAGATACATCAGGTCCACGTCCATCTTTCCCCGCAATCTTGTCAATCTCATCGATAAAGATAATTCCTTGCTGTTCAGCACGGTGGATTGATTCCTGAATAACTTCATCCATATCCACAAGTTTTTGCGCTTCCTGTTGAATTAATACCTTTCTGGCATCTTTAATTCGTAATTTTCGTTTCTTGGTACGCTTAGGCAATATGCTTCCTAGCATATCCTGCATTTGCATCCCCATTTGTTCTGCACCTGGAACTTGGAACATATCCAGCATGCCAGGAGACTGATCTTCAACATCAATCTCGATGATCTGATCTTCCAATTGACCTGCCGCAACCTGGAACGCTGCTTGTCGGCGCTGCTGCTCAAGAGAAACATCTTCTGGATCTGGTTGCGGAGCTTGCTGTTGTTGATTGCCGAACAACATCTCCAGCGGATTCTTGAATCCAACCTGCTGTTTGCGAGACGGAACCAGTATATGAACGATCGCTTCATTGGCCAGTTTCTCCGCTTTTTCTTTCACAGCTTCCATTTTTTCGGTTTTTACCATACGGATGGCTGTTTCAACCAAATCACGCACCATTGACTCAACATCCCGACCAACATAGCCTACTTCGGTAAACTTAGTCGCCTCTACTTTGATGAAGGGAGCTCCCGTCAATTTGGCAATGCGACGAGCAATCTCAGTTTTACCTACCCCTGTCGGACCAATCATAAGAATGTTTTTTGGAATTACCTCTTCAATCATACTTTCAGGCAATTTGCTTCGGCGAAATCGGTTTCGAAGAGCAACTGCAATGGCACGCTTGGCTTGTGCTTGCCCCACAATATACTTGTTTAAATGTTCAACGATTACTCTGGGAGTCAATTGTTCCAGATTCACCAATGCGATTCCTCCCTGCTACTTTTTTCTGTGAAAAACGTCTCGACGTTTTTCATAAAAGTGGATGCGACCGCTTGAGGTCAAATATAACGGTCATGACTGTTATATTTCTTCAACAACCAAGTTGGAGTTGGTAAATACACAAATCTCCGCTGCTGTTAAAAGGGAAGCCTGTGCAATCTCTCTTGCAGTCAGATGGGGTGCATATTTTTTCAACGCACGTCCTGCCGCCAAAGCAAAACTTCCACCTGATCCAATCGCTAAAATCCCATCATCTGGCTCGATAATCTCGCCATTACCGGAAACTAATAGAAGGTTATCCTTGTTCATGACGATCATCATTGCTTCTAATCGACGCAATACTTTATCTGACCGCCAATCTTTGGCTAATTCAACAGCAGCTCTTTGCAAGTTGCCATGGTACTCTTCTAATTTGCCTTCGAACTTCTCAAATAAAGTAATTGCATCGGCAACAGATCCCGCAAATCCAGCGATGACCTCTCCACGATACAAACGACGAACTTTCTTTGCTCCGTTCTTCATAACCATACTATTTCCAAAAGTAACCTGACCGTCTCCGGCCATTGCTGCACCTCCATTATGGTGTACAGCAAATATGGTAGTGGCGTGAAATTGCTCCATCTTCTCCAATCACTTCCTTCTCTTGTCCGCCCGAGGATGGGCAGAATCGTAAACTTGACGCAACCGTTCTTTGGTTACATGCGTGTAAACCTGCGTTGTCGAGATGTTAACGTGCCCTAGTAGTTCTTGTACGGTTCGCAGATCAGCACCTGCATCAAGCAGATGGGTGGCAAACGTATGTCGAAATGTATGAGGAGAGATATGTAAATGAAGAGCAGCCGCTTCTACGTGTTTGTTCACAATGCGTCGAACGCTGCGATCAGATAAGCGCTCTCCACGATAATTTAACAGGAATACTCCGTGATCAGGCTTGCCATCAAGCAGCATTTCTCTTCCCTGTTCTAAATATTGCCGAATTGCCTGTATCGCATAACTGCCAATCGGAACATATCTTTCTTTTGCCCCTTTACCAAACACCAGGGCAACACCAGTCGAAAGGTCCAGTGAAGCAAGTGTTAAAGTAACAAGTTCAGTTACACGAATACCGCTGGCGTACAGCAGTTCAAAAATTACTCGATCTCGTTGCCCAAGCGGTGTCCCGGAATCAGGTAGCTCAAGCAAGGTTTGTATCTCATGCGGATACATGAAAGAGGGTAATTTTTTCTCCACTTTTGGTGTCGAAACCAGTTGAAATGGATTTTGACTCACATTTCTCTCGCGCATATGGAATCGAAAAAAACTGCGTAAACTTGAGAGTTTGCGAGCGATACTTCGCCTCGCTAGCCCTTTCTTTGCTAAATGGGCCAAAAATGAGCGTCCATGCAAATAAGAAACAGCATCCAATGTATCAATTTGGTGCTGTTCCATAAATACGGCAAATTCAAGAATATCCGCAGAATATTGGTTGATTGTATGGCGAGATGCATTTTTCTCTACCTGTAAATAGTGAAGAAACGGTTCTAAACAGGTGGATAAAACCACTGAATTGTCCATCTCACACGTACTCTCCTCGAAGGCAACTATATAGTAACATAGTATATACTGCTTATCAACCTAAATTGTATCATTTCTGTGAAAAATTCTGAATAGTTTCTAACGCTCTTGCAGCTAACCGTTCATTCTTATCTTTCTTGTTGCGAATCTTTTGACCCAGAGCAGGTAGCAGTCCGAAATTTGCATTCATTGGCTGAAAATGCTTTGCGTCAGTAGTCGTAATGTAGTGAGCCATACTTCCGATTACTGTCTCTGCAGGAAACGAAAGCAACTCCTCCCCTTTTATCAGCTTTGCTGCATTTATCCCTGCAAGCAAACCGGATGCGGCAGATTCCACATAGCCTTCGACGCCTGTCATTTGTCCGGCAAAGAATAGGCTATCCCGTTCTCTGTATTGATACGTAGGACGAAGCAGTTTCGGTGAGTTGATAAAAGTGTTTCGATGCATCACACCGTAACGAACAATTTCACAATTCTCCAATCCAGGGATCATGGAAAACACTCGTTTTTGCTCAGGCCATTTCAGGTGCGTCTGAAAACCTACTATATTATATAGTGTCGCAGCACTGTTATCCTGGCGAAGCTGGACAACAGCAAACGGCTGTTCTCCAGTGTGAGGATTAACCAGACCCACTGGCTTCAACGGACCAAACAGCATCGTCTGTTTTCCTCGACCAGCCATTACCTCAATCGGCATGCACCCTTCAAAAAACACTTCTTTCTCAAATTCCTTGACAGGTACCGCTTCTGCTGAAATCAGTGCCTCATAAAAACGATTATATTCCTCTTCATTCATCGGGCAATTCAGGTATGCCGCCTCTCCTTTATCGTAACGAGAAGCGATAAATGCCTTGCTCATATCAATCGAATCTTTCTCAATGATGGGTGCAGCAGCATCATAGAAGTACAGATATTCCTGACCAGTAAGATTTTTGAGTTTGTCTGACAAACTGGCGGAAGTAAGTGGTCCTGAAGCGATAACCGTGTACCCTTCCGGAATCTCTTCGACTTCCTGATTAATGACCTCAATCAGCGGATGGTTGCGTACAGCCTGAGTTACATATTCGGCAAATTCATGCCGATCGACTGCCAATGCACCTCCCGCAGGAACCTGGCAATTGTCAGCAGCCTTGATAATAATGGAATTCAGGTGACGCATCTCTTCCTTTAATACACCCACCGCATTGGTCAGCGTATTGGCTCGCAATGAATTGCTGCATACCAATTCTGCAAACTTGTCGGTGTGATGGGCTGGAGTCTGCTTTACCGGTCGCATCTCATACAGTTTCACAGAGACTCCTCTCTCTGCAATTTGCCAAGCTGCTTCACTGCCTGCCAACCCTGCTCCGACAACAGTTACGTATGGTTGTGTCATGCTGAGTACCCTCCAACTATTGATACGATTACGAATCTACTTCCTCCATGTAATCACATTGAGGACCCGTGCACGAAATACTTACCCCTTGTTTTTTCCGTTTTTTCTCTACGAGCATGCTTTTACATTTGGGGCAAGGTCTCGCAATTGGTTTATCCCAGGAAACGAAATCACACTCTGGGTAACGGTTGCATCCATAAAAGAGACGATTCTTTTTACTTTTACGTTCCACAATCATTCCGGTTTCACATTGTGGACAAGGAACTCCTGTATCTTTGACAATCGGTTTCGTATTTCGGCAATCCGGGAAGCCGGAACATGCTAAAAATTTCCCGAACCGCCCTAGTTTGTACACCATATGTCTTCCGCACAGTTCACAAAGCTCATCCGAAACTTCGTCTTTAATCTCAACTTCTTCCATCGTTTCTGCCGCAATCTCTACCTGCTTGGCAAAGGATGGATAAAATGAATCGAGAACTTTCACCCAATCGGCCATACCCTCTTCTACTTTATCCAATCCTGACTCTAATTCTGAAGTAAACTCTACATCCAGAATCTCAGGGAAAAACTCTTCTATTAAACTATTGACGATTTCACCTAATTCAGTCGGAATAAATCGTTTTTCTTCCAAAGCAACATATCCACGCTTCTGAATGGTCTCAAGCGTTGGGGAATAGGTAGAAGGACGGCCAATGCCATTCTCTTCCAGCGTTTTGATTAAGCGTGCTTCTGTATAACGAGGTGGCGGTTGGGTGAAATGCTGATTCGGCTCAATTCCCTCCGTCTCAAGCTTTTGCCCTTCTTCAATCGGAGGCAAAATGGTATCTTCCTCTTTTTTTCCTTCATCATTGCCCTCTACGTATACCTTCATAAAACCTGGGAACTTCACTTTGGAACCGGTTGCTCGGAAGAACACACCATTTGCTTCAGTATCCACACTCATGGTATCCAATACTGCCGAAGCCATTTGGCTGGCAATAAAGCGCTCCCAAACCAGACGATATAAACGAAGTTGATCACGAGATAAGAATTCTTTTACTTTATCGGGGTGACGGAGTACCGACGTTGGACGAACCGCTTCATGAGCGTCCTGAGCCCCTTCTTTCTTCCCGTAATTTCTTGGCTCTGTCAAAGCATACTCCATGCCATATTCAGAGAGGATATATTCCTTCGCCTCATCCTGTGCTGTTTGTGAAATACGAGTTGAGTCTGTACGCATATAGGTAATCAAACCGACAGTTCCTTCCTTGCCAAGATCGATCCCTTCATATAATTGTTGGGCAATCATCATCGTCTTGGCTGTACGGAAGTTTAACTTGCGGGCTGCTTCCTGTTGTAGAGAACTCGTAATAAACGGTGGAGCAGGGTTGCGCTTACGCTCTTTCTTCGTCACCTTCGATACAACGAAAGGGTGGTCGCCAATCCGTTTCAAAATCTCATCTACTTCTGTGCGGGATTTGACTTCTACTTTTTCCTCACCAAATCCATGAAAACGTGCTTCAAATGACTTGTTACCAGAAAGAAGCGTGGACGTAATAGACCAATACTCCTCAGGCACAAAGCTTTTAATCTCATTTTCCCGATCGTTGATCATTTTAACTGTGACGGATTGTACCCGTCCTGCACTTAAGCCTTTTTTTACCTTTTTCCACAAGAGGGGACTAATGTTATACCCCACCAGTCGGTCAAGGATTCTTCGAGCCTGCTGAGCATTAACCAAATCCATATTTATATGTCGAGGATGCTTGAATGCTTCCTTGATCGCATCCTTGGTAATTTCATTAAATACAACACGAATCGGCTTTGAAAGATCAAGTCCCAGATATTGGGCCAAATGCCATGCGATCGCTTCCCCTTCGCGATCAGGGTCGGCAGCAAGATAGACTTGTTTTACCTTTTTTGCCGAATCTTTTAAGGTTTTGAGTACATCACCTTTACCACGAATCGTTATGTATTTCGGTTCATATGAATTCGTAACGTCAACAGCCATTTGGCTTTTCGGGAGGTCTCGCACGTGGCCCATTGACGCTTTTACGATATATTTGTTACCTAAGTATTTGCCAATTGTTTTCGCTTTTGCCGGAGATTCGACGATTACAAGCGTTTCAGCCATTTTTTTCCTCCCCCATGTTGAATAGAATCTCCCCTATTATTCAATATGACTTTCTATTTGTCAAACTTCACTTATTTTCATTTTTTATCTCCACGCCTGCGATAATATCCTCCTGGCAGCCACTCGATCCACTTTTTACTTAGCAATAGCAGCAGAGTCGAATCGATGGTGTCTCTATAATGGGGTTCCAGACTCTCGAATAACTGATCCCAGTGAACAGGCTCAATACTGATCATTGATAACAATAGCCGTTCATCGGAATCAAGAGAATTTGTCTCGTCCACTGATTGCGATTTCGGAAGTATCCAGGAAAACTCTTCAATAACTTCTCTACAGTTTGTAACCAGCTTAGCCCCATCTTTGATTAAGGAATGAGGACCTCCGCTTGCTTGAGAAAAGATTGACCCAGGGACTGCAAAAACCTCTTTTCCCTGTTGCAGAGCATGGTTTGCAGTAATCAATGATCCACTTCGTTCGGCTGCCTCAATCACTACAACTCCAAGACTGATCCCGCTAATGATTCGATTTCGCTCGGGAAAAAGCCCCGGATGCGGTTTCGTATTCGGTGGGTATTCAGAAAGCACCAACCCGGAGTTGACAATCTGATAATAGAGTTGAGAATTTTGCTTTGGGTAAATGTGCCCAATCCCAGATCCTAGTACAGCGACTGTCGGAGCATCTGCTTCCAACGCAAAGCGATGGGCCAAAGTATCAATTCCCAGTGCCATCCCGGAAACGACAACCATCCCTAATTTCGACAAACCATTCGAGAAATATTGACATGCCGATTCGCCATAACTCGTCGTTCGCCTTGATCCGACAATGGCAATCAAATGATTCTGGAGTAATGAATAATCACCTTTGTAGAATAAAATTGCTGGTGGATCTGGAATATGACGCAAGCTCTCGGGAAAGTTGGTATCCAGGAAACAAGAAAAATCCATTTGCAAGGCTATTCTCTCTTTTTTATCTTGCAGTATTTGAGGCAGATTCATACGTGAGATGATTGCTTGAGAAACAGTTTGCGGAATTCGTGGACAACTTGGCATCACATTGCTGTATTGCTCATAAAGAGAAAAACTACCAAAGTGTTTATAAATCCAATAGATGATTCCTCTTCCTACCCCTTCAATCAAGCAAAGGGAATACAACCAGTCTCTTTCTTCCAGTACTTCATCCCCCATATCCTTCCTCCTCATCACTTTTTCTACATTATAGGAAGAGACAGATGGAGAGAACAAAAAAATATAAGAAAACCCAATCATATAAAAAAGAAGATGGACAAATGCCATCTCCTTTTTGTTTACCCATGTATTATACGAGCACTTTTTCGAGCATGCCTTTTTCTTTCAACACTTCAACAAGTGTTTCTCCAATAACTGCTGGAGTTTTGGCTACACGAACACCGCAACGTTCCAAAGTAGCAATTTTCTCAGCAGCCGTACCTTTTCCGCCAGAAATGATCGCACCAGCATGACCCATGCGTTTTCCTGGAGGTGCAGTTTGTCCACCGATAAAGCCCACTACTGGCTTTTTCATGTTTGCTGCGATCCATTCAGCTGCTTCTTCTTCAGCTGTTCCACCAATTTCACCGATCATAATTACTGCTTCTGTATCAGGATCTTCATTGAACAGGTGAAGAACATCGATGAAGTTTGTACCATTCACAGGGTCTCCACCGATACCAACTGCTGTAGATTGACCGATTCCGCGAGTAGATGTTTGGTGAACCGCTTCATAGGTTAAAGTACCAGAGCGAGATATAATACCTACTTTACCAGGAGTGTGAATGTAGCCTGGCATGATACCGATTTTGCACTCACCTGGAGTGATAACGCCTGGGCAGTTAGGACCAACAAGGCGGGTCTTTTTACCTTCCATGAAGCGTTTTACTTTCACCATATCCAGGACTGGAATACCTTCTGTGATACAAATAACAAGGTCCAAATCCGCATCGACAGCTTCCATGATTGCATCAGCAGCACCTGCTGGTGGTACATAGATAACAGATGCATTTGCGCCTGTTTTGTCTTTTGCTTCAGCAACAGTGTTGTATACAGGAACATGAACGGTAGAACCGTCTTCAAGTGCAAAATCTACAACTGTTCCGCCTTTGCCAGGTGTTGCGCCAGCTACCATTTGCGTTCCGTAATTCAGACCGCCAAGCGTGTGGAACATCCCGGTTTTTCCAGTCATGTTTTGCGTAATTACTTTTGTATTTTTATTGACAAGAATACTCATCGCGTGTTTTTCCCACCTTTATTTCCTTAATTGAAGTTGGGTTCTTCCGGTTTTGCAGAAAACGCATACATTTTGGTAAAAATGTATCGATATCGTATTACTTCACGAGTGCAACGATTTTTTCTGCACCATCCGCCATAGATTCGGCTGCAACGATGTTCAAGCCAGATTCTTTCAAAATCTGCTTGCCTTTTTCTACGTTGGTACCTTCCAAGCGAACAACCAACGGACGATCCAATTGTACTTGTTTCGCAGCAGCAACTACACCGCTAGCGATAATGTCGCATTTCATGATTCCACCGAAGATATTTACGAAAATGCCTTTTACTTTCTCATCTTTCAAGATGATTTTGAAGGCTTCTGTTACTTTCTCTTCAGTCGCACCGCCACCTACGTCAAGGAAGTTCGCAGGTTCGCCGCCGTAGAAGTTAACGATATCCATCGTAGACATGGCAAGACCAGCACCGTTAACCATGCAGCCGATGTTTCCATCCAAAGCGATATAGGACAAATCGTATTTGGATGCTTCGATTTCTTTCTCGTCTTCTTCACCAAGGTCACGCATTGCCACGATATCAGCATGACGATACAATGCATTGGAATCAAAGTTCAATTTGGCATCGAGAGCCATAACTTCTCCATCGCCAGTTACAACCAGTGGGTTAATTTCAGCGATTGAACAATCTTTGTCAACATATGCTTGATAAAGACCAGTCATAAATTTAACCGCTTTGTTTACCAGTTCATTCGGGATATTGATCGCATAGGCAAGTTTGCGTGCTTGGAAAGCAGTCAAGCCTGTAGTTGGATCAATTACTTCTTTGAAGATTTTTTCCGGAGTGTGTTCTGCTACTTCCTCAATCTCCGTACCACCCTCTTCAGAAGCCATCATGGTTACACGACCAGTCGCACGGTCAAGAACCAAACCTATGTAGTACTCTTTTTTGATGTCGCAGCCTTGCTCGATCAACAAACGTTTTACTTCTTTGCCTTCTGGACCTGTTTGGTGAGTGACAAGCACTTTACCGAGAATTTCGCTTGCGTATGTGCGAACTTCATCCAGATTTTTTGCAACTTTGACACCGCCAGCTTTACCGCGTCCGCCTGCGTGTATTTGCGCTTTGACAACCACTACTTTGGTTCCCAATTCTTTTGCAGCCTCTACAGCTTCTTCTACTGTAAATGCTACGCGACCTTCAGGCACTTTCACACCGTATTGCTTTAGTATCTCTTTACCTTGATACTCGTGAACGTTCATTCTCCATCCTCCTATGGCATTTTGGAACGGAATCCCTACCACTAAGTTGTGAACAACATGTCTATTTTACGACAAATTACGATGATAGAAAAGCTTTATATCACCATACTAGCCATTCTCCACCAATAATTTATACGTAAGAAGTAATTCTTCTAATTGTCGAATAATTTGCGAATGTTTGAATCCTTTTCCTTCTATATAAAATCCGGATTCATACACCACACATTCTTTTCTAGTATTCCCAATTAGGAGTATGATTTTATACCTTACTTTTTCATTTTGAAGGGAAGAATCGGTTGATCTAGTTCCGTTTTGCAGGATCCGAACAAACTGGTGAGCAACACCTTCCAATAAAATTGGGTCAATCCCTTCTTGCAATTGAGGTTCTTTCTGTCCAGCAGCAAGCATGATAATTTTTTCTGCTTTAAAAAGTTGATCAAACTCCTTTGATTCTTCTGGCTGTGGAGGTATATATTTTGTTAATAATGAAAATAGGGAACCTGAGACTCGCATGTACTGTGTATCCTTGCCGACTTGAATCGATACTAAGCTTGGGGTAAGTACGGTAATCTCTCTTATTCTCTCACCAAAATCAATTCGTAACCGGTAATGAGGAAATAAAGGATATGGAGTTGATTTTGGTTTCTTTTGGACAATTGCTTGGCGAATCATTTGCCAGATTTCGGAGGATTGTTCGGAAGTAAGCCGAACAGTACCATTCTTGTCAACTGCCTCTACATCGATCGACTGAACATTTGGTGCCTTGATCAACGCTTGTCCGGTTAATTCCGCAATTTTTTGATAAAAGAGAGACGCGTCTTTTCCACGATAGGTGACATCTTCAAACTGGCATGCTGATTCTCCCACTTCAATTACGAGCGGAGCATGGCTTTCATGATAAGCCAACAACGTATACCGAACTTCTTCTTCCTTCAACCTTTCTGTTGAACGATAAAGTTCTTCAGTCGTCAAGGGTAATTCCTTTTTTATCGTTGCCATATCAAGGCCTATTTCCTGACCATCTGTTGTAAGTACAGACACTTTCTCGACAGAATCTATTTTGGCAGCTAATACGTTACGCTCCTTGGTTCCTGGCTTATCTCCCACGTTAGAACATCCCGCAATTACAGCAATTAAAAAGATCCATAGTAAGTTCCATGCCCATCCTTTAGTCATGCGGTCCCCCCAAGTGTTGAAATGATTCTAAAGCAATCCTAGACGTCGACTAATGTCACTTCCTAAGCGCCTTTTCACATAGATTTCACCAATTTGATGCGGATCTTTGACGATGACCGAGCGATTGTTTGTTCGAATGGAAACATATTTCTCCCCGTTCTTATCAAAACCACAAATTAAATCAGAACAAACCTCAATAAAGATGGCTACTACATACTTGTCTTCTATCTTTTTTAATGAAATTTTCGGAAAAGGAGCAAGTAATGGAGTGGTTTTATCCTGAATATATTGTGTAATAGCCAAAATATACTTATCTGGATCACCATAATGCTGCAGTTCATCATTGATGCCAATGATTTGACCATCGTCTGCTATGCCTAAAAACAGATTGCCATTGTTGCTGTTGGAAAAGGCGACAACAGCTTTAATGATTGCACTCTTGGAGTTAAGGAAATCCCGTTTAAACTCGATCATGTCATTCTCTCCAAGGCTTATCGCAGTCAAGGGGTCATCGATACG
Source organism: Brevibacillus nigriterrae (assembly GCF_049846925.1). Classification (NCBI taxonomy): domain Bacteria; kingdom Bacillati; phylum Bacillota; class Bacilli; order Caryophanales; family Paenibacillaceae; genus Brevibacillus; species Brevibacillus nigriterrae. The sequence continues at coordinate 302,155 of NZ_JBNCMT010000001.1, forward strand.
CCCCAAATACCGGAATCGGCTGAGTGCACCTAGTCGATACACATACTCTTCAAAAATATCGGCGGGAAGATTCAGTTCCTCAATGACAGCATCGCTGTTTTGCCAAAGTTTGTATGTTTGCGGAGAAAAACACATATCAAACAAGACAGAAGTACCGATTGATTTAATATTCATACCGATTGCCACGATTGTTTCGTTTGAGCTATGATAAGGTATACCTTGAATCTCCAGCACACCGCTTTTCACCAAAAAATCGAAGTAGTGACGTGGCAGCTTCAGCCCTGTTTTCACTAACTCCCTTTTCTGATTTTCATTCGCTCTTTTTAACACGTGATACAAATCAAAATGCACTTCAAGATCATTCATTTTATGTACAATCGCAAGAAAAAAACAGAGGATTCGCATAATTCACCTTAACTTTTCAAAAGGATTTCCTTGTTTTGTATATAAATAGTACTTTAATCATATTGTAGTTTTTTTGCAATGTTTTTGCCACTTTTAACACAATACCTCAATACTTGTCGTACTTATTTTAGAGTCTTTACATTTTTTTATGCTCTATTTAAAATATTTTTGTTAACAAAACTGGGTAAAATACCGAAATTATTAATAGACGTTCGTCATTTATTTTTTTAGGCCTAGTTCATATGGACTAGGTCGTTTTTTATAGAAAAACGACTAGATCTTTTTTTCCAAAAAAAGAACAGGTCTTTTTTTCAAAAAAAGAACAGGTTTTTTTCTTCCATCCTAGGAGGTTGCTATGTTGAAATACCCCATTCCCTTACTGCCCCCAAATGAAAATTCTGCTGTGCTACCGTTGATCGAAGAGTGCCATGAGCCACTTGTCTCTCTTGCCGGTTTGACTGACAAGATCCAAGTCCATCCGTACTACTACCAGCTTGGCTATCCTCATGCCCTGTCAGGTTGTTTTGTGCGAAAAGGAGTGGCAGATCGATTAATCAAGACTGCTGAAGACCTCCCTGTCGGATACTATCTGCATGTCTTTGATGGATGGCGTCCACTTGAAGTTCAGCAGTCAATCTATGATGATTTCAAGACACAATTGCACAATCAAGGTTATACAGAAGGGGATGAGCTCGATCAGGAACTATCGAAATATGTTGCCAAACCGGTCTACCGCCCTGAAAAACCGCTCGGACACTTGAGTGGCGGAGCTATTGATCTGACGATTGGCGGTCCCGATGGCTTGTTAGACATGGGAACTGATTTTGATG